>JAHCJK010000007.1 GCA_026184295.1 Planctomycetota bacterium
GAACTCTTCGTCGCCCTTCAGCACCTGCGGGATCACCTCGGGTTCGCGCGGCTCGAAGAGCGCGCGCACCAGGCCTTCGAAGTCCTCGCGCTGCGGGTTGCGCGCGCGCGCGGGGCCGTCGGGCTCGCTCAGGTCGATGGCCAGGGCGAGCAGTTCGCCGCGCGCGGTGATCCAGCGGTGCGGGCGCCCGGCGCTGAGCACCGCGAGGTCGCCTTCGCGCACGGGCAGGACGACGGCGTGCGCCTTGCCCGTGCCGTGTTCGCGCAGAATCTCGAGGCGGCTCTCGCCTTCGACGGCCACGATCGCCTGTTCGCCTTCGTGGGTGTGGTAGGAGGGCGTGGGTCCGGCGCGCTGGCTCGAGAGAAACAGGCGCGCCACGGCGCCGCCCATTAAGCCGTGAAAATACGTGTGGGTCTGCGTGAGCTGCGGACCGGCGACGGCGCGGGCGATCCTGCGCGGCGGTGCGGACATCGCTTCAGATTCCTGCGTGCGGATGCGGGCCGATGGCGCGTACTCCTGCGGGCCTTTCTTGGGACGTCGCTACGCCAGCACGTACACGTTTCCGTCTTCGACGACGACCTCGAACATTTTCAGGCCGCAGCGCTTGGGATCGTGCAGGCTGCGCCCGTCCTTGAGGCTGAATTCCCAGCCGTGCCAGGGGCAGGAGAGCACCTCGCCGTCCATGCCCCAGTTGTACTCGACCTTCTCGGCGGGCAGCATCGTGCCGCGCACCGGGCCGGCGCAGACGGGCGCGAGCGCGTGGGGGCAGATGTTCAGCGCGGCCTTGTATTCGCCCTTCAGGTTGAAGACGCCGACTTCGAAGCGGCCGGCCTTCACGATCTTGCGCGCGCCGGGCGGGAGTTCGGCCACGGGCGCGACGAGGTGCTTGGTGCGCGTGGACGCGGCGGGGGCGGCCGGGGTGAGCGTGGCGTTCATGGCGGTCATTCTCCTGAGGGGCGCTTAGAGGCCGAAGAGTTCGACGGCGTTTTCCGCGAGGACGCGGCGCTTGAACGATTCCGGGAAGCCGCGCACGGCAAAGTCGGGCGTGTCGCCGTCCCAGTGCGGGTAGTCGCTGCTGAAAAGGAGCATCTTTTCGGCGTCGAACATCTCGAAGAGCTGCTTCAACTGGCGGTGCTCCGGCGGTTCCTCGATCGGCTGCGTGGTCATGAAGACGCGTTCCTGGATGATCTCGCTGGGCGCGCGCGTGATCCACGGCACCGTGCTGCGCAGGGCCTTCCAGTTCTTGTCGAGCCGCCACATCAGCGGCGGCAGCCAGGAGACGCCGCCTTCGACGAGCACGATCTTCAGGCCCGGGAACTTCTGGAAGACGCCTTCGCAGACCAGGCTGACCAGGTGCGCCTGGAAGGTGCAACTGATGCCGGTGTGCCATTCCAGGTAGCGCGTGGGATAGCCCGCGGCCGTCGGCGGGTTGGAGATGCAGGTGCCTTCGGAGCCCGGGTGCAGGCACAGCGGCAGGTCGTACTTCTCGCAGGCGGCGAAGAGCGGGTGGTACATGCGCTGCCCGAGCGGGTGCTGCGTGGCCGACGAGATCAGCGCGGCGCATACGCCCGGGTGGGAGCCCACGCGCGCGATCTCTTCGGCGGCCAGCGCGGCGTCCTGCGTGGCGACGTTGATCGCCATGCGGAAGCGCGGGTCCTTGGGCAGCCAGTGTTCGATCATGTAGGAGTTGTAGGCCGAACAGACCGCCGCGGCGTAGTCGGGATCGGGGTGCGTCGAGAAGCCGTAGACGCCGCCGGTGAGCAGCGCGATGTCGATGCCGTACGGGTCGAGCAGCGTGCGGCCGATGCCGTCGGGCTTCGAGGCCGCGTTCTTGCCGTCGGATTCGACGAGGTCGCTGCGCACGACGCCGATGGGGTTGTGCAGGCCCAGGTGCCCGGGCGCGCAGCCGCTTTCGGCCATGCGCTTGAAGGGCTGGGGGAGGTACTCGCGGCATTGCGCCAGGCCGACGAGCTGGTGGACGTCGCAGTCCACGACGCGGATCGCGGACGCCTTCTCGGTCTTCGGCTGCGCTTCCAGGACGGGGGCGGTCATGGGTTAAGGTCTCCGTTTCAAGTTGTTCTTTTATACCCCCTGTTCCTGCGGTTGTTTAGTACATTAACTTCCCAATACTTGTCTAATTTTACCATACGCCTGGAGCTGCACCGGTGCAAACCCCGCGGCGGGGCCTTCGCGAACCGCCGAAAACGTAGCGCAATCCGGCGCACGGTCGGCTATTATGACGCCTTGTGCTTACCTGAAACGGAGGCGTGCATGGAATCCCAAGCCAAGATCGTCAAGGCCCTGAACAAGCAGATGGGCAAGGAATTTTCTTCGGCCTACAACTACCTCGCGTCGGCCGCGTACTTCGAAGAGCAGGAACTGCCCGGCTTCGCCAACTTCTTCCACATCCAGGCGAAGGAAGAACTGGTCCATGCCATGAAGATCTTCGAGTTCATCCACCGCATCGGCGGCGACACCGAACTCCTGCCCATCCCCGCGCCCAAGGCCGGCTTCGAGTCCGCGCTGGACGCCTTCGAGCAGGGCCTGAAGCAGGAGAAGGAACTCGCGAGCGAGATCAATTCGCTCCTGAACCTGGCCACCGACGAACACCACAGCCCGGCGCGCGTCTTCATGTTCTGGTTCGTCAACGAACAGGTGGAAGAGGAAGCGCTCTTCACCCGTTGCATCAAGCGCATCAAACTGGTGGGCAAGGACGGCCAGGGCCTGCTGATGCTGGACAAGGAATTCGCGGAACGCAAGGCCGATTCGGCCGAAGGCCCCGACGCGTAACGGCCCGAAGCGGTTCGGCGTCTAAGAACGGACGGGCGGCGGCGTCTTTCTGGAAGACCGAGGCGGAACCGGCATGCCGACGACGCGCATCCTTTTCTTCCTGGCCGGCGCGGCCCTGCTGGCGATGCCCGCGCGCGGCGAAGAACTGGACCTGACCAAGGTCCGGACGTTCGATTGGTCCAAGGAAGAAGCCGGCGGCATCAAGGCGCGCCAGGCGCTGCTTTCCCCGACGCTCGACGCGAAGGAACTGGCCGGGTTGATGCGCCGCGGCAACGGCGTCCGGCTCTCCAGCGAAGACCCCGAGCACGCCGTGGTCGTCGCGCTGGGGCAGGTGCCCGCCGGAACCGTCTACGCGCTCACGCAGACCCACATCGACCGCTTCCGCCACATCGTCGAACTCACCTTTGAGATCACCAAGCCCGCGCCGGGCCAGACCGACGCCAAGGCCGCGCTCGAAGTCAAGAAGGCCCCGCAGGACGACCTGGTCATCGCCCCGGTGAACGCGCCGCCCGCGCGCGCCCTGCCCCCCAGTGTGGACGGCGTCGCGGCAGGGAACACGGCCTTTGTCGTGCCGGCCGGGCGGCTGGAGTTCGGCACGTGGTACCTGCGCGTGCGGACCTTCATCAAGGAAGCGGACAAGCGCACCGAGGCCCCCGCGATCACCGACACGTTCGCGGTGAAGGACGACCGCCCGATCCTTAAAGGAGAGAAGGGCAAGAAGACGCCTTCCGCCGGCTTGGAAGTGCCCAACTCGCGCAGCGTTACCGAAGGCATGGGCGCTCGCTAGGCGCTCCGGTCCCCGCGTCGGCACGTAGTTCTAACTATTGCACATACCTAATGTTGTGACGGCGAGAACGGGCTTAATTTAGGGCTTCGTTTGTGCCGTATAGTTTCCAAGCCGCCCGTGCTTCCCGGTTCCGCCTCTAATAAGATTAATTCTTTAACGTCAACGTGTTAAGGGAACGGTGCAGGACACGAAACAGCGCCTTTTTTCGGGCTATTCGAGCGGGTAGAATTGGGTAAAATCAGGGAGCCTAAAATTAGGGGCTCTCGGCGAGCAAAGAAGGAGTTGCGCATGCGCATTCGTGCTTGGAGTGGACTGGCCGGCCTCTTCGCGGTGTTGGCTTTTGGGCTTTCGGCCCGCGACACGGTGGACGGTCCGCACGGGGCCGAGAACGTCCGCGACCGCTTGCAGGCGCAGGGGAATAACCTCAGCGCCGACCGCGCGCGCGGCTGGTGGGCGCAGGACGACGCGAACATGACCGGCGCGGCCAACGCCGACTGGATGAGCGTCACGACGGCCATCGCGTATGCGAAGAAGACCTGGAACGTCACCATCGTGGACGAGACCGGCGATGCCGCGGTGGGCGGGATCAAGTTCTGCTGCGCGGTCGGCGACCTGGGCAAGGAGTACGCGCTGCCGGTCTTCCTGGAAGCCCTGGCCATGGCCGTGGAAGGCGCGCGCCAGGACTGCTACGTCGAACGCGACCTCGATAACCGCGGCTGGGACCCCAAGAATTACTGGCGCGGCAAGGTTCACATCCGCAAGGCCCGCCCGCTTCAGCCCGCGCCCGACGAAGCCGCCGCGCCGGCGAAGAAGGAAGAACCCAAGAAGGACGAACCGAAGAAGACCGGGGACGCCGCGCCCGCGCTCGAGAAGTTGACGCCGGCCGGGGGAGGAAAGGAACAGGCCTCGGCCGAATGACCCCGCTCGCCGCGCCCGTCCACCAAAGGGGCGCCGACCTGAACGCCTCGTCCGGTCCGCTGCACGATACGGATCGCTGGATTCGCACGGCTCAAACGCACATCGTTCTGCGCTGGTCCCTGCTCGCGGCCGAAATCTTCCTGGCCGCGGCGATCTCGGGCCTGGCCCTCTGGGGCCTCGCGGACCTCACCTTTGATCTAGCGCCGGTCTCCCACAAGGTCGTCCGCGCGATCTACGTGCTCGCGCTGATCGCCGGTACGGGCGCGCTGCTGGCGCTGGTGCTGAAGAACCTGCCCCGGCGCGGAGCCGTCGCGCTGGGCATGGAGTCGGCGCAGCCGGCCTTCCAGGGCAACCTGCTCGCGGCCGTCGAGGCGCTCGAACATCCCGGCGCGGTGCCGCCCGCGGTGGCCGAACTCTCCGCCGACCGCGCCATGCGCGTGCTGCTGGCGACGGGTTCGCGCCCGGTGATGCCGCGCCTGCCTTGGACGGCGGTCAACTTCTGGCTCCTCGCGGCCATGGCCGTGACGCTCAGCGCCGCGGTGCTCTTCGGCCCCGATTTCTTCCGCGCGTTCATGCGCGGGCTCTTCCCGTTCGAAGCCGTCGAATCCGCGCTGGCGCTGCAGTTCGAAGACGTGCGCCCCGGCAAGACCTCGGCCGTCGAAGGCGACGCGCCCGCGTTGGACGCGGTGCTTTCGGGTCAGGCCGGCGCGGTGTACGTGCAGGTGCGCGATCCCGGCGGCGAAGGCGCGCCGGTCGAACGGGCGCTCTTCCGCGGCTTCGAAGACGGCCGCGAAGTCTGGAAGGGCACGCTGGGCGTGCTGCGCAAGGACTGCGTCTACCGTCTGGTCGCCTACGAGTCCGAAGAAGCGCAGGCGCGCCGCCATCCCCGCGTGGTCTCGACCCCGTGGTACGGCGTGGCCGTGCGCCCCAGCGCGGGCGTGCGCCGCGTGGCGGTGCTGATCGAATCGCCCGGTTACACCGGCTATCCCGACAAGTGGTATTCCAACCCCGACACGGTGCAGTCGCTGGCCGGCGCGACGGCCACGGTGCTCGTCGCGGCCGGCCCCGCCGGCGACCTGGGCGACGGCCGCGCCGAGATGCCCGGCGGCGAACAGGGCCCGCTCGAACGCCTGTACGACAAGGAAGGCCTGACCTTCTACCGCCTCTCTTTTCCGGTCAAGCAGTCGGGGCTGGTGCGCGTCGATCTCGCCCCGGGCGACGACCGGCACGCCGGCGCGCAGGCCGTCTTTGCGCTCAGCGTCGTGCAGGACCTGCCGCCCAGCGCCGACGCGGTGATCCCCGCCGACGCCGCGCCGGATCTGCACGGCCTGCCGGTCGAACTGCGCCTCCAGGACGACATCGGGCTCACCGGCGCGCGCCTGGTGCTGGCCACGCTTCCGCCCGAAGACGGCGGCAGTGCGGAGATCGGCGGCGAACGCGACATCTTTTACGAGATCCCGATCCCGCCCGGACGCCGCGAACTTTCCGAACGCTGGGTGCTGCCCGCGAAAGGTCTGGAACCGTGGCTCGCCGCGGGCTTCCAGTACCAGGTCGTCGCGTACGACGGCAGCAATCCTTCGCAACTGGGGCGTTCGGCCTGGCGCAAGTGGGTGCCGAACCGCTCGGCGCGTTCGCGCAGCGAGGCCCCCGGGATGCTCGACGGTCCGCGCAGCAAGGCCCCGCGAAGCCTCGCGCGGCCCAATGCGCTGGGCAAGATTCCGGACCTGAGCGCCGACGAGGTCGCGAAGCTGGACAACCCCGGCGCGGGCGTCCGGCCCAAGGAACTGCAACGCCCGAACAGCGAACGCCTCGAGAACGGAAACCTGCCGGATCAGAAGCCGCGGCAACCGCAGCAGAAGGATGGCCAGCGCACGCGGCAGGCCGGCGGCAAAGGCGCGCAGGGCGAAGGCTACGAAAAACCGCAGGGCATGGGCGGCAAGAAGGACGCGCCGCCGAAAGGTTCGGGGCCTTCGGGCGAAGGCGGCGATGCGCAGGGCCCGCCCGATCCGAAGCAGAAGCCCGAGGGCGGCAAGCAGGGCCCTGCGAACGGCGAAGAGCTCGGCGTGAAGCCCGACGGCAAGGAAGGCGAACAGGGCCTCGGCACGCAGCCCGGCGGAAAATCGCCCGGCGGCGGCGGGAAGCCGGGGGATCGCGCCGAAGGACCGGAAGGTTCGCGCGGCAGCGGCGCACAGGGGCCCGAGGCCGGCGGGGAAGGGCAGGACCCCGGCGATCTGGGCGAAGCGCCCGATCCCAACGAGCCCGGAACGGACGGCGCGGGCGGCGACGGCGGTCCGGCCGGGCCGGGCGGAACGTCCAACAATGGTGGACAGGGCGGCAACGGCGGCCCGAAAAAACGCGACGGCGGAAAGAAAAATGGGCGCGAGGCCGGCCCCGGCGGCGGCAAGATGGCGCCCCCGGACCTCCAGACGCTGGCGCGGATGAAGGGCATCTCGATGGAAGAGGCCCGCGCGTACGCGCAGAGCAAGGGCATCGTGAATGCGCGCACGGACTACGGCGCGGCAAGATCGGGCGACGAAAAGAGCGTAGCGCCCGGCGGCACAAGCGCTTACGAAGTGTTCAATGGCGCAACACTCGCCCCGGAGCCTTCGGCCAAGCCGGCGAAGGAAAAGGGCGCGCGGCCGGCCGCGCCGGCGGCTCGAATCGACCGCGTGGACCCGGCGTACCGGCCCATCGTACAGGGGTATTTCCAGCGCCTGCATGGCGGGGCGGCGCCCGCGGAGCCTTCGGGCGGGAAATAATTGGCATTGAAGTTGCCGCGCATTACCATGTGGGGCTGTCTTACGGCGGAGGGACGACGATGAAGATGAGCTTCAAGACGCTGATGCTGGCTTGCGTCGCGGGCGCCATGAGCGTCGCGATGACGGGCTGCAAGTACGAACGCGACGACCGCGATTCGGCGTTTTACAACGACGTGGGCGAGACCGACATCGACCGGCGCGTCTTCGCTTCGCAGCGCAAGGGCACGGCGGACATGAGCGTGCCGGAAGACACGCGCGTGGTCCAGAAGCGCCGCCGCTTCAACGAAGTGGGCGAGACGAGCCTGGATTTCGGAAGCCAGGAACAGGCCGCGGAGAAGCCGCGCAAGTCGGAGAAGAAGTCCAAGCCGGTCTCGATGGCGAAGCCCGCCGAGACGCAGCCGGTGGTCTACGCGAAGCCCGAAGCGGTTTCGCAGGCGCCCGTGCGCTACGTGCCGGCTCCGGCGCCCGCGCCCGAGTACCGCCGCAGCGTGAGCGTCGGCGAGACCGAACTGGGCCGCTAGTTCCAACCATTCATGGTGGTGAAAAAGCCCGCTGACGCAGCGGGCTTTTTTATTTGGCGGGCATGCGGCCGGTCAGCTCTCGGCGACCGGCTTCTTGCCGTTCCCGTTGCCGCCGGTCAGTTCGAGGAAGAGGTCTTCCAGGCGGTGGTGGCCGGGGCCGCCGCGCTGCGACTGGAGCGCGCGCAGTTCCTGGAGCGTGCCCATGGCGACCAGGCGCCCGTGGCTGAGAATCCCGATGCGGTCGGCGACTTCCTCGGCCACCGAGAGCGTGTGGGTGCTCATGAAGACGGTCAGGCCCTGCTCGGTCGCGAGCGTGCGCAGCAGGTCCTTGGTGTCGCGGGCGCTCTTGGGGTCGAGGCCGACCATCGGTTCGTCGATCACCAGCACCTTCGGGTCGTGCAGCAGCGCCGCGGCGATGACCGTGCGCTGCTTCATGCCGTGCGAGAAGCTCTCGGTCAGGTCGTCGATGAAATCGTGGAGTTCGAAGTATTCGGCCAACTGGGCGATGCGCGTTTCGACGGTCTCGCGCGGCATGCGGTACAGGTCGCCGATCATGCGCATGAACTCGCGCGCCGTCAGCTTGTCGTACAGGTGCGGCTCGTCCGGCACGTAGCTCATCAGGGCCTTGGCCTTCAGGCCGTCCTTCGTGATGTCGAATCCGCCGATGGCCGCGCTGCCCGACGAAGGGCGCACCAGCCCGGTCAGAATCTTGATCGTGGTCGTCTTGCCCGCGCCGTTCGGCCCCAGGAAAGCGAAGACTTCGCCCGGCTTGAGCGAGATGCTCAGGTCGTGGAGCGCGACTTTTTCGCCGTAGCGCTTGCTGAGGTTGCGGATTTCGATCATGGCGTGGCGTCGCGCGGCTCCGGTGCGGCTTAGTGTCCCATCGGTTCGACGGGGTCGGGCGCGTCGCCCATCCGCCGCGCCGGCGTGTCTTCCAGGATCAAAGTCAGCGGCAGAATCTTCAGCATCGTAAAGCGCTGCTTGATCACGTGCCCGTCGGCCGAATACCACGCGCGGTACTCGTTCTCGCCGGCCGTCGCGAGCACCTCGAAGGTCATGACGTCGCGGCCATGATAGCGGATCGGGCCTTTTCCCACCACGCGAGACTCGACGGAGACCAGTTCCACGGACGACGAACCCGAGAAGTCGAGCATGACGACCTTCCAGCGGTCGCCTTCGCGGATTTCGGGTCGGTAGCCGAACGGCGTGAGCGCGATGGCGGGGTTGGCCGCGCCGCTCAAGGGAATCCGCGTGGTCTCCTCGCCGACCTTCATCCCGTCCGCGGGATTGTAGTGCAGGTGGACGAGGCGCAGTTCGTTGCCTTCGCGCGCGCCGCGGATGATCGATTCGGGCATGGGGCCCATGTGCGCCTTGAAGGTGAATTCTTCCAGGCCCAGGTCGCGCGTGACCTGCTCGGTGGATTCCAGCGAGATTTCGCAGAGCGGCCGGTAGGCGTCGGGCACGGCGTCCTTGGTGACGGCCAGGTTGAAGAAGGTCTTCTCTTCCGCGCGCACTTCGCCGCGCACTTTAAGGTCGCGGGTCATGATCCCGACCATGATCTCGCCCTGGTCGGCGCCGGCGCGTTCGGCCTGGGCCATGTCGAGGCGGAAGCGGTCGCGCCAGTCGTCGGGAATCATCTTGCGCAGGTCGGGATTCTTCTCGATGGCGGGTTCGATGATCGCGGCGAGGTTCACGTACACGCGCCAGCGTGTGTGGCGCGGCGCGTTCTGCGCGAAGATGGCCTCGATGGAGGCGCGGTTGTTCAGGGCTTCGGGATCGACCGGCTTCGGCCCGTAGGTGCGGTAGACCAGCGCCATCGTGGCAAGCCACGCGGCGAGGGTGATCAGGAGGACCAGCCAACGCGCCAAAAGGGGAGCCCCCGCGCCGGGCCGAGTGATTTCCGAGCCGGCGCGAGCACCTTATCACACCTTCGCGCCCGCTGCCAGAAGCGCCGCGTTTCGATTTTGCCGCGCGCGGCCCGTGAAACGGTTCCACGCGTTGTTTACGCGCGCGGAATCATTACGATCCCACCACCATGGCCCGCAAATCCGGCGCGAAAGGCGACGCCCCGCCCGAACCCGATCTCTTTTCGGGCCTGGAAGCCCCGCCGCCGCCGAAGCCCGCTCCGCCCGAAGAGAAAAAACCGCGCGCGCGCGCCGAACGCCCGAAGGTGACGCTCGCGCAGGCCAAGGCCAAGCTGCCGCCGGGCGCGGAACTGGCCGAGGTCGCCGTCGAAGGCGTCGTGCGCGGGACCTTTACGTACCTGGTGGACGAACGGACGCGCGGGCAGCTTGTGCCCGGCGCGCGCGTGCTCGTGCCGTTCGGGCCGCGCTCGCTGCCGGGGTACTACGTCGGCCCGCGCAGCATCGAAGACCTCGTCGCCGAGAACCTCGACCCCGGCCGCCTGAAGGCCGTGCTGAAGCGCATGGACGGCGCGCCCGAAGACCCCAAGTCCGCGCGCGCGAAGGAAAGTACTCCGGCGCTCGACGGCGACCCCAGCGAGTACGCCATCGAAGACCTGGGCACCGAGATCATCCTGCCCGACGACGAAGGCCTTGTAGAAGGCGACGAGGATCACTCCGGCGAGGCCGCGCCCGCGCCCGAGGATTCGTCCGAAGCCCCCACGGCCGCGCCGCCGGAACCGCTGCTCACGCCGCAACTCCTGGAACTCGCGCGCTGGATCGCGCGGCAGTACGCGTGCTCGCTGGGCACGGTGCTCGCGGCGATGCTGCCCGCGGGCGTGAAGCGCGGCGCGGCGGCCGGGCGCCCGCGCGTGATCGGCGCCGCCAAGCCGCACGAGGAACTGCTCGCGGCGGCCGAGGCCCTCGCGAAGAAAGCCCCCAAGCAGGCCGCGCTGCTGCACGCGGTCGTCGCGGCGGGAGGCTCGGGCCTGGCCCCGGCGCTTCTGGCCGAATCCGAAGCGCCCGGCACGGCGCTGAAGGCCTTGGAGAAGCAGGGCCTCGTCACGGTCGCGGAGCAGACGGCGCTTTCCATCGGCGCGACCTACGGCGGCGAACAGAAGGCGGCGGAAGACGTGGCGCTGACCGAGGCGCAGGCGCACGCGCTCGAAACGCTCGAGGCCGCGATCGAGTCGAACGGGCACAAGACCTTTCTGCTGCAGGGCGTGACGGGGAGCGGCAAGACCGAGGTCTACCTGCGGGCGCTCGCGCGGACGCTGGAACTCGGGCGGCAGGGCATCGTGCTCGTCCCGGAGATCGCGCTGACGCCGCAGACCGCGCAGCGCTTCGAGAGCCGGCTCGGCGCGGAGCGCGTCGCCGTGCTGCACAGCCACCTGACCGGCGGGGAGCGCGCGGCTGGCCGGCGCGGTGCTGGTGCTCGGGTCGGCGACGCCGAGCCTCGAGTCGTACCAGGCGGCGCTGAGCGGGCGCATCGGCCGGCTGCTGCTGCCCGAACGCGTCGCGGGCGCGGAGTTGCCGCCGGTCTCGGTCGTGGACATGCGCGAGGAGAACCGCGACACCAAGCGCTACAATTACCTCTCGCGCGCCCTGCGCCGCGCGCTGCACGAGACGATCGAGCGCCGCGAGCAGGCGATCCTCTTCCTCAACCGGCGCGGCTTCGCGACCGTGATCACCTGCCTGCACTGCGGCCACACCGAAAAGTGCGAACGCTGCGACATCACGCTCACCAGCCACCGTTCGCGCGAGACGATCACCTGCCACTACTGCGGCTTCGAGAAGCCCGTGCCGAAGGTCTGCGCCGAGTGCAAGTCGCCGGGCGTGAAGTTCTGGGGGCAGGGGACCGAGCGCGTCGAGGAGGAAGTCCGCAAGGTCTTTCCCGAGGCCCGCATCGCGCGCATGGACAGCGACACGATGACGCGCCGCGAGGCATATCTCGAGACGCTCGGAGCCTTCCGCGCCGGGCGCATCGACGTGCTGGTCGGCACGCAGATGATCGCGAAAGGCCTCGACTTTCCCAACGTGACGCTCGTCGGCATCGTCCTCGCCGACACCGCCCTGCACATGCCCGACTTCCGTTCGCGCGAACGCACCTTCCAGTTGCTCGAACAGGTCGCCGGGCGCGCGGGCCGCGGCAGCAAGGGCGGGCGCGTGATCGTGCAGACGTACCTGCCGCACGACGTCTCGGTGAAGGAGGCCCGCGACCACGATTACGAAGGCTTCTGCCTCAACGAACTGCGCGAGCGCCAGGCGTTCTACTACCCGCCGTTCTCGCGGCTCGCGCGGGTGCTCGTGCGCGGCAAGGATAAGGAGAAAGCGCTGGCCGCCGCGAAGGAGGCCGGCGTGCTGCTGCGCGCCGAGGCGAAGAAGATCGAGGGCCGGCGCATCGAAGTGCTCGGACCGTCGCCCGCGCCCATCGCGATGCTCGACGGCGCGCACCGCTTTCACCTGATGGTGAAGGCCCCCGACGGCGAGACCATCGCCGCCGTCTTCAACGGCGCCGCCGCCGAGGCGCTAAGCAAATTGAAGGGCGCGGAGTCCGTCGTCGATATCGATCCGTTAGGGATGTTGTAGTTTTTTATTCACCACAGAGCGCACAGAGGACACAGAGAACGACCACGTCTAAGGCCAGTTTTTTCGAAAAGGATTTTATCCGAACCTTTAAGCCGAGGTCGTCCAAAGGTCGGAGGATTTTTTGTATGCGGGTTGGCATGCAACCGTTTCCGACCCTGTGCTGGTACCGTTCAGCACGTGTAGCCGAATGGCCCGTGTCCATGCTTGTCATTTCGACCTGGGTGTATGTTTTTTGCCTCGCACTCATCATGCTTGCGATCATGAATAATATGAATCGTACGCCTGACTGGCGGGAGTCGGCTATGGATATCGTCGGCAAACTGTGGATCGCGAATGCTCTCCTTGCCATACTGGTTGGCCATGAAATCCTGCGCATTCGCAGGGAAGACATGGTTTGCGGCTGGTTCCTGCCATGGGTGGGACTCTTGCCTGCCATGGTTCTGCTTTTTACCACCCAACTGCTCATGGATAACTGGCTGCATGGTTCTTTCTAGGATTTGAGACCCTGAAGAGACTACGATGGCCTCCTTTTCCCTGCTTGAGTCGATGTTGCTCTTTCTGATTGTCTCCCTTGGCCTTGGGTATTTCGTGGCCCCGTGGCCGGATGTGACGGTCACCATTTGGCCATCGTTGTTGACGCGGGCGTTTGTGGCATTTCTGCCGCTCGGACTTTTTGGAATTTGGAAGGTCGCGCCGACGAGTCGACAAAAATGGTGCGAACGGTTGCTGTCGGGTTGTTGTTGCCTTCTGCTCGTGGGTGAATGGTGGCCGCTCAACAGATACCTGCAAAAAGCCCCAGCGTATGCGTATCTGGCGAACGCTATCCAGGCGATTTCAATGGTCGGGTTGCTATCAGGCTTGGTTCTTCTGGTGCTGGCCCATTTGTTCCCCAAATCTAGGTGAATGGTAGACGCGAGGGTGGCGATCTAGAAAGTGCCGATCTCTGTGGCTAAATAAGTTCTCTGTAAATCCCCAGGCACGACCGTGCCGCTTTGTCCCACGAAAAGTCCTTCGCGCGGGCGAGGCCCTTGGTCTTCAGCGAGGCGCGCAGCGCTTCGTCGGTAAGGATCTTCTCGATCGCGGCGGCGATGGATTCGACGTCTTTCGGATCGGCGATCAGGCCCGCGCCGGCGACGATCTCGGGGACGCTGCCGTCCTTGCCGCCGATGACCGGGCAGCCGCAGCCGAAGGCTTCCACGACGGGAATCCCGAAGCCTTCGTACAGGGTGGCGAAGAGCAGGCCCCACGCGCCGGCGTAGAGCGGCGCGACGTCGCTGTCGGGGACGTAGCCGAGCATCTTCACCGCGCCGCGCGCATCGGCGTCGTCGATGGCGTGATGAATCTCTTCGCCGCCGAAGCCCACGCGCCCCGCGATGGCGAAGACCGCGTCGCTCTTCGCGCGCTTTCGCGCGAGCGCGAAGGCCTTGATCATGTTCGGCAGGTTCTTGCGCCGGTTGACCGTGCCGACGTAGATCAGGTACGGCCGGTCGAGCCCGTGCTTCCTGCGCGCGGCGGCGACGGCTTCCGCGCTTTGCGGAACGAACCCGGGCCCGCCGGCCTCGTAGACGACGCGCAGCTTGGCCGGATCGGGGCGCAGGGTCTCGAGCACGTCGCGCCGGCTGGCCTCGCTGACGACGACGATGCGGTCGGCGCGTTCGGCCAGGTCGCGGTAGCGCTTGTCCTTCATCTCGCGGAATTCCTGCGTCGCGAAGTCCTTCGATTGCAGCGCGGAGTAGACGTCGTGGATCGTGACGACCAGCTTCGCCTTCATCCAGCGCCCGGGGATGCGCGCGTCGAGTCCGTGGAAGACCTGCATGCGCCGCGCGAAGATGGGATGCAGCCGCTCGATCATCAGCTTCGAACGGAAGTTCGCCGCCGGCGGCGCGATGAAGCTCCCGCGGTTCTTGATGCGCGAGAAACGGTAGACGAGCGTGAAGGCGTCTTCCCGGTCCACGCGCGCGAAGGCTTCGACCATGCGGCGGACGTACATCGCCACGCCCGTCGATTCGGGGCGCGCGGCGCTGGAACAGTCGAGCGCGATGCGCAGGCTCACGGCGCGGGGGCCTCGGGTTCGGGCGCGTAGGCGTCGGGCCCCGTGAGCGCGAAGATCGCCGCGTAGTCGTCCACGTACTGCGCCTTCCAGTAGTGCAGGTACATCTCGGGATAACCGATCGCCGCCGAGCCGCGCAGGACCATGTAGCGCGCGTTGAAGGTCTTCGCCAGCAGCGGGCCGTCGAGCGGCCGGCCGCGGCGGCGCATGTATTCGATCAGGTGCAGCTTCTCGGGCGCGTAGCGCTGCATGTAGGTCGGGTCGAGCCCCACCAGAAAATGGCAGTGGCGCGTGTAGTAGTAGAGTTCCGGGAAATCGTCCCACCAGAAGTTGACGACGGTCTCGCCGGGTTCGGTGTGCGCTTCGAGCCACTTCGCGGCCTTGGCGAAGTTGTTCCCCGGCAGGTCGTACGCCGCGATGCTGAAGGTGTACGCCGTGTTGCAGAAGAGCGCCGCGAGGCCGAGCGCGCCCGCGCCCGCCAGGGCGTACGCGCGCGCGCCGAAGCGGTCGAAGATGTCGCGCTTGAGGTCCACGCCCTTGACCACGTCGCGGAAGACCAGCGCCAAAGCCAGCGCGGCGAGCGGCGTCGCGTATTCCATGAAGCGCGAGAAGGCCATCGTCATCGCGAACCAGAAGAGCGCGGCCCAGACGGCGCCGAGGGCCTCGGGCGAGAGCCGCTTGCCGCCGCGCCAGCCGCTCGCGCAGCAGGCCAGCAGGGCCAGGTTGACGTACCAGCGTTCCTTGAGGAACTGCTTGGTGCTCATCGGGTGGTTGCCGTACATCGCGCCGATCCAGAGCAGCGAGACGAAGAGCGCGACCGCGAAGCCGCGCCGGTTGTGCCACCAGCCCGCCGGCGCCAGCACGGTGACCAGGAAGAACAGCAGCGGCATCGCGAGGAAGAAATCGCCCGTGCGGTACGGATAGATCTCGTTGCCGAGTTCGACGGCTTCGCTCAGGCCCTTGGCGCCGCTGGTGATCACGTCCACGTAGGTGAGCATCGATTCGAGCGTGTGCGGCGAATACGGATGGAGGATCAGGCCCGCCAGCGGGCCCGCGCCCGCCGCGACGGCCGATTTCCAGTCCAGCCCGCCGCCCGCGGCCCAGCGCCCGGCGACGAACGGCGCGGCCGTCATCAGCAGCACGAACGGCACGGTGTAGCTCCACGCGTACACGAATCCGAGCAGGAAGACCGCCTTCCAGTTCTTCGTGCTCAGGAAATACATCCCCGCCAGCAGCAGCGAGATGCTCAGCACGTGCGAGCGGATCATGATGATGCGCCCGAGGAACGGATGGTCGGCGCAGAGCAGCAGCAGCACGAAGAGCAGCGGCCAGCGGGCCTGCTGCGCGCGCAGGATCGCGTACAGCGTCACGAAGATCGCGAGCGTCAGCAGCCAGATGCCCCAGCGAACTCCGGAAAGCGGCTCCGCGGCGTCCCGCGCGAACGGCACCAGGTAGACGTGGAAGAGGAACTCCTTGTCGCAGAAGCGGTCCTTCCAGGTGCTGTACTCGGTCCATTCGAAGTTTCGCGAGAGCCCGAATTCCGGGAGCATCTGCGCGAAGCGCGCGTGGAAGTAGCCGTCGCGTTCGACCAGGCCGGGGGAGCCGAGCTGCGCTTTGCCGAGCAGCACGGCGGCGTAGAGCAGGATGGCGAGGAAGCCGAGGTTGACGGGCGAGAGCCACTTCCGCGCGGGCGCGGGCGTCTCCCCGGCCGGGGGCGGAGCGTTTTGCGGAAGCGGAGGCTGCGCGTTCGCGTCGGCGCTCATGCGGTCAGTGCCCCGCGGCGGCGGCGGGCGGGAGTTCGGCGGCGGCCGGCGCGCCGGACGCGGCGGGCTTGCGCGCGACGGCCACGACGTCCAGGCCGGGCCAGGGCCAGAGCCAGTCGATGCGGCGGAAGAGCCAGACGAGCGAATCGAAGAGCTTGAGCTGGATGCGCGCGATGCGTTCGCGCCGGCAGATCACGCCGTTGAAGAGCCAGCCCAGCAGCCCGATGCGGTTGAACTGAAACGTCTGTTCGACGGCAAAGCCCGCGGCTTCCAGCGCGGCGGTCAGGTCCGCGGCACGGTAGCGGCGCCGGTGTCCGAGCGTCCGGTCCAGCGGCGAAAAGAGCCACGGGCCCTGCGGCGCCAGGATCACCACGCGCCCGTTGGGTTCCAGCGCGGCGTGGAAGTTCTTCAAGGCTGCGGCGGGGTCGTTCAGATTTTCGAGCCCGCTGACGTAGACGATGGTGTCGAGCCCGCCCTTCAGGGCCGCGAAGTCTTCGGCGCTGGCCGGGTCGAGCCGCGCGACCTCGATGCCGCTGCGGCGGATCGCGAGGTTCTTCAGGATCGTGACGTAGGCGTCCTTGGCGTCGCTGGCGACGAAGCGTTCGCGCGGGAGCAGCAGGCCGGTCATCGCGCCGACGCCGGAGCCGACTTCGAGCACGCGTTCGCCCAGGAACGGGCGCAGCGCGTCGGCGGTCCAGCGGTTCACGCGGTGGGCGCGCGAGAGGTCGATCAGGTACTCGGGCGCGATCTTTTCGTCGTAGATGTCGTCGATCAGGCGGTAGGTCAGGATCACGCGCAGCGCGCGGAAGCCGTCGCGCCAGGTGATCTTCTTGCCTTCCAGGTACGTGCGCCCGTCGTAGCGGATCGGCACTTCGTAGATGCGCAGGCCGCGCTTGGCAACCTTGGCGGTGATCTCCGGTTCGATCCCGAAGCACTGGCTGCGGATCGGGATCGAGCGCAGCACTTCGGTGCGGAACGCTTTGTAGCAGGTCTCCATGTCGGTCAGGTTCAGGTCGGTAAAGATGTTCGAGAGCAGCGTCAGGAAGTGGTTGCCCATCGAGTGCCAGAAGTACAGCACGCGCTGGCGCTCGCTGGACTGGAAGCGCGAGCCGTACACGACGTCGGCCTGCCCGCTGAGCAGCGGTTCCATGATGCGCGGGTAGTCGTCGGGGTCGTATTCGAGGTCGGCGTCCTGAAAGATGGTGAAGTCGCCCGTCGCGGCGGCGATGGCGGTGCGGATCGCGGCGCCCTTGCCCTGGTTGCGTTCGTGCGGGATGTATTTGATCTCGGGAATCTCGGCGGCCAGGCGTTCGAGAATCTTGCGCGTCCCGTCGGTGGAGCCGTCGTCCACGACGATCAGTTCGCGCGCCAGCCCTTCGGGCAGCTTGACCGCCATGACCTTGCGGATGAGCTTCGCCGCGAGGTAGCGTTCGTTGTAGACGGGAATCAGGACGCTCAGTTTCACGGGCGGAAGTTTACCTCAGCGGGGCGTTCTTGCCTGCGCGAAAAACGCGCGCGCACCGGTGCTTAACGCGGACCAAACAGGCGCGGAATCCGGCGCTGCAAGTGCGCAAGATTCGGGTGGGCGCGGGCCTTCTTCCAAGCGTATTATGCCGGGCATGAAGACGTGGAACGACGCCGACTATGCGCGCATCGAACGCGCGCTCCGCTACCTGGACGAACACGCCGCCCGCCAGCCGGGCCTCGCGGAAATCGCCCGCGCCGCGCACCTGAGCGAGTTCCACTTTCAACGGCTCTTTCGGCGCTGGGCCGGGGTCACGCCTAAGCGCTTCCTGCAGCTCGTGACGCTCGAACGCGCCAAGCGGAGCCTCGCCGGCGACCGCAGCGTGCTCGACGCTTCCTGGGACGCGGGGCTTTCCGGCCCCGGGCGCCTGCATGACCTCTTCGTGGCGCTCGAAGCCGTCTCGCCGGGCGAATTCAAGGCGCGCGGCGCGGGCCTGGGAATCCGCTACGGTTTTCACGCCTCGCCCTTCGGGCGCGCGCTGATCGCCGTCACTGCGCGCGGCGTCTGCCACCTCGCGTTTCTCGAACCCGGCGGCGACACCGCCGCGCTGGCCGTGCTTCAAAAAGCCTGGCCGAAGGCGGAACTCGCGCCGGATCCCGCCGCGACCGCCGCGGTGGCCGCGCGCATCTTTGGCCCGCGCGGCAAGAACAAGGCCGCGCGCCTCGAGCGCGTGATCGTCGCGGGCACGAACTTTCAGGCCATGGTCTGGCGTGCGTTGCTCGCGGTGCCTTCCGGCCGGGTGACGACCTACGGCGAGATCGCGCGGCGCATCGGCCGGCCTTCGGCCGCGCGCGCGGTCGGCCGGGCCGTGGGGAGCAATTCGATCGCCTTCCTGATCCCGTGCCACCGCGTGATCCAGGGGCTCGGCGCGCTGGGCGGATACCGCTGGGGCCCCCCGCGCAAGCGCGTTATCCTCGCCTGGGAGGCCGCGCGGCGCGAGCGGCACGGCTGAGCGCGCGAGCTTTCCTGGCGTCCGGCCCGCGCGTTGACTATCCTCCACTGCGGCAATCCGCGGCTAAGCACGCGAATCCGGCGAAGGAGGCGATCATGGCGGGCGTTCCCGTGGCGTTTATCGGACTTGGGCTGATGGGCCGGCCCATGGCCTTTCATCTGTTGAAGCACGGGCACGCGGTGCGCGTCTTCAACCGCAATCCGGCCAAGACCGCAGGCTACGCCGAGCAGGGCGGGGTGGTCTGCGCGACGCCCGCCGAGGCCGCGCGCGGCGCGAAGATCGTCTTCACCTGCGTCGGCGACGGTCCGGACGTCCAGCAGGTGCTGTTCGACGAAAAGACGGGCGCGACGCGCGAGGCTTCCGCGGGCGCGCTCTTCGTGGACCATTCGACCATCGCGCCGGAAGCCGCGCAGCAGATTCACGCGCGCATGGACGGCCGCTGGCGCTTCGTGGACGCGCCGATCAGCGGCGGGCAGAAGGGCGCGATCGACGGGACGCTCGCGATCATGTGCGGCGGCGCGCCGGCCGATTTCGACGAAGCCGAACCCGTCATGCGCTCGTACGGGAAAAAGATCACGCTCGTCGGCGGCCCCGGCATGGGCCAGGCGGCCAAGGCCTGCAACCAGATTCTGGTGGTGAATTCCATCATGGGCGTCGCCGAGGCCTTGATGCTCGCGCGGCGGCTGGGCGCGGACCCCGCGAAAGTGCGCGAAGCGATCCTGGACGGCGCGGCGCGTTCGTGGTCGCTGGAAGTGCTCGGGCCGAAGATGATCGCGGGCGACGACTCGGCGGGCTTCTTCATCAAGCACCAGCAGAAGGACCTGCGGATCGTGCTCGAATCCGCGCGCGCGAAGAACCAGCCCCTGCCGGCGACCGCGCTGATCCACGAGATCTACAAGATGCTCCAGGCGCGCGGCGGCGACAAGAAGGGCAACCACTGCCTGTACCGGGCCGTGCAGATCATGGGCGGGGAAGACTGGCGCGCGGACTGAGGCGTTATTTCTTGCCTTCGCGCGCCTTCTGCTGCTTCTCAAGAATCGCCGAGGTCTCGTTGCCTTCCGTGGTGCCGTCGGCGTGGTAATAGATGTAATCGAAGAGCGTACCCTGCTTGACCTTTACCGTCGCGCCGGCCTTCAGGCCATGGACCTCGAAGGGCTCGTTGGCCAGGATGCCGGTCAGTTCGTCCTTCTCCCACTTGGTGACCTCGACCCACATCCATTCGATGCCGTTCGAGTCCGTCCGGAAGGGCGCCTTGACCAAGAACGATTCCTGGTGGGGCAGCCCTTTTTGCATCTTGGGGGCGAGCGCCGCGATGCGCGCGCGCGCCTTGTCGCGGGCCGCGATCAGTTCCGGATCGTCGCGGTCCGCGTGGACCAGGGATTCCGTAAAACCGAAGACCTCGGAAATCAGGGCCTCCAGGCCGACCAGGTGGTCCTGGCCGGGCTTGGGCACGCCGGCGATTTCCATCAGCCGGTTTTCGGGATCGCCGTCTTCGGGCGTACCCTGGGTGGCGTGGACGGTGCCGCTGCCTTTCGCATGCTCGCGGAAGGACTGCTGAATCGAATCGCGCAGCTTCGTGTTCTTGAGCGCCTGGACGTTCACGTTCAAGACGCCGGGCCGGTCGAGCTTGCCCTGTTCCCACAGGGTCTGGCAGGTCAGGTTGATCAGCGAGGCGCCGCTGTCCGTGCCGCGTTCCCCGATGCTTTGAATCACCACGTCGGGCAGCCCGAATTTCTGCATGCCCAGCGTGATCATGCGGCACGTCGTATCGTTGCGGTACGAATGAATCGTCACGTGCTTTTGCAGCATCACGGTTTCCGGATGGGCAAGGTCGATCAGGCGGCGATCCTTCCAGGCGTCGAGCGAGAGCGCCTGGCGCGTTTCTTCGTCCCACAGAATGCCTTCGTAGGGTTCGGCGACCGCCATCGCGACCGCCGCGGCCTGCGCCAGCGTCTGCAAGGCGTGCGGGTGGTCGCTGACGAAATGCATGACCAGCGCGTGCTTGCACTTGGGAAGCGCGGCCGTCTGTTCCGGGGTCAGGCCCACGCCGAAGTACTTCAGGGTTTGCTCGTCCGGCGGCGGAAAGATCTGGTCGTCGAGGAGTTCCGCGAAGGTGAAGGGGTATGAGAACGTTGCGGCGTCGTCCTTCTTGGTGAGGTCGGCGCGTTCCATCTGGCGCATGCCCGGCGCCTGGGCGGCGACGGCCTTCTTGTAGGCGGCGACGGGATCGTCCTTCGGTTCCTTGAGGAAATAGACCGCAAACATGATGCGATGATGGTCCGCGTATAGCGAACCTGCCGGAAAGAGTTCCGCGCCGGTTCCCTTGGGCGTCTCCTTCAGCACCACCGCGGTCTCGGTGGGCGGTTCCGGAGGCTTGGGGACGGAGAGCGGTTTATGGGGTTGCGACCGAAACAGGACCTGGAAGACCAGGAAGCCCGCGACCACCAGCGCGAGCATCGGCAGGTAAGATTTATTATGGTCGTCGGACATGTGCGTGGCTCCGATAAAGCAGAACCGTTCGATACGAATTATTTTCCAGCGAACACGAGAAAATAGATCATCCCGCCCAGAACCGCGAGGAAGGCCACCACGCCGATCACGATCTTATTGGTCGAACGTTTCTTCGATACTTCCACTTCCTTCGCCTTGGCCATGTCGATCAGCAGCTTCGATTCCGAACGCTGCACGTCGCTGTCGGCGAAGGTCAGGGCCTCCTGGGCGCGTTCGACCGCGGCGTTGTACTGCCCGGCCTCGAAGCACCACTTGGCCTCGTTGATCGAGGTCTGATACTGGCTCTTGCGCAGTTCGCGCTGGCCCATGTCCAGCTTTGCGCGCAGCCCGGCGTGCTGGTTCCCCTTGTCCCAGCCTTCCTGCCAGGAACGCATGGCCAGGGCCAGTTGCCCGCGGCGGAAAAGGTCGTCGCCCTGCCGTTCGGCCTCGCTTTGCGGAATCGTCGAACCGACCTGCGTCTCGAGCTTGCCGAAGACGGCCGCGCCCGTCGCGCGCAGGCGGCCGGACTCGCTGGGCGAGACCGAGGGATTCAACCCCGAGGCGAAGCCCATGCCCGATCGGCGCGGGTCGTTGCCGATCACGCCGGGGCGCAGGCCCGAGGCGCGGTTTTCCAGCCGGCCCGCCGCGCCCGGGCGCGGCAGCGCGGCCGACGAACCCGGCTTCGGGAGCGCCGCCGAGGAACCCTTTCGCGCCGATGCGGGATTGGACATCAGGCTGGTCTCGGCCTTGATGACGGTGTCCGGCGCGCTGGGCGCGATGCCGGCCAGGCTGGGCGAACTCTTCTTCGGCGCCGCCGCGGGCGCGGCCTTGGGCGGCGAGAGCGGCTTGCCCGCGCGCAGGTTGTTCAGATCCGCGAGCACTTCGTCGGCGTTGGCGTACCGCGCCGCGGGGTTCTTGGCCAGCATCCGCTCGACGAACTCCGCCACGCCGGGCGCCAGTTCCGGCGCGAGCGTCGCCAGCGGCGTCGGGGGTTTCTCGATCGCGGCCTTGGCGACGGCGTGCGTGTCGCCGCCGGGAAAGAGGTCGCGCCCCGCCAGCAGGAAGAACAGGCTCGCGCCGATGCCGTAGACGTCGCTCGCGGGCGTCGCCGCCGCGCCGCGCAGCCGTTCGGGGGCCGAATAACCCGCCGCCGCGCCCGTCTGAATGCCGGGCAGCGGGCGCGTCACCGCCGAAAGCGTTCCGGCGCCTTCCAGCTTCACGTCCTGGTCGAGCGTGATCAGGATCGCGCCGGGGTGGATGTCGCCGTGGGTCACGCCGGCGTCGTGGAGCGCCTTGACGGCCGTGGCGAGCTGCGTCGCGATCTCCATCGCGTCGCGCCAGGCGATCTTGGTCCCGTCGAGCACCAGCTTGCGCAGGGTGCGCGACTTGACGACTTCTTCGATGCAATAGGGCCCGAAAGAGGCATCCTGCCCGCAGGAGTAGGCGACCACGAGGTTCGAGTGCACGACCGGGCGGGTCTTTTCCCAGCCGGCCATGATCTGCGAAGCCAGCGCGGCGTCGGTACGAAGGTCGTCGCGGAGGAGTTTGACGGCGAGGGGCTGCGCGGAGGTCTGGGCCTGGTAGAGCAGATCGTAGGCGCCGCGGTCGAGCGGTTTCTCGATGGGGTACCCCGCGATCGTCTGCCCGACCGGATCCGCCATGTCGTCCTCAATGCACCTTGTAATGATCCTCTCGCTACTCTATCCCGGCCCGGGCGGTCGCAAGGTACTTTTCTTAAACGATTCCACGGAATCTCTTACGGCGGGCTGGTTTTGAGCAGGACGGATGGAAAATCCCTTTTCGAGGCAACGGGCAAAGGATACGCTTCGCGCCTGCTCGAGTCTGGCGCGCTTGGAGAAACGGGATCATGACGAAGCTCGGTGGGCTGCTCTGCGTGGCGGTGCTGTGCCTGGGCGCCGGTGCGGCGCGGGCCGAACAGAAGATCGAACCGCCGAAGGCCGGCGAGGCCGAACTGACCGCGGGCGTGGAGTTCGTCAAACAGAAGAAGTACCCCGAAGCCTTCGAGGCCTTCCAGAAGTCCTACGCCAAGGGCAACATCACCGCGCTCCACAACCTCGGCATCCTGTACTACAGCGGCCTGGGCGTCCCCCAGGACCTCGCCAAGGCCACCGACGCCTTCCAGAAGGCCGCGGAGAAGGGCCAGCCCAGCGCGCAGGTCCAGCTCGCGCGCATGATGATCACCGGCCAGGGCCTCAAGCAGGACCTCTCCGGCGGGATGCAGTGGCTCGGCAAGGCCACCGAAGCCAAGAGCCCCGAGGCGATGATGTACCTCGGCAGCCTGTACAAGGACGGCAAGGACCGCGACGGCAACGGCGCCGTCTACCGCGACCTGGCCGAGTACGCCTCCTGGCACCGCAAGGCCGCCGACCTCGGCAACGCCGAAGCGCAGTTCCAGATGGGCCTGATCTGCTTCAACGGGCTGGGCGTGACGCAGGACTTCGCCAAGGCCGCGCTCTGGTTCAAGGCCGCCGCGACCCAGGGGCACGCGGGCGCGCAGGTCCAGTACGCCGGCTGCCTCTTCAAGGGCCTGGGCGTCGCCAAGAACGAGACCGAGGCCCTGCAGTGGGCCGGCAAGGCCGCCGACCAGGGCAGCGCCGACGGCTGGTTCCAGGTCGGCGTGCAGTACAAGGACGGCAAGGGCGCCGCCGAAGATGCCGCCAAGGCCGCCGAGAACTTCCAGAAGGCCGCCGATGCCGGGCACGCCGAAGCCAAGAGCGAACTTGCCGCGCTGTACCTGGCCGGCAAGGGCGTGACGCAGGATGCCGGGAAGGCCGCGAAGCTGTACCGCGAGGCCGCCGAACAGAACGTCGCCGTCGCGCAGCTTACCTATGCCGTGATGCTCCTGAACGGGCAGGGCGTCGGGATCAACCAGGCCGAATCCTTCGCCTGGATGACCCGCGCCGCCGAACAGGGCAACTTGCAGGCCCAGTACAACCTCGGGATCATGCTCACGAACGGCCAGGGCACGCCCCAGGACCTCGCCAAGGCCGCCGAATGGTTCCGCAAGGGCATCCTGCGCGGACACGTCGAATCCTGCCTGCAGCTCGCGGTGATGCTCTTCAAGGGCACCGGCGTCGAGAAGAACGAGACGCTCGCCTATACCCTGATGCTCAAGGCCGCCGAAGCCGGCAACGCCCAGGCGCAGACCAACGTCGGCATCATGCTCAAGGACGGCAGCGGAGTCGCCAAGAACCCCGACGGCGCGCTCGTCTGGTTCAAAAAGGCCGCGGAACAGAATTTCCCGGACGGGCAGTACGCCTTGGGCAGCGCGTACGAGAACGGCGTCGGCGTCCCCAAGGATTTGGCCAAGGCCTCCGAGTACTACCAGAAGGCCGCGACCGCCGGGCATGCCGCCGCCAAGACCGCCTTGGAAAAACTCAAAAAACCCTAACAATATCCTGACTCTGGATGTCCTAAACCCCCTAAAATCGTTGCCCAATCGAACGAGTTTGTGCACTTCGTGAACCTGCACGCGAAGAAATCATATTACCTTTGAAAAAATGGTACGTTGCGCTACAACAACCGGACGTTCTTTTGCACCCAAAGCCGGTGTCGTTTTCGGGAGGTAGTCCCATGCTAAAACGCCCTCTTGCGGGTTTGGCCGCCCTACAGTGCCTGTGCACGGCACTGGCACTGGGCACGGAGGCCAGCGGCCCGCAAGTGGTGGGTGGATCGGCGACCATCCAGCAGAACGGCAGCAACCTCACGGTTACCACCGGCAGCAACAAGACGGTCATCAACTGGAACAGCTTCGGCGTCCCGCAGGGCGGCACGGCCAATTTCATTCAGCCCGGTTCGAACTCGGCGGTCCTGAACCGCGTCACCGGCGGCATGCCCAGCCGGATCGACGGCAGCCTGCTCTCGAACGGCCGCGTGTACCTGATCAATCCCAGTGGCGTGGTGGTGGGCGCGACGGGCGTGATCAACACCGCCGGCTTTACCGCCTCGACGCTCGATATTCCCGACTCGGCCTTCCTGAACGGCGGCGACCTGCATTTCGTGGGGAGTTCGAACGAGGCGATCGTGAACCTCGGGCGGATCGAGGCGAGCGAAGGCAACATCTTCCTGATCGCCGCCAAGCTTGAAAACCAGGGCACGCTCAAGGCCGCCAACGGCACCGTGGGGCTCGTGGCCGCCAAGGACGTGATCCTGACGTCGAACAACCAGGTCTTCATCCAGCCGGTGGGCGAAAGCATCGGCGGGACGGGCATCGAGAACGCCGGGGTGATCGAGGCGGCCAAGGCCGAACTCCAGGCGCAGGGCAACCTGTACCAGCTCGCGATCAACAACTCCGGCGTCGTCAACGCGACCTCGGTGGTCGAAGAAGGCGGGCGCATCCTGCTGCGCGCCGACGGCGGGCGGGTGAGCAACTCCGGCACGCTGACGGCGCAGCGCATCGTGGGCGGCAAGACGATCGGCGGCACGATCGAAGTCCTGGCCGAGATCGTGGACCTGAACGGCAACGCGGTGCTGAACGCCTCCGGCGACCTGGGCGGCGGGCAGATCAACATCGGCGGGAGCTACCAGGGGAGCGGGCCGCTGCCGAACGCGCAGACGACCTTCGTCGGCGACGGCGTCAGGATCTTCGCCGACGCGCTGGACGTCGGGAACGGCGGCACGGTGATTGTGTGGGCCGACGGCGGGACCTACATCGGCGGCGAGATCGCCGCGCGCGGCGGCCAGAACGGCGGCAACGGCGGCTTTATCGAGACCTCCGGCAAGGAAAATCTCGTAGTTTCGATGGAAGCCAGGATCAACGTTTCTGCCGAACTAGGCCTGTGCGGCACGTGGCTGCTTGATCCCAAGAACGTGATCGTCGGCTCGAGTGGTTCAGGGACCATTGCAGATGTAAGTACATTTGCGGCGCAGTCTGGAAATACCATCAGCATCAACGTGTCTGCACTCATCGGCCAGGGCAACATCGTTATCCAGGCTACAAACGATGTTACGTTCACCGCGGACTTGGCAATGACGGGTGCCGCAACCCTCACGGTTCAGGCCGGGCGTGACATTATTGTCAACGCTGGCGTTGCAATCAGCACCACCAACTCCAACATTTCCTTCAAGGCCAACGATGAAGCCGTGGCGAGTAATAGAGACAGTGGCACCGGCAACATCACCATGGGAGCCGGTTCATCGATCAGTTCGGGAACCGGATCGATTTCACTTACGCTTGGCTCGAACGCAGGTGGAGCCGGCACGATTCAAGTCGCAGCGCTCACCACCAATGGAACGGCCGCCGGAACTATTTCTGTGAATTCAGGCGGGGGCGGAATCACTCTGAACGGCAACCTGAGTACCGACGGCGGCGCAGCCACGATTGCGGGGGCCGTCACCTTGACCGGGCCCGTGACCCTGGGCGCCGCTGTGACCATCGACACCGACGCCACGGCAACCGACGCGAACATCACCTTCTCGGGGGCATCCTCGACCGTCAACGGCGCCTTCGCGCTGGTCCTGAATGCGGGCACGGGAACGATCACGGCCGGGGGCGACATCGGCCTGCTGGGCGCGCTGTCCAGCATGAGCGCCACGGGCGGCTCGATGAGCTTTCGTTCCGTGCGAACCGCCAATGGGCAGACCTACACCGGGCCCGTCAGCTTGAACGGCGATCTGATCTCGACCACGGCGGGGAACGGCGTGAGCGTTTCCGGCACGCTTACGCTGACCGGCAACAGCACCATCCAGCTTACCGGCAGCGACGCCGCGAACGACGTGAACCTGGCCGCGGTGACCGGCGGGTTCTCCCTGGGCATCACCGCCGGCGGCGGCGACGTATCCATCAGCGGCACGGTCGGCGCTTCTGCGCTTACCACGCTTACGATTGCGGCTTCGGGCGGCACCATCGACGTGCAGGCCGTGACGACCTCGGGCGCGCAGAGTTACACGGGCGCGACCACGTTGAACGGCACCTTGACCGTAAACACCGCGGGCGCGGGCGTGACGGTGACGGGCGCGACGACGCTCGCGACCGGCGGCGGCGCGATCACGCTCACCGGGTCCAATGCGGCGAACGACGTGACCTTGGGCACGGTGAACGGCGCCTTCGCGCTGAACATCCTGGCGGGTGGCGGCGACGTGATCGTCGGCGTGGTCGGAGGCAGTTCGCCGGTGGCCAGTTTCACCGTCAACGCGAACACCGCCACGATCACCGACGTGACCACCGCGGGCGGCGTGGGCGGCGTGGTTTCGGTGACGGCCGCGGGCGGGATCAGCATCGGCAGCACCATCAATACGCACAACGGCGGCGCGACCGCGGGCGCGGTCACCTTTACCGGGCCGGTCCTGTTGATCAACACCCTGACCGTCACCACCGACGCCACCACGACGGACGCCAACATCACCTTTACGAGCACGATTACGGCCAGCGCCGCCGGCGTGCAGGGGCTGACCCTGAGCGCGGGCACGGGGCTCATTTCCGTGGGAGGCACGGTCGGAGCGACGCGGCTCGGGGCCATTCAGATCAACAGCGCGGGAGGCGTCTCGTTTGGCGCGGTGACCGCGGCCAGCCTGACGCAGTCCGCGGGCACGGGCACCACGACCTTCGGCGGCGCGCTGAACTTCAATACAGCCACCGGCCTGAACGTGACTTCCGGCATCGTGAACATAAACGGCGCCGTCACGACCACGAACGGCGGCGTGGTGACCATCACCAACAGTGGCCTGCTGACCATTCTGGCGGCGGCGGACATGAGCCTGGATGGCGCGTTTACTCAAAACGGCGCGGGCCTTGTGACCACCGGCGGCGACATCGCGACGACGAACGACGCGATCTCCTTCGCGACGGCCGTGACGCTGTCCGGCAACGTCCTTCTCGACACGAACACGGGCGCGGGCGACGTGAGCTTCGGGAGTTCGGTGAACGGGGGCTTCAGTCTGACGATCACTGCCGGCACCGGCGCGGTGACCCTGCGGCAGATCGGCAACACCGCGACGCAGGAGTTGACCGGGCTGACCGTAAGCGGCGGCAGCCTGACCTTGCACAACGACATTAGTACTTCTGGCGACGGAAACGGGAACGTTAATTTCTCAGGGATCACGGGCACCATCGATATCGCACACGCAACCGGCATCGTCATCGACACGGATCGAACCGGAGGCACCGGCTCCGCTGGCGCGGTGAACTTTGGGAGCGCCGCCGTGACAGGCGCTGGCAAGACTTTGTCCATTCAGACCGTACACAACGGTGGAGCCGGATCCGATGGAGCGATTACGCTGGGCGCTGTTGGAACGATTGCCAATCCTTTGGCCGGGTTGACCTTGAACTCCAACGGCGCAGGCGTGCTGACGCTCAACGGCAGCATCTTCGTCAGCGGGAGTTCCTTGAGCTTTACCTCGGTCGGTGCGGCCATTGCCGTGAACGGGCCCATTACGATCGATACCAGCGACGGGTCGGTGGCGGGCGGCGACGTCAACTTTACCGGGCGGACGCTTACCGGTAACGCCACAGGAAGCCTTTCCATCGACACGAGTGGCACGACGAACGGCATCGTGACCCTGCAGACGGTGAATTTGACCGCAAGTTCCGGTGGACTGACGGTAGCCGGCGGCGCCCTGCGACTGCTTGGCAACATCTCCACGGACGGCGGGACGGTTGACTTTTCGGGCGCGGCGAGCATTCGCGTGGATGCCACGCTCACGATCGATACCCGGACCGCGGCGGCGACGGCCGGAAACGTAAACTTCGGAACGGTGGCGACCAATGCCAACGCGGGCGGCCTGAACCTGACCATCGACGCGACCGGCGGCACGGCCGGCACGGTTTCGCTGGGGGCCATGACCACGGCGACGGTGCTGAACCAGTTGACGGTCAGCGGCGGCACGATCAATTTGAACGGCAGCATCACCACCGCCGATTTCCAGCTTTATACCGGCGCCGTCTCCATTGCGGGAGGCGTCTCGCTCACCTCGAACACGACCGATCTGACCATCACGGGGAACGTGACGCTCGCGGGCGGAACGGTCACCCTCACCTCCGGCCTGGGCGCCGGCGACGACATCGGCATCACCGGCACCATCAACGGGCCGGCCACGCTGAACCTGAATGCCGGGTCGGGCGTGATCACGCTGGGAGGCGTCATTGGGGGCGGCAGCCCGTTAACCGCCTTTTCCGCGACGTCCTCGAACCGCACCGACGTGGGCGGCAACGTGACCACCAGCGGCACTCAGACCTATACAGGCCCGGTGCGGTTGACGGCCGACGCCACCTTTACCACCACCAACAATAACGTGCAGTTCACCAGCACGGTGCAGGCGGACACCAACAATGCGCACGACCTGGCCGTGAACACCGGAACGGGGAGCATCTCGTTCGGCGGAACCGTGGGGCTGACTGGGACGAGGTTCTCGACGATTACCCTTACGACCACCGGCGCGCTTACGCTGAACCAGGGATTCTTCTCCACGGGCCTCATGACAGTGAACGCCGCGGGCGTCACGCACTCGGCCGGCACCATCACCGCGGGAAGCATGACCTTCAATTCGTCCGCCGGCGTCACGCAGGCGGCCGCGGGCGGGAATCTGGTCCTGACGGGCGACCTGACGCTGCAGGGCAACGGCGCGTTCTCCTTCTCCAATACCGCCAACAGCGTGACCGGCGGAGGCAAACTGGTCACCTCGGGCACGACGGTCGATTCGATCGTCTTCACGACGGCCAGCGCGATCACGACCGGCACGATTCAGACCGACAACGGGGGGCTGACGGTCGCGCACGGCGCCGCCGCGTACACGATCGACGGGAACATCACGCTCAGCGGGGCCTTCTCCGAAACGGGAACGGGCAACGTGACCGTCGCGAGCACCGCGGCGCGCACGATCAACACCAGCGCCACCGACTCGAACATCGTCTTCAACAACACCATCACCCTGAACAACAACCTGACCCTGAACGCGGGCGCCGGGGCGGTCAACCTGGCGACGTCCGAGACGTCGGTCTCGGACGGGACCGTGGACACGCATACGCTTTCCATGACCGGGAACGCGTTCGGCACCTTCACCATCGGCACCAGGTTGAACACGCTGAACCTGACCACCGGCAACCCGGCGGGCATCACGATCGCCGGCACGTTCAACGCGCTGAACATCGGCATCACCACCACCGACCCGGCCGCCAGCCTGACGGTCAACGCGAATATCACCGCCAACTCGCTGACGCTGACCTCCCTGAAGAATGTGGATATTGGCGGCAACATCACCACCACCGCAGGCGCCGCCAAGCTTCGCGTGGTATCGGAATCCCTGACGCAGACGGGTGGCGTCATTGACGTCACCAACCTGGAGCTGGAATCGCAGGCCAGTACCACCGGCAATTTCACGCTCAATCGAACCGGAAATAAGATTGCCAACGCGACCACGACCGGAAGCGGCGTGGCGGGGAATATCACGCTGGTCGACGATGGCGGGTCCTCCAACCTGATCATCACCTCGCTTGTTACGACGAACGCGGGCGACGTGAGCATCAACCACGGCACGAATACGCTGACCATCAACGGCACGAACAATATCGCCGGCTCCTTCTCGGAGTCGGGCGGCGGCGGCGTGACTCTGGGCGGTTCGCTCGCGGTGGGTGCGGGCGAAAACATCGGCTTCACCGGCACGCTGACCGTTGCCGGCAACGCGTCGCTGACCGTGTCCGGGGCGGGCGGCTTAACGCTCGGCGCGGTCAACGGCACGGTGGCCACGGACACGCTGGCGCTGAACATCGGGGCCTCGGGTACGCTGACGCTGAACGGCGCGATCGGGGCCTCCAACATTCAGAACATCACCATTACCTACGGCAATACTACGGCGCTGACGCTGAACCAGAACCTTACCGCCACCGGAACGATCACGATCAATTCGACGGGCGGCGTGAGCCAGACCGCGGGCGTGCTGACGTCCAACAACCTCGCCCTCGGCCGGAATGGCGCGACCTCCGGCGACTGGGCCATGGCCACCTCGACCAATATGGTGAACAACCTGTCGGGCACCGTGGCCGGCGACATCAATTTCAAGAATGGCAAGGCCCTGAATCTCAACGCGATCGATACGACCAACGCAAGCGTTGCCGGCAAGGGCGCGTTGACCGTGGATCACGGCACCTTTGCGCTCACGATTACCGGCCCCATCAACCTTAAGGAAGGCTTCACCTCGACCGGGGCGGGAACGAATACGCTGGCGGGCAGCCTGACGATCGGAAACGGGAATATCACCTTTAGCGGCACGCTTGGCATCTCGGGCACGGCTACGCTTACCACGGGAGCAAGCGGGGCGATCAGCCTGAGCACGGTTACGCGCAACGCCTCGGGCGACAACCTGGTCCTGAATGCGGGCACGGGCGGCATTGCCTTGGGGGGGAGCATCGGAGCGTCGGGGAACACGGGCGGCGTGACGCTGAACACCACGGGGAGCGTCACCCAGTCCAGCGGAACGATTTTTGGCGGTACCCTGACGATTCAGGGTTCGGGAACCTTTGGGACTGCGGGGTCGCCGCTGGTGGCCGATGTTACGAACCTCGTCAGCAGCGGGTCCGTGGGCAACGTCTCCATTTCGGATTCGAACGGCCTTACGTTGGGAACGTTCAATGCCGGGACCAACACGGTCAGGCTGACGACGACCGGGACCATCTCCGGCGGCACGCTGACGGCCGGGACCGTGGACCTTCAAGGGGCGGGTGCCACCTACAACATCACGACGAGCACCGGAATTTTGACCGGAAACGTGGGTTCCGGGAGCGTCACGGTCTCCAACAACACGAACATTACGGTGAATGCGATTACCGCGAACGGCGGGATTTCGGTCACCACCACCACCGCGGCCAAGTCGATCACCCTCGGCGCCAACCTGGCGCCTTCCGCGGGGACGGTGGTCCTGAACGCCACCGGGGCCATCGACCTGGCGGGGTTCGATATTGGCGGGACCAGCGCCACGCTGACCTGGGGAACCGTCTTCACCCAGAATGCCGGAACCTTCAGCACTTCGACCCTGACGGTGAATGGCGCGGGCACGAATACGCTGACCGTGGGCACCATCGCGCTGGGCGGCACCTTGAGCGGCACGTTGAATGTCGTCAGCACCGGCAACCTGACCGCCAACGGCACGCTCCAGGCGGCTGGGCTTTCGATCAGCAGTTCCGGCGATGTGACGCTGACGACGAACCTGGGTAATTTCGCGGCCAATTTGACCGGTTCGGGCAAGAACCTCACGATCACCAACACCGGGACGCTCAACATCACCACGGTCGGTTCCGTCAGCGGCATCACCACCACGGGCGGCGGCGATGTCACCATCACTTCGAGCAACGGCGTGAGCCAGACCCTGGGGGCTTCCGATCGGATCAGCACCGACGTGCTGACGATCAACGGCACCGGCAACTTCATCGTGAACAACACCTCGAACGCCGTCGCGAGTTTGACGACGGGCAGCGGCTCGCTGGCGGTCGCGGGCAACCCGAGCGAAATCCAGATTACGGTGAATGCCTCGGGCATCACGCTGAACGAGATCGAGACGACGGGCGTTTCCGGCAACCTGACCGTCACCACTACGGGAACGGTGACGGTCAACGGGCCCCTGCAGCTCAGCGGCACCTTCTCGCAGGGCGGCGGCGGCGGCGTATCGCTCTCGGGCACGCTCTCGGCGCCCTCCTTCAATTACTCGGGGGCGGTGACGATCGCCAACGGCACGACCATCACGGCCACCACGGGCGGGATCACGTTCGGAAGCACGGTGGACGCGGCGACGGCCGGCGCGAGCGTGACGATGACGGCCGCGAACAACAACAACATCCAGTTCAACGGACCCGTGGGCGTGAATGGGGCGGGCGGCATCACCTTTGGCTCGATCTCCTTGAATACCTCGGGCACCGGGCAGGTGATCATCAACGACGTGATCGGCGATTCGACGCACCGGCAGGGGAACATCACCATCGTTTCGGCGGCGGTCTTCACGTCGTCCAAGGACATGTACTCCAGCGGCACGATCGACATCACGGCCAATGGGATCACGCAGTCGGCCGGGGTCCTCGACGCCCTGGTGGCCATCAACCTGCGCCCGTCGGTCAACGGCGTGAACCAAACCGGCGGCGGCATCGTTACGGTCGGCCTTGGCCTGATCGGAACGGGCGGCGGCACCGGATTCCAGATGACTGCGGGCACCAACACCTTTACCAGCCTGACCAGTCTGGCCGGCTCGACGACGGGCAACATCAATCTTAGTACGACCTCGATTGTTTCCGTGGGCACCTTCAACGCGGGCGCCGGCAACGTGACCCTGAATGTGGGCGGCACGACGGTGGGCGGGCTGCTGACGACGTCGGGCACGGTGAGCGTGACGAGTTCCGGCAATGTCGCGCTGCACACCGACATCGGGACCCTGGTGGTCTCTCTGACGACCTCCGGAAGCACCCTGAACATCAACGACGACAACGGCTTCGCCATCGGCGCCGGCGGCGTGGGCGGCACCAACGCGGCGATCACCATCAACCTGGGCGCCGGAACCCTGACCTCGACCGGCACGGTGACGGGCAGCAGCCTGAACCTGACGGGCGCCGGCACCTCGTATACGGTGAACACGAACATCGGCACCCTGACCGGCACGCTGACCAACGGCAGCGGCACGGTGACCATCGTCGAAACGAACGCGCTCACCCTGGGCACGTTCAACGCGGCCGGCATGACCGTGACGCTCACCAGCACGGGGCTTTCGGGCGGGACGCTGACCGCCGCGGGCCTGGTGATTCACGGTTCCGGCGGCGTTCTGATCACCACGGCCGTCGGCCGGCTCGAATCGAATGCATCTGGGGCGATCAGCGTCACCAACTCGGGCAACCTGATCATCGGCGGGCTGACCGGCCCGACGGTCGGCGTCTCGACGGACGGGACGATCTTCATCCGCGCGAACGGCGGGACGTTGTTGATCGACGAGGCCGTGACCACCACGGGCACGACCGTGACGCTGGAAAGCACCGGGCTGATGACGGTCAACGCGAACATCGGGTCCGTCACCTTCGTCTCACTGAACGCGGGGGGCATCAACCAGACGGGCGGCCAGATCGCGTCGAACGGCCTGGTGGTCCTGGGCTCCGGCACCTTCGACCTGAACGGCCCGACGGCCAATTCGGTGAACATCATCGCGGTGTTCATCGGCAGCCCGCTGGATTTCCAGAACAACAAGGCGCTCACGGTCGGCTCCGTCAACGGGACGACGGGCATCAATACGACGAACGGCGACCTGACCCTGACGACGACCGCGGGCGCGATCACGCTGGCGGCGGACGTGGACGTGGGTTCGGCGCGCGCCACCTTCAGCGGGGCGGGCGGGCTGGACCAGACCGGCGGCTCCCTGACGGCGAACCAACTGGTCCTGCGCGGAGGCGGCGCGGTCTCGCTGACCACCGCGTCCAACGCGATCACCTCGCTGGCCGGCAACATCGGCGGCGGCGCCGGATCGACGGTGAACGTCTACTCCGGATCGGGCAACCTGACGATCGCGAACCTGGGCGTCGGCGCCGACGGGCTGACGACCTCGGGCAACGTGATCACCATCCGTGCGCCCGCCGGCGTCCTGACCGTCAACGCGCCGCTGAATTCGACGTCCGTCGGCGGCGGCACGGCGACGACCATCGGGCAGGTGGTGGTCAACGTGGTGCCGACGGGCGGCGCGACGATCACGCTGGAAGGCGCGCCGAACCCCGGCGGCGGCGGCAGCGGCGGCACGACGATCATCCTGCAGCCGTTCCAGCCGCCGAACCAGGGCCCGCCGGTGGGCCTGGGCGGCCTGGGCGCGCTGACGCTCGGCACCAACCAGGACCTGAACGGCCTCGGCGACCTGGGCCTCGACCTGAAGAAGGAAGACCTGGGCGTCAACCTGGAAAACAGCATCGCCAACCTGAAGTTCGAGAAGCTGGGCGAACTGATGAAGGACATCAGCACCCTGATCGAAAACCAGGGCGGCGACAACGCCTCGCTGCGCCGCTCGCTGGAAGAGGTGAAGAACTCCGAGCAGATCATGGACGCCGCCAACAGCGCGCTGGAGACGGGGAGCAAGGCGTACGGAAGCGCGGGCGATCCGCTGAAGGCGATCCTGAAGCAGCTCATCGACGACGTGCAGAAGGCCGGCGAGGACGTGAAGAACGCGAACCTGACGCTGGCGCAGAAGCTGGCCGGCTTCGCGGCCGACCGGATGGACCGCCTGGCGGAAGACGCGCTGGAAGGCGCGATCGCCGGGCTGCGCAACGCCAACGACCGCCTGCGCGTGGCGGCGGTGGTGCTGCACACGATCGCGGGCGGCATCGCCGAAGGCAAGCTGACGGCGGAGAAGGTGGACGAGATCATGCAGTTGATCGACCGGGTGCGCGCCGAGGAAACCGAGAAGGCTCAGACCGAACGCGAGCGCCGCGACCGCCTGAAGGAAGACATGAAGTTCGCCGAACTGCAGGACCTCGGCAAGGAAGAGCAGAAGACGCAGGAGAAGACCCCGGAAAAGACGCCGGAAGCGCCGTAAGGCGCCGGAGGCAGGCCGGAGCCGCATGGGACGCGGAACCGGCGAAGCGCAGGACCTGGCAGGCAGGGAACCATGAGCGAACCGCATAAGCCCGACGACGAACTGAAGACCTTGCTGGCGACGCTGTGGAAGAACACCATCGCGCCGCACAAACTGGGCAAGGACGCCAAGGAAGAGTCGATCGGGGTCCTGGACACGATCGTCTCGGTCTCGGCGGGGGTGAAGAAACCCCTGCCGAAGTCCGCGTCGGAGTCGCAGGCGACGCTGATGTCGGTGAGCGTGAAGGGCAAGGGGGTCGCGCCGAAGGCGTCGGACTCCCAGGCGGCGACCTTCGCGGACGTGAACGCGGGGCCCAGCGGGACGAAGGTGGCCACGTCCTCGACGCGCTCGGCCAGCCCGACGAAGCGCGCGGGATCGACGTTCGTCGCGGCCGAGAAACTGGCCAGCGTCAGCGCCTCGCGCCTGAACGTGCTGGAGAAGTCGGTCAGCGATTCGAGCGACCCGCAGGCGGCGGAACTGGTCTCGGAATTCGAGATCATCCGGGTGCTGGGGCAGGGCGGCATGGGCGTGGTGTACGAAGCGCGCCAGGCGGCGCTCGACCGCAACATCGCGCTGAAAATGATCAAGACCACGATGGCGCAGGACCAGGACGTGCAGGCGGTCTTCCTGGCCGAAGCGGCCGTGACGGGCGAACTGGAACACCCGGGCGTCGTCCCGATCTACGACTTGGGCATCCAGGCCGACGGCGTGCTCTTTTACGGCATGAAGCAGGTGAAGGGCATGCCGTGGAACAAGGTGCTGAACAAGAAGCAGGTGCAGGAGAACATCGAAGTGCTGTTGAAGGTCGCCGACGCGATCGCCTTCGGGCATTCGAAGGGCATCATCCACCGCGACCTGAAGCCCGAAAACATCATGCTGGGCGAGTTCGGCGAAGTGCTGGTGATGGACTGGGGCCTGGCCGCGTCGGTGGTGGACAACGGCAAGATCGGGCGGCTGACCGTGGCGAACGCCGCGGGCGGCACGCCGGCCTACATGGCGCCTGAAATGGCGACCGGCAACGTGGAACTGATCGGCTACCGCAGCGACGTCTACCTGCTCGGCGCGATCCTGTACGAGATCGTCACCGGCCTGCGCCCGCACACGGGCAAGGACATGATGGCGGTGCTCTACAACATCGCCACGAACGTGATCCAGGCCACCGACAAGAAGGGCGAACTGGTCGAGATCGCGCTGAAGGCGATGTCCACCAAGCCCGAAGACCGCTACGCCTCGGTCAAGGACCTCCAGACCGCGATCAAGGACAGCCAGAAGCACTTCGAAAGCATCTCGCTGGCCGACAAGGCCGCCGAACGGCTCGAGAAGGCCAACAAGTCGCAGGTGTACGAGGACTACGCGCAGGCGCTCTTCGGGTTCCAGCAGGCGCTGGAACTCTGGAACGGCAACCGCGTGGCGCAGAAGGGCGTGGACGAGACGCGCCTGGCGTACACCCGCCGCGCCATCGCGAAGGACGACATCGACCTGGCGTCCTCGCTGATCGAGCCGGTGCGCAAGCAGTACCCGCAGGTGGTGCAGGAAATCGAACGGATGCGCGCGGACCGCGAGGCCAAGCGCAAGCGCCTGAAGGTCCTGACGTACGGTTCCGCCGGGCTGGCCGCCACGATCCTGATCGGCGTGACGGTCGCGTACTTCCTGGTCAGCGCCGAGAAGGAAAAGGCCGTCGCCGCCGAACAGGTCGCGACGCGCAAGGAAGCCGAAGCGCGCGTGGAAAAGGAACGCGCCGAACAGCAGACGGCGATCGCCAACCAGGCCAAGGACCGCGCCGAAAAGGAACGCAAGGCGGCGGAACTGGCGCGCGAGGAGGCCGAGGCGCAGAAGGTCATCGCGCTGGCGAGCGAAGAGAAGGCGCGCAAGAACGAGGAACTGGCGAAGATCGAGAAGGAAAACGTCGTTAAGGAAAAGGAAAAGGTCGAGAAGGCCGTCAAGGAAATGCTCGCCGCGCAGGACGCCACCGAGGCGGCCAAGGCGCGCGAAAAGCTGGCCGAAGTCGCCAAGGAAAAGCTGGGCCTGGTGCTGACGGCGAACAAGAACTGGATCTTCGACGCCCAGGCCGCGGCCAAGAAGCAGGAAGAGGCCGCGACGGCGCTCGGCAAGCCCGTGAACCTGGAGGTCGCGCTACCGCAGAACCAGAAGCTGGCGCTCGTGGCCATCCCCGGCGGCGAATACGTCCGCGGCAGCGAACCGACCGAGGCCAACCGCACGGCGGAGGAATACCTCGTCACCATCCGCGTCACGCATCCGTTCTACCTGGGCAAGTTCGAACTGACGGCCGCGCAGTGGAAGGCGATCACGGGGACGGAAGCCCCGGTGGGCTCGGGCGCCGCGCCGGAGGGCAACCTGCCGGTGACGAACATCAACGCGGAGGACGTCCAGAAGCTGCTGCTGCCCAAGCTCAACGCGTTCGCGCCGGCGGGCTTCGAGTTCCGCCTGCCGACGGAAGCGGAATGGGAATGGGCCTGCCGCGCGGGGACCAACTCGCCGTTTTACTGCGGCAGCGACGCCGCGAACCTCGAGAAGGCGGCGTGCTTCCGCTACAACAGCAAGGGCAGCGTGCAGCCGGCGGGGGCGCACGAGCCGAACGCGTTCGGGCTGTACGACATGCACGGCAACGTCTCGGAACTTTGCAAAGATTCCTATGTTCCGAACTTTTACATCTCGACGGACGCGACGCCGGACGATCCATTCTGTGGCGCCGATTCCAAGTTCCGGGTTGCACGTGGTGGCTCGTGGGTGAATCTGCCGCAGCACATCCGTTCGGCGTACCGGAGCTACGTGCACATTGAAAACCGATACGACTTCATGGGGGTTAGGGTGGTTTTAGCTAAAGTGGTTCCTGCCAAATAAATAGAAGGCCATCTTATTTTGCGATTTCCGTTTTCCGGATTGTACTTATAATCCAAAATAGCCCGATTTGCATCTTGATGAACGGTGGCGCACAAGTGAGTGTGCGCCACTGCGAGGACCTACATGGCCCGATCGCCGGTTCCAATGCTCGCGTTGCTTCTCCTTGGCTCCCTTGCGTTTGGAGTTGAGGACGAACGTCGTAAGCCGCTCGAGCCGGAAAAGCCCAAGGAACCTCCGCCGGTCGCCATTCCCGAGGCCAAGCCCAACATCCCCGACGAGGAGAAGGTGCTCGTTGAGAAGCTGGTGGGGGTGCGCTTTGTGGGGAAGACCGACGACGTCGTGAAACAGACCGAGGAGGCCGGGGTCTTCGTCGTCAACGTGCCGCGCCTGGACAGCGACGAATTTCGCGCCCGCATCCAGCCCTTTATCGACAAGCCGATCTCGCTCAAGTCCATCAAGGAGATCGCGCGCGAGGTCATCCTGTATTTCCGCCAGCAGGACCGGCCGTTCGTAAGCGTCTCGATTCCGGAGCAGGACATCACGACCGGCGTGGTGCAGTTGCTCGTGGTCGAAGGCAAGCTGGGCAAGATCACGGTCGAAGGCAACAAGTGGTTCAAGGGCAAGCAGTTTCTCAGCCAGATGGGGCTGAAAGGCGGCGAAGCGATCAGCGAGAAGCGGATCATCCGCGACATCGATTACCTGAATCAGAACTCCTTCCGCCAGGTGCGCCCGGTCTTCAAGCCCGGCGCCGACCCCGGGACCACCGACCTGACGCTGAAGGTCGAAGACCGCTTCCCCGTGCGCTTCTACACCGGCTACGAAGACACCGGCACGCAGGTGACGGGGATCGACCGGTTGATCGCGGGCTTCAACTGGAACAACGCCTTCAACCGCGGGCACGAAATCGGCTACCAGTTCGCGGGCGACATCGATTTCCAGCGCCAGCTCAGCCACTCGGGCTACTGGCGCATCCCGCTGCCCAACCGCGACAAGCTCTCGCTCACCTTCGGGTATTCCGAAGTCGAAGCGCCGCTGAACCAGGACCTGACCAACGGCGGTACGAGCTGGCAGGCGGGGATGCGCTATTCGAAGACGCTGCCCTCCGTCGCGGGCATCCATCACCAGATGGAAGCCGGCGTGGACGTCAAGGAGACCGACAACAACCTCGATTTCGGCGGGACGGAAGTCTTCGCGTCGAAGGTGCGGACGGCGCACATCGCCGTGGGCTACAGCGGCACGACGTTCGACAAGTGGGGCAGCACCTACTTCGGCCTGAACGGCTACTTCAGCCCCGGGCACACCACGGCCTTCCAGACGGTCAAGGCGTACCGCCAGGCGCGCGAGCGCAGCGATCCGCAGTACATCTACGAAACCCTGACGCTGGAACGCACCTGGAAGCTCCCCAAGGGCATGACGCTGGTGAACCGCTTTTACGGCCAGGTGGCGGACGAGCGCCTGATGAGCAGCGAGCAGATCCTGCTGGGCGGGGCGTATTCGGTGCGCGGCTACGACGACCGCCTGGTGGTCGGCGACCACGGGCTGCAGGGCAGCATCGAACTGCGCTCGCCGTTCATTCCGCTGGGCAAGATCAAGGACGACGACCGCTTCGAGAGCAAGCTGCAGGTGCTGGTCTTCTGGGACTACGGCCTGGCGCACATCGTCGCGCCGGCGTTCAACGAACGGCGTTCGACGGACATGGAAAGCGTGGGCGGCGGCTTCCGCTACCGGCTGGGAACGTACCTGAACCTGCGCTTCGATTACGGTTATAAACTCAAGGATCTGGCGCCGAACCTGGACGGCGGCGACCCGGGGCGCATCCACCTGGGCGTGGTCGGGAGCTTTTAGGACCTTTCGTAGAGGGTTGATCTATCGGGCGGTTTGAGTAACATACTTGATTGCGCTAGCCTGTATCGGATACAAGAACGTCTGCCACCAGGAGCCTTGGGGATGTCCACGGCTGAAACCGAAGAAGCCCTCGTCAAAGTCCTGCTCGATTCCGGGATTCTGTCCGCGGACAAGGTGGATGCCGCCCGCAAGGCCAAGGAATCGGCCAACGGCGAGACCCTGGGCGATCTGCTCGTAAAGCACGGTTCCCTGAAGCCCCGCATCAAGGAAGTGATCGAGACCCGCATTCGCGAAGGCCACACCGGGCCGCTGAAGAAACTCGGCAAGTACATCCTGATCCGCAAGCTCGGCGAAGGCGCGATGGGCGCGGTCTTCATGGGGCTGGAGATCGAAGGCGATTCGGCCGCGGAAGTGGCGGTCAAGGTGCTGAAGAAGGAACTGACGCAGGGCAACAAGACGCTGGTGGACCGGTTCCTGCGCGAGGCCAAGTCGGCGGTGGCCCTGACGCACGAGAACATCGTCAGCGCCAAGGGCGCGGGCGAAGAGGACGGCTTCCACTACTACGTGATGGACTACTTCGAGGGCGAGCCCCTCGACGTGATGCTGAAGCGCGACAAGAAGATCGGGGCCACGCGGGCGGTCGAGATCATCATCGACGCGGCGAAGGGCCTGGGGTACGCGCACGGCCTGGGGTTCATCCACCGCGACATCAAGCCCGCGAACATCTACCTGACCAAGGACGGCCCGGCCAAGCTCCTCGACTTCGGCCTGGTGAAGAACGTCGATCAAGCCAGCCAGGAAGCGCTGACGGCCCCCGGCACGGTGATGGGCAGCCCGCACTACATCAGCCCCGAGCAGGTGAAGGGCGGCAAGGACATCGACCGCCGCACCGACCTCTATTCGCTGGGCGCGACGCTCTTCCACATGGTCTGCGGACGCCCGCCGTTCCAGGGTTCGTCCGCGGCGACGGTGATCATGGCGCACATCAGCCAGCCGCCGCCCGAACCGCGCACGCTCTCGTCCGAAGTGCCGCCCGGGCTTTCGCAGGTCATCCTGCGGATGATGGCGAAGGAACGCGACCAGCGCTACCCGAGTTGCGAGGCGCTGCTGAAGGACCTGGAGGAAGTGCGCGCCGGGCGCGAGCCCAAGTTCCAGCCGGCCGCGTTCCCCAGCGACCCCGCCGGGTCCAATTCGGCCGACGAATTCATGACCACGGTCATCGCGCCGCCGGAGGAACTCGAACGGACGCGCATGGAGAGCATGCAGTCGGCCCACGCCTCCAAGCCGGCGCCCACGGGCAAGCCGTGGTGGCAATTCTGGATGTTCTGGAAGTAAGCGCCAGGCACTTTCGACCCCGATACGAAGCGGCCACGAACCAAAAACGCGCGGAAAGCTCCGCGCGTTTTTTTTGGCCTGCATTCAGCGTATCGAGGATCGGCCTTGGTTTGGTGCGCGCGACTGGAGTCGAACCAGCACGGGTTTTACCCCACCAGCCCCTCAAGCTGTACAGCTAACAGTAACCATGGATCGATAAACGACTTCCGTTTTGTCGTGCCTTCATTTGTGACAAAGTTTGTGACATTCGCCGTGGGGGGCCACGGAGGGGACTGCCATGCCTGATGTGTACCTGAATCCGTACGAACGGATCGCGCGCAAGAAGCACCGCCCCTATCGGATCCTCGCCATCGACGGTGGCGGGATTCGCGGGGTCATCCCGGCCATCGTCCTGCAGAAGCTCGAGAAGATGCTGGGCGGTCGGCTCAGCGACCACTTCGACCTCTTCGCCGGCACGTCGACCGGGTCGATCCTCGCCGCGGCCTTGGCCATCGGGATGCCCGTCGAGGAAGCGCTGAAGCTCTACAAGGAACACGGCTCGCGCGTCTTCCCCGGGTTCTTCGGTCGGCTACTGTCGCGCATCGCGCGCTTTCCTCGCCAGGGCGTCAGCGCCGCGAAGTATTCCGGCCGCGGCCTCAACGAAGCCCTGCGCATCGTCTTCGGCGATCGCTTGCTGCGCGATGCCAGCAAGCCCCTGCTGATCGTCACGTACGACACGTTCCAGCGCGCGCCGTACGTCTTCAAATCTTGGAACGGCAACAACGACTGCCCGATCTGGGTCGCCTGCCGCGCGAGTTGCAGCGCGCCGACGTACTTCCCAGCCGCGGCCTACGAAACGCCGCAGGGCCGCATGAGCCTGGTCGACGGCGGAGTAGTGGCGAACAACCCGAGCGCGTGCGCGCTTGCCGAGGCCGTGGCACTTAACGGCGGGAAACTCGATCAAGGCGCCATCGTCGCCAGCTTCGGCACGGGTCGCTCAACGAAGCCGATCACGCTCAGCGAAGCGCAGAGCTGGGGACTCGCGCAGTGGGGCCCGCGGATCATCGACGTGCTGATGGATTCCTCGGAAGCCGTTCACTACCAGATGCTGCAGATCCTGGGTGAACGGTATTTCCGATTCCAGATGGCCCTCGCGCCCCAGTTCGACGCGATGGACAACGCCAGCGCCGACAACATCGACGCGCTCGTTTCCACGGCGCTGGGCTATCTCAGCCAGGACGGCAACCAGAAGCTGCTCCGCCTCGTGAGGGACATGACCGAATGACGGAGCGACAGCAGATCGCATATCAGCATCCTTGCGCGCGCGCGGAGGAAACAGTGCATTCGCGCTACACGCGGCTGGATGCGGTATGCGGAACATGGATCAGCTCGGTTCTCTCGCTGAACAAGTGAAAGGATCTCTTTGAGGGCGTGCCCGTGTGGCACGCATCGATTGCCGTACGCAAGGACAACGGAAGGATCCGACTTACCAACTCCGTAATGCCTTTCGTGTTTCAGAACGTTCGAAGGTTTGGGCTGCGCCTTTTGGAGGGAGTGGGGGAAGGGAAAACCAAGTTCGAGGCGGGGCCGATGGCGTTTCATCTTCGCCGAAAGCTCAGCCCTGACGAACTTGCCGGACTCCCCGCGGCATGGTGTGCGCTGCCTGCGATTCACGATGGCGGCCACGATCAGTTCCTGGAGTGGATCGAATGAGCAAGGACGGCTGCCTTCCCGATGGCGTGACGCACGGCGACATCGAACGCGCGTTCCCGGCGAAATCGGGTGAGCAGTACGGGCTCGAGGCGCAGTATCGCGCGATCCTCGATCCTGTCATCCAGGCAATGCGGGCGGCGGCGGCAAACGAGGATTTGTCCGAAGAAATTCGTCATGACCTCGAAGAGTACGCGAATGGGCTCGAGGACATGATCGACGAGAAAGTCAGGGAGGCTTTCGAACCATGATCGACACAATTAGTGGCGACCTGTCGTTCAACCGCGACGGCTCGCTCTGCATCGATTGCGGGGGCATCGGTTACCGGGTTGAGACCTCGAAGGAAACTCGCGATGCGCTGAAGAACATCTACCCCAACGGCGGACCGATGAGCCGGCGGCTTTACTGCAGCGTCATGAAGCGCGAGCAGGCGCCGGACGTTCTGATCGGATTCCACACCGAGGAACTTCGGGAGTTCTTCTGTGACCTGATCAAGACGCCCAAGGTCGGGCCACGGACCGCGCTGAACATCATGTGCCTGGGCACAGTTCAGGAACTCAAGGCCGCCATCATCCTGCAGGACATCCGCATCCTGATGCGCGCCGCCGGCGTGTCCGATCAGGTTGCGAAAAGCATCTGCCTCAAACTCTCGAAGCCCTACGCCAAGGCGCGCGGGCCTGTCGAGCTTTTCCAGGAGGAAAAATGATCAAGTACAGCATCATATGCTGCATCTACAACACGCTGCCGGTCGCACGGCAGTGCCTGGATGCGCTGCTGGCCTGTCCGCAGGAGGATGCCGAGATCATCCTGGTGGACAACCATTCGCCTGATCCAACCGTCCGCCAGTACATCCGGATCCTGCAGACGAAGCACGACAACCTCAGCGTTATCGACCCCGGCAAAAACCTGGGTTGCCATCAGGGCTGGAACGCGGGATACGCGCAGAGCCACGGCGCGTTCGTCTTCAAGCTCGACGACGACACGGTCATCAGAACGCCTGGGTTCATGCCGTACATGGCGCATGCGCTCAACCAAGTCCCTGAACTCGGCTACATCAGCGCGGACATCGACGCGAAGCAAAACAACCCCTACGAGCGGACCGCGATCAACGGCGTCGACCTGGAGATTGCGAAGACCGGCGTTGTCGGGTTCAGCCTCGTGTGCTTCCGCCGTTCCGACGTCGAGCGTTGGGGCCCGATGCTGACCGGCACCTACCGCGCCGCGGGTGGCCGGATCATCGAGGAAGACCGGCTCTACGGCGGCGAGGAAGTTTACTACGCGTCGGCCGCGAAGAGCGAAGGAAAGCTCATCGCGCACTTCCCCGTGGTCTTCTGCCATCACCTGGACAACGCGGAGCGCGATCCCGACTACGCGTTTTGGAAGCGCGCGTACGGCTATAACGGCTGGACCGACCTCGACCTGACCACCTGGCGCGCGCATGGCCTGCACCTCAAACACTACCGCAAAGCCATCTGTCTCGAACTACAGCGCAAGCCGATGAACGATGCGCTGCTGCTCGAGTGGGTGGGACGCATCGTTCAGATCGGCGGTCGAGACGACGTGGGCCTGGTTGACGCCGTCAAGGCAATGACCTCCAACGGCGCCGTCAAGGAGGCCTGCGACAACGCGCACAAAACCTTGGAGGCCAAACCGTGAAGTCGCCCAAACTCGGCATCGTGATTCCCGTGCACAACCAGATGCACGTCTTCAAGCAGTGCATGGGATCGATCTTTACCTTTCGTCCCAGCGATCAGGCCGTGGAGCGGCCCATCCGCATCTACATCCTGGATAACGGCTCGACGGAGCAGATCGAACCCGGGTCGCTGCAGGACCTCTGGGATCCCGCGGCCTTCGACGTCGAATTCACCCGGTACCCGAAGAACGTGGGCGTCACTCAGGCCTGGAACGACGGCCTTCGGAAGGCGCTGCTCGACGACTGCGACATCGTCTGCATTTCCAACTCGGACGTCATCTACGGGCCCAAGGCCATCGAGCACTGCGTTGGGGCTGTCTGGCGGCATGGCCTGGGGCTCTGTTGGCCCTTCACGAATCAGCGCGGCCCCGTTCCCGCCGACTTCCGGGCTCGCTCGCAGGAGCTCAGCGAACTCGACTTTGCCAACCCCAACTCAATCGTCGACACGGGAGGCTTCGCCGGCTGGTCCTTCTTCCTTTCCCGCGCGACCGTCGAGAAGGTCGGCTATTTCGATCCGCAGTTCACGCTCTGGTACCAGGACACGGACTACCACAATCGGCTGCACGAACACGGCATTCCGCATGGGGAAGTGCGGAACTGCCTGATCCATCATTTCGAGTCGGTGACCATCAAGGGACTGGACCGGGGTTTCGAACATCAGGGCTGGCGCGCGCGCGATGCCGAGCGGTACGCGGCCAAGTATCCGAGAAAGGGATGAACCGCATGGAACGGATTGGAAAGGTCGTTGGCACGCACGATTCGGCTCTGCTGAACGTGCAGCGCCTGATCGAGTCGCGTCTGCTCATCCAGGCCAATAGCGGCGGCGGGAAAAGCTACGCGATCCGCAAGCTGCTCGAGGTGACGCACGACAAGTGCCAGCAGATCGTGATCGACGTCGAAGGGGAGTTCCATACCCTTCGCGAACGCTATGACTTCGTTCTCGCAGGGAAGGGCAGGGAATGTCCTGCCGAGCCGCGGTCGGCGTCGATGCTCGCGCGGAAGGTGCTCGAGCTGGGCGTTTCCATCATCATCGACATCTTCGAACTCAAGGCGCACGAACGGGCTCAGTTCATCCGGATCTTCCTGGATGCGATGATCGGCGCGCCGCGCAGTCTCTGGCATCCCGCTCTGGTGGTCGTCGACGAAGCGCATCTCTTCGCGCCCCAGGTCGGCAGCGCCGAGTGTACCTCCGCGGTCATCGACCTGATGACGCGCGGCCGTAAACGCGGATTCTGCGGCGTGCTGGCCACCCAGCGCATTTCCAAGCTCCACAAGGACGCCGCGGCGGAAGCCAACAACAAGTTGATCGGTCGCTCCGCGCAGGACATCGACATGAAGCGCGCGGCGGACGAACTGGGGTTCACCACGCGCGAGCAGCAGCATTCCTTGCGGACCCTGGCGCCGGGGCATTTCTGGGCGTTCGGCCCGGCGATCTCGGAGAGCGTCACCGAAATCGCGATCGACAAAGTTCTCACGACGCATCCGACCGCGGGCGCGCGCGAAGTTCCTGCCCCGCCCGCGCGCAAGCAGGTGCAGGTCATCCTCGCGAAGCTCGCCGACATCCCGAAGGAGGCGGAGGAAGAACTTCGGACCGTCGATCAGTACCGCCAGCGCGTGCGCGAACTCGAGATCGAGGTACGCAAAAAGCCCGCGCCGGCGGCGGACGATGCCGCGCTGAAGGCGGCGGAGGCCCGGGGCTTCGCCCGAGGCACGCAGGAACTGAAGGTCGCGCTCAAGCGGTCGGAGCAACTCGCGTCAAAACTGAAGAAGATCGCGGAACTCGCCAGAGACGACAAGTTTCTGATCCTCGACCACCCAAATTCGCAGAAGGAAGAGCAGTACCATAGCGAAGCCGTGGTACGCACCAACCATGATCAGCACCAAAAATCGCGCGAAGAGTTACGCGAAAACAAGCCGCGCCCGGAGTTCAACATTGAAATCGATCTGGGAAAACTGAGCAATCCCCAGCAGCGCATCCTGAACGAACTGGCCACGTTGAAGGCCCTGGGAATTCACGCGCCCGACCGGGCCCAGCTTGGCCTTATGTGCGGCTATACCAACCCGCGGTCCGGTGGTTTCAGCGAGCCCTTGAAGCAACTGCAGGAGCGCGGTCTGATCAGCTACCCTGGGACCAGCCGTATCGCCATTACCGACCTGGGCCTTGATCGCGCGGACGCCGATCAGTCCATCCCGGCCAACTCCAAAGAACTCCAGCAGCGCCTCATGCAGAAGCTGAAGGGCACCTGCGCGAAGATCCTGAATGCGCTGATCGAAGCCTACCCGAACAGCATGGAGCGAGATCTTCTCGGTTCCTCGCTCGGGTATAAGAACCCGCGCTCTGGTGGATTCTCCGAACCTCTTCGAAGTTTGTACCTGCTGGGCCTGGTTGATTACCCAGACCGCGGGCACGTCGTCGCCACCAAACTCCTGTTTCTGGAATGACCCAATGGCTGTTCGTTACCCACAGGGGACCGTGTACGCGCTTCCTGAGTACGTCGAGCGCCGCTGCACCACTGATCGAACTCCAGCGGAGCGAAGAGACAGGGAACGCAGGAGAGTAAGAGCCCGCGCGCGGGCTGGATGCAAACCGTGGCAACCTGGCAGGCCGGGAAGACCACCCAAGGAATCTGTATGAGCACCTGGTACGTACTACTCGCGCGCATGGGGAAAGGCCCCGGTCGCCCCCTGAACGTATTTCCGGATGCCGAGGCCGCGCGCTGCAATGCGATCGAGTGGCGCGATCTCATTCATCCCGAGATGCGGCTGGAAGTGGCACCGTTTGAGATGCCCGAATCTGGAGAGCCCGTCGAAGTTCCCGAGATTTCCGTACCTCAATTTCGTCCGTGCGAGAACCCCATGTGCAGCATCATTCTTCCCGTTCAATCTCCTCACGATCATTGCTCCGAATGCAGAAAGAGCCTTCACCATGGATAAGCGCCCTGCGTTTCAGTTCTACCCCGGAGACTGGCTGCGCGACGACGTCGCGGGCTGCAGTTTGGCCGCCCAAGGCCTGTGGCTTCGCATGATGCTCATCATGCACGATGCTGCAAACTACGGCCATGTGGTGGACTCACAGGACCGACCTCTTTCCGACGAAAACGCTGCCCGAAAGTGCGGCACCAACGTCGAAGAGTACCGCAAGCTCCTGGCCGAACTCGACGCTGCCGGCGTGCCTTCACGCCGCGAAAAGGACCAAGCGATCTATTCCAGGCGGATGGTTCGGGACGAAAAGGAGCGTCAGAAGGTTTCCGATAACCGCAAGGAGGCAGGCAAGTTAGGAGCTTCAAAGCGCTGGAAGAATGGCAAGCGGATGGCAAACGATAGCAAGGGGCATGGCAAAGGGCATGGCAAACCGATAGCAAACGATGGCTCTTCATCTTCATCTTCATCTTCATCTTCATCTTCAGTTAAACAGCAAACTACAACAACCCCGGCTTCGCCGGCACCGGACGATTTCGAACTCGGTGATCAACCCGAACCCGAAAGGCCAGTCAAACCGCGGGTAGCCACCGTCGATGGGTTTGTTTTTGAGTATCTCCGAAGACCTCGCGACGAGGGCGGGCTGGGTCTTTCCCCGGGCGAGGCGGCCAAGGCAGGGAACATGATCAAAGGCCGCGGCAGTCCGTGGTCGCCTCTGAAGCTCGGATGCCTGATGTACGCGCTGAATCAGCAGCCGCCTCCGCGTGATCCCATCGCGATGGCCCTTGGACATCTGAACGGGAAAACAGCTTCCACCGCGGAGTTCGAGAAATTCGAGGACGCGGCGGCGGAGAAACTACGGCTCTGGGAAGCACTCGCGCACAAACGCAATCAGGCAAACGGAGGATTCGGTGGAACCGGAACCGGAAGCTAACCCAGAGCCCCAAGTGAGCTCGAACCCGTTCGAGCGCGTTCCGCCCCACGATCGGCGGGCGGAGCGCGGCGTGCTCGGCGCCATGCTGTGCGATGGCCGCTCAGCTCAAATTGCTGATGAAGACCTCGTCCATGAGGACTTCTACGACTTGGCCAATCAGCGGCTTTTCAAACTCTTCCACGATCTGATCCAGGAAGGCCACGATGACATGGATCTCATCGTGGTCGAGGCAGAAATGGTCAAACGTCGCGTGTACGAACATATCGGCGGGAACCAATACTTGAGGCAGTTAGTCTACGATACTCCAACAGCCGCGAATATCGAACGATACATCAGGATCGTGAAGGAATTCAGTTTGAAGCGCAGGCTGATGAACCTGGCCCACAATCTCGTGAAGCAGGTCGTGAACACGGCGCCCGATTCTTCCGCGAAGGAAATACTCGAGGAAGCAGAGCAGAAGGTCTACGACCTGGCCGCGCAGTTCAAAGGCGTCAACGATGAGCCTTCAAACCTGCAGGTGCTTGCCGATGAGATCGCCCATAACGCGCTGAACGACATCCGGCCGCGGCCCGGGCTTCAGCTCGGCATGGCGGAAGGCGCGATCGACGACCTGCTGGGCGGGCTGGGGCTCGAGCCATTCACCTACATCGTTCTCGCCGCGCGCACGAGCACGGGCAAGACCACGTTCTGCAGCAACGTGGCGATGAAACTGCGGGCCAACAACATCGATAGCGGATGTCCGCTGATCGTTTCGACGGAAGCTAGCCAGTATTCGATCGCGAGGCAGTGCCTGGCCGCGGCGACTGGAATTCACACGCGCGCGCTTTCTCTCTGCAATCTTACGGACAACCAGAAGGCGGCCGTAGAAAAGTCGGTCCTGGCGAAACCGCTGGACGGGATCTATTCGATTTACTGTCCCGGTAAGACCATCGCGCAGATCAGGGCGATCGCGAAGCGGCACAAGGCCTACCACGGGTTGCCACTGATGATTGTCGATCTGGCCGGCAAACTGAAAGGCAAAGGCGAGAAAGAATACGACCGCCTTTCGTACATCTCGGCGGGCCTGAGCGAACTGAAGGCAGAACTGGAAACGACGATCATCGCGTGCGTGCAGATCAGCCGCGGCGTGTTCCAGAGCGAGGACCGCCGGCCCGAGCTGCAGCACCTGAAGGGCTCAGGCGGATGGGAAGAAGACGCGGACATGGTTTGGTTCCTGCATCGTCCGGCGCATGTTTCGAAGAGCACGGACCCGAGAACGGAGGTGATCTGCGCGAAGGATCGCGAGCACGGCGATCGCGCGAACAAGTCGGTCTGGATCGAGTGGAAGGCGGCCTCGGGCCAGTACATCTGGCCAAAGGAAAATGACAACGGGGGAGAAACGGAGAAACATGCTGGCACTCAGCATCAAACAGCCGTGGGTATGGATGATTCTGGAATGCTCTTCGGACCTAAAGGACGTTGAGAACCGCTCCTGGACGACGAAGAAGCGAGGATACGTCATCATCCATGCCAGCAAGTCCGTCGACCACGAAGCGCTTTCGTACCTGCGTGGCCTGGGGTTCACGCTGCCTGACGTCCTGCCCACGGGCGGGTTCGCCGGCATTACGCGCATCACCGATTGCATCCCTGCCCGGGAATCGCGATCGAAGTGGGCGGCGCATAAGGGGAACTGCCTGAAGCTCAAAGATTCGAAGCCGTTCCCGAAACTGATCCCCGGCAAGGGATTCCTCTACTTCTTTCCCGTGCCCGAGTACGTCTCCGTAGAACTCGGCCGGCTCAAGTTCTCGCTTCCGAAAAAGGGCTTTGCCGTATGAAACTGACCGAACAAGAGCTCGAATTTATTCGGACAAGCCAGGCCCAAATCAAGTCCGTTGAAAAGCTGGGCCTGAACACTCCGAACGCGATGCGCGTCATGGACCACCTGCTGACGGCGCAGCAAATCGTGATCGCATGCGCCGCGGTGCGCGAAGCCGTGGAGATCATGGCGCCGCCTCCCGCGGAACCGGAGCCGGACAGCGAGCAGAACCACATCGCGGCCATGAAGGCGCGCAACCTGAAGAAATTTGGCGGTCGATACGAAGAAAATGAAAAAAATTCAGATTCAGCAAAAGCGCGCGCGGATTCACAGAGTTGAAGTCAAGCAGGCACCCACGTTCATTGAATTGCGCGCGCTTGAATTGACGGGTGAATTTTGGCCATATTGACGAACTAAAATTCACGACGTATAGAACCCTTCATCATGACGAAAACGGCAACGCAAAGCGAACCGAACTGCAGGTTGAAGCTGAAGGAGATCCGGAAGCGGATGAACCTGACGCAACGGCAGATGGCCGAACTGCTGGGCATCGACGTCAGCACCTGCTCGAAGTACGAGACGGGCGCGATGATGCCGAGCGCCGACCGAGTGGCCGCGTTTTGCAAAGCCTTGTCCGTCAAATTCGACGATTTGCTCGAGACGCGCTGAGCGCAAGGAGAACGATCATGACGTATGAAGAAGCGAAGGCGAAGGCCAAGGAGGCCGGCATTCCGGACGAAGACCTGACGCCCGAGGTGATCAAGCAGTTCGGCCATACTTTCGACGACCCCACGGCGCACGTGAACCCCGGCGACCCGAAGCTCTCCGCGGAGCAGGTCAAGGAACATCTGTCGATGCTGGCCGAGGAAGCGAAGCAGAACGCGAACGGCGCGCAGATGCTGAAACTGATCGGCAAGGTGGCCGGCGCGCTTCTGATGGTTCTGGTGCTGGTCAGCGTCTCCGGATGCGGCACGCAGTCCGAGGCCGCCACGCGGGCGACGATCGCGGAGGAAGAATCCAACCAGGCCACGTTCGAGCAGATGTCCGAACTGTGCATGGCGCAGGCCGAGGCCGCTTACGAGAAAGACATCGTCACCGCGGACGCCAACTTCGACGCGGCCGTGAAGAGCGTGACGCGCACGATGGCGGTGAAAGAGCAGCGCCCGATCACGGTGCGTACGGTCGCGCAGGACGGAACCACCAGCGAGAAGACCGAATTTCAGGAGGTGTCCGTTCAGAAGCCGGTGATCAACCCGGACACCTACAACGCGCTCTATCGGAAGAAACTCGAAGATCACGCTGCGATCGAGCGAAACCTGCAGGCGATCCGCGACAAGATCGCGAAGATCGCGCGCAATCGCGCCAACGCCCGCGCGTTGAACCAAGGCCTACGCGACTACTTTGCGCAGAAGGCCAACGCGCTGGAAATCGCGAATTCTGCGACTGACCAGCTCCTGTTGTCGCTGGAAAAGTTTCTCCCCAAGCCGAAGGACGCGCCCGCGGCGACCCAGCTCGGTCAGTCTCCGTAATTCGTATCGATACGAACGCCGGGATCACCCTGCATCGTGCAGGGGCCAAGGAAACTCTGTCTCTGGTGAAACGATGGCGACGAAGATCACCCTCCCCGACGCGCCTGCCCCCGCCGCAAACTTCCGCGGGATCGGCGAAGTGCGGATCAAGGAGCCCATATCCTGCGTGGTCGAAGTGCTGCGCAGAGCGCCCGTGGGGGACGGGAAGTGGGAGTTGGTGCGGCCGTTCACCAAGATTCCTGACGGCGCCAAGTATGCGTTCGCGATCATGGGCGCGACCACGTCTACCATGCTCCGCCGTGGGACAAACGAGACGCCCGCGCGGGAGCCTCATCCGAAGTTCGCGGCTTTCAATACCTGCCATCCGGACCTTGCCTCGACACTGCCTGCCAAGATCGTCCACTGGGATGTTGAGCGTGCATGGAAGTTTCAACTGGGTGCCTACCAAGCTCCAGTGTCGGGGCAATCTCCTGAAGCCGGCTGGTGGTGTCGCGGGGATGGTTGTAACGCCATTCGATTCGTCGATGGGCAGTTCAAGGCCATTCCTTGCCCAGCTCGGAAGTGCGAGTTTCAACAGGAGCGCTTCGGTAAAAACGGCGATCAGCCGCACTGCAAGCCCAATCTCTCGTTGATCGCCCAGTTCGCTTGGAGGGATGGGTCTCCGCTGCCGCGCACTGTTTTCCAATGGGATTCCAAGTCGTGGAACAACTACGGCTCGCTGGAAGGCATGTTCCGCCTGATTGACGAGACCGCAGTGCAGATGAAGTTGATCGAGCCCGGCAAACACTTCCCCGTCCTGGCGCTTCCTTTCACGCTGACGCTCAAGGAAACCGTCAAGAAGCGCCGGAAGTTTCCCGAGGTGCACGCATCCATTGAAGGCGATCCGCACGAGTGGATGCAGAAGATGCTCAACACGATGCATGCGCCCGCGCCGACCGCGCTTCCCTACAGCGAACCCATGCCGCTTCGCGAGCTTCCGCCCGCCGAAATGTCCCAGGACGACGTTGATCGCGCCTCCGAAGCGGCCCTCAACCCCGAGTACAGGCCTGCGAATAACCGGAGCCGCTGATGTATTCGCCTACGCAGCTCAACATCTTTCTCGACAACTGCCCGGGCGCGCTGGCGTTTTACCGCGCGGAGAAGGCGGAGCAGAAGGTCGATCTCGAAGCGGACGGCGCCAAGGCCCGCGACGTCGGCATTGCGTTCCACGTGTGCTGCCACCAAGCGGCGCTCGCGGCGAAAGAAGGGAAGCCGCGCATCCCTGCGGTCGAAGCCACGGCCCTGGTCATGGCGCAGAAGATGCCCGCCGACTGGGCGCGGGAGGCCGCGGACCTGGCGCTCGAATTTCTGATGCGCTGGGAATTCATCGAGACCATGCAGTACGAGCACGGCATGGCCTTCGACGAGAAATGGCGCGAGGTTGAATGGGAAAGCGAGCAGCGCCGGCTCCGCCTGGTCTTCGACATCGTCGGGATCCTGCAACACCAGGATGAAGTCTACGGCGACCTGAACGTCGCGACCGCGATGGACTACAAGAGCGGGTGGGGCGCTTCTTCCGACGACCTCGACAGCCCCCAGGGCCTGGCGTACTCGACGGTGCTGTACCACCTGTACGAGGCCGAGGTTGACGCCATCGAAGTGCAGATCCTCGCCGTTCGAAAGAACCGGACGTTCAAGAAGCGATGGATGCTGGACAGCGAGGAAGACGTCGCTGATCTGCACCGCCGCGAAGCCCGCCTGCAGTTCTACATGAAGACGGCCGACGTGACCGAGCTCAAGCCGCGCGTCGGCTTCGGTTGCTCCCAGTGCTCGTACACCGCGCAGTGCGCGCTCTTTCAGGAACGGCTCAAGAACGCCCGCGATTCCCGCCTGATCGAAGAGCCCGAGGAGGCCGCGAAGGACCTCGTGGTCCTCGAACGGCGCGTGGATGAACTGAAGGAAGCTCTCAAGGCCATGTGTAAGTCGCGCGGCCCGGTGGTCATCGACGGCATGGCGTTGGGCTTTCACGAGACCACGGAACGCAAGTTGAATGACGCCGGGAAGCTGGTGGATCTCTGGTTCGATTCGGTGGAGGGGGTGAAAGACGACCCCGAGCGCGCGATCGCCGCCTGCCGAGGTCTCTTCAAGGCGATGAAACCAGGCGTCACGATGGCCACCGAGATGGTTCGGACCATGGCCGCATCGCTCGGCTTCCCGACCAAGAAAGCGGCCGAGGAAGCCTGGATGCCCAAACTGTGCGATGAGGTTCCCAAGACGAAGTTCGAATGGAAGCGGAACAGTGAAGAGCCTGCTGACTGAAAAGATCGCGCGCCGCGCCGGCATGCTGAAGTTCCAGGCGGACGAAGCGTTCGATCAATTCGTTCGCGCGATTGTCGAGACCGTGCGGGAGTCCGGACAGTGCCGAGTTCCCGGACTCGGAACGTTCCGCGTACGCACGCGCAAGAACGTGAAGTTCGGGAAAGGCGATGCGCGGTTTCTGACGTTCAGGGCTTCAACCGCGGTGAAGCGGGCCCTGCGGAAAGGATAGGACCGGAAAGGAGCTGGTATGGTGAAGGAAACTGACGGGGACGCAGGGGAAACCAAGAAGGAAGACGGTCAACAGGGCTTCGCCGTCATGGAGTTCCTGCGCAAGAAGTGCCGGTACGGCGTGGTGATCAAGAACTTCAAGGGCAAGTACAAGAAGATCAAGAACACCGCGGACAGCGCGCGCACCAAGATGATTGACATCGAGGTCGACGTGCCGGTCACCAAGGCCATCAAGAAACGGCTCGATCCGGCGGTCGCCGCGCTCATCGAAGCTGCCACGGGCGAAGGGCGCACGATCGAACTCCCGCTCAGCTCCATCGACATCGCGATGGAAGTGCCGTGCATCGTGCGACTGTGGTCCAAGAAAAACTACAACAAGGATTCGAGACCCAAGCACGTCTGCGGGCTGGGCAACGGCGACTCGGCGGTGGTGCGGACCAAGAAGGTCTTCATCAAGGACCACCAGGCATACCTTCGCCTGCTGATCACCACCACCGGGACCGAAGATCTCTGGGCCTGGGGCTGGAATGTCTTCGACGAGAGCGAAATCGTCATCGAGACGGAACCGCTTCAGAAGGATCTGCCTTTCGAAGGCGGCGACAAGCCCGCCGAGAAGGACGGAGACGACGACAGCGACAAGGAAGACGACGAAGCCTGATGCCCGATTACACCGAGCTCCATAATGCCGTGATGGCGAAGATGGATTTCAAATCCTTCTTTCGCCATCTCGGCTTGGAGCTGTTTCCGGACGACAAGGTCGATCCGGATGGCTGGGTCCTCGCGCGTGGATGCACCTTCACGCGCGGGGAGATCTACGTGAATATCGGCGCCCATGCCGGCGGGTGGCGCGAGCCGATCACCAAGGCCGATGGAACCATCTACCAGTTCGTCAACCGGCAGATGAACAGGGCGCCCGACGACGCGGTCGCCGCGCTGCGCGTGATGTGCGAGTACGTGGGCGTTCCGTTCGGCGACGAAGATATTCCCAGCGCCGATTCGGCCATGGTAGTCACGCCCGCTGCGTGGTCGAAGTTCTGGGTCGAAAAGGAATCGAAGGAACGGTTGCGCGTCACCGCGGGCATTACACCCCAGACGTGCGAGCGGTACCAGATCGGATTTGGGAAGATCAAAGGCCGCCCCTATTTCCTTGTGCCCGTACCAGACGAAGGCGGTCGCATCCGCGCCATCCGCATGATCGACGAGAACTATTCAGGTCGGTGGATGCGGCGCTTCCCAGAAGGCGGGCCGCTCGAGATGTCGCCCAAGATTTTCGGGCTGAACGAACTCAAGACCCGGAACTGGAAGAACGTCATCATCTGCGACAACGAGTTTGACCGCATTCTCCTGATGCAGGAGCTCAAGAACGACGAATGGGGCGCGCTTTCCCTGACCGATGGATGGGTACGCGGCTGGAACAGTTTCCTTGAAGGGCGCCACGTCGTACTGTGCTTCTCCACCTTGCCCAAGACGTTCTACGCCGCTCAGTCGATCGTGGGACCGTTGATCGACATGGCCAGGCGCGAGGAAAAGATTCTCGGACTGAAGTTGTTGAAACTGCCGCTGGCCGACACGCCCGAAGACTGCCGGGTCTATCATTGGTTCAAGGGCGGCGGCACGACTGCCAACCTGATGAAGCTGATCCACTGGGCTCCCGAGTATTCGATCCCAGGCCGGAAGTGCGCGAAGGATCAGGTCAAGGCGCTGGTCTCATTCGCGGAGATCGAGGACCCGAAGAACTCCGACCTGCATGTGCGCGTGCCGCTGACGGTGATCGGCGAGACGGCCACGATCTACGATTCTCCGACGAAATTCCGGGTTGCGCACTGCCAGCGGATTCAGGACGGGAAGTGCAACGAGTGCCTGGACGAAACCTTTTCGATCGACGTCGGGCGCGACGAACATCTTGAGGCTTGCGGATCGAGCAAGGCGCACATCGAGAAGCTGTGCCAGCGCCTGTGCTGCCGTTGGAAGCAGCATCCCACGATCGAGATTCTCGAGAAGGGCACTTTTCGCGAGGTACTGAGCACGCAGTACCACCAACGTTTGGTCGATCGCCCGCACGAAGAGCACGAGAATTTGATGATCGACGGCAGGTACGAACGGCAGATTCAGCGGAAGGTCGTCGTTCGCGTGCCCGAGGGACAGCCAGAGCCGATCCAGCCGCGCGGGTACATGGCCACGGGATGGATTCGCACGAACCCCAAGAACAGCGCACGCACGATGATCGTTGAATCCCTCGAGCCGATTCCCGAGCCCTACGAGGATTTCAATTTCAAATCGAACCTCGATCACCTGATGTACCTGAAGAGTCTCGGTTGGTCGGCAATCACGCAGGACCTGATCGAGCATCGGACGCAGATTTACGACTGCGACGAGATCATCCTGATCAACCTGCTGACGTACTGCTCTCCGCTGCATATCAATTTCCTGGGCGAACAGGGCATTCGCGGATGGGTGACAGCGGCCATCATCGGCGATACGGGCGTTGGCAAATCGAGGACGTTCGAAAAGCTGAGCGAGATCATTGGGATCGGAGACATCTTCTCCTGCAACTCGGGGCGCCGTACCGGCCTGACGTATGCCGTGGTGACGCTCGACCGGAAGTGGACGTGCCAAGCAGGACTCCATCCGCTGAACACGCGCAAGATTTTGTGCGTGGAGGAAGCCCAGGAACTTCCGCGCGAAGAATTGAAGTCGATGGGCGAGGCCATGGAAAAGGGCCAGCTCAACATCAATCAGGTCGCGCGTGAATCGTACGAAAGCAAGACGCGGATCATCTTCAACTCGAATCCGTTGGGCGGCCGGACGCTCGAGCATTACCCGTACGGATGCATGACGCTGAAGGAGCTTTTCGTGCCGGCGTTCATCCGCCGCCTGGACATGGTGGCATTCATCCGAAAGCTGGACGATTACCAGAAGTACAACGAGCGCCGGGTCACCAACGCGCAACCGAAGGTCAGCCAGGAAGCTTTGCGCGCGCTGGTATTCTTCGCCTGGAGTATCCCGCCCGAACGCATTCAGTTCGAGGACGACGAGGCGATACTTGCCGCGGCCAATCGACTTAGCGCGAAGTATGGGCACTGCGATGACCTTCCACTGGTCCTGCCCAGCGTCTACCGGAAGACCATCGCGCGCCTGGCCGCGGCGTGGGCGATCCTTGACCTATCGTCCAAGGATGAACTGCAGACGATCAGCGTGACCCCCGGACACGTGAACTTGGTTGAGAAGTTTCTGGACGGACTCTATTCGGCAGAGGCGTGTGCGCTGGACCGATACTCCGACCTTGCCGTTCGCCAGCGTTCGATGGACGACTACCGCGCCCTCGAGGTTGAGCTGAAGGGTTGGCTGGATCCCAAACGGGACCGTGCCGATCAAGGCTACAACCCGTACGGGAAACTGCTGTACTGCCTTTCGATCGGCACGAGCTACAACCGCCGCGATTTGAACAGGATGGTTGGAGTTTCGGACGCCTGGATGGCGTCTGCCCTGGCGACGTTGGCCGCGCATTACCTGATCACGGATGGCGAGGGCGGGCGCATCAGCATCACCCCGAAGTACCAGCGGTTCTTCAAGGAATTCGAACGAAAGAATCCTGTCGAATCCGGAGTCATTCGCGCGAGCGGAAAGGTGGAACTCAATGCGTGACGAACGGGATGTTGAAGCGGCCAACAAGCGAGCCCTGGTCTGCGCGGAGGGCGACCTCGACGAACGTGAAATGACACGATTCGAGATCGAAGATCGGGCGCCGTACCACGTCCTGCGCATCCTGAACGGCGCGCAAATCCGGGCCGCTGCGGACCCGAGCGCAGACGAGATTCTGTGTGAAGGGTCCTGCTACGTCGTCTCGAAGGATGCGAGCGCGATCTACCAGCGCATCGCGGCGAAGATTCAAGCGGAAGTTCTTTCGATGAACGGCATCGTGCATCCCTTCGGCGTCGAATCGACGATCCGCATCCTCGACAGCGCCATGAGCAGCGCGCGCACCGAATGCAAAGTTCCGCCTGAGAAACTGCGGGTACTGTTTCTTCGCAACGGGGATGGTGGATGCGCGTTCTATCGCACGGTCCAGCCCGTCTTTGAACTGACCCAGATGGAAGACGTGCCGCTATGGGCCGAAGAAAATAGTTTCCTCACCTACCGATTGGGTCGGAACTACGATGTCATTGTGGCACCGCGCATCGCAGATGCCTTCACCATCTCGGTGCTGCGCTCGCTGCAGCAGGCCAAGAAGGTCATCATCTATGAGACCGATGACCTTCTCTCGAACATGCCGAACTGGAATCCGTCCAACGAACACAATACCCCGGAGACGCAGGTTCGCCGCGAGTTCTTCACGAAGATGGCCGATGCATGCATCGTTTCGACTGAAGAACTGAAAGATTATCTCAAGCGGCCGGACTCCACTTGGGTTTGCCACAACGGGATCAACGCCAACCTGTGGCCTTTGCGCGCGGTCAAGCAGGACGTTGGTACCGTGCGCATTCTTTGGGCGGGCTCTTCCAGTCATGAAGGCGATCTGCAGATCGTGGCCAAGGTGATCCGCCGGCTGATTGCGCGATTCAAGGAACGCATTCAGTTCCTGTTTGCCGGATGCATCCCCAACGAGTTCAAGCAACTGACGCGCAAGCAGAATGGAACGATGGCGGAACGCGTGCATCCCGATCTCGAGAAGAACGTGAAGTTCATCGGCACGTCCACGCCCTGGGACTGGCCGCGACTGGTCGAGGGCGCGCAGGCCAACATCGCGATCTCGCCGCTTGAGATACATCCCTTCAATGAGTGCAAGAGCGAACTGAAGGTCCTGGAGGCTTGGGCGGCGGGTCTGCCGATCGTGGCGACCCGGATCGCGCCGTACATGCGAGCGATCGAGGACGAATCCCAGGGCCTGCTTGTCGAGAACAGCACCGAGGCCTGGGAGGTTGCGCTGACGCACCTGATCACCAAGCCAGAGGAACGACTTCGCCTGGCCGAGAACGGCCTGAAGCGACTGATCGACCGTTACCTGATGCCGCGGATCGCGCGCGAGTACGAGATCGCGCTGTATTCGATCGCGGCTGGCAAGGTCATGCGCCCGGAGTGCAACGAGGCGATGGCCAAGAGACTGAAGGAGATCGCATCTTGAAAATTCTCATCGTCGGCAAAGGACACCTGGGCACCTACCTGACCAAGGGGCTGGACGTGCCTGGTTGGGATGTGATCTGGCACCAGGGGATGATGGAAGAACTCACCGTCGCCGCGCTGCGGGCCATCGGGCCCTTCGTCATCGTGAACACCGCGGCAAAGACTGACATCGATTGGTGCGAGCAGCATCCGCACGAGGCATGGCGAAACAACGTGGTCGAACCGCTGCGCCTCTTCAAGCGCTCGCAGAACGTGCTCCCGATGCGCGGTATCTACATCCACATCTCGTCGGGCTGCATCTGGGACGGGCCGTATGACGAGAACGGGAAGGCGTTCGAGCCGAACGATTTTCCCCAGCCGGCGTGTTTCTACACCTGGACGAAGGCGGCGTGCGATGCACTGCTGCTGCAGGAAGCGAAAAATACCAACCTGGCGATCATTCGCTTCCGCCAGTTGTATTCGAGCCTGCCTGGCTTCGGACGGAACATCCTCATGAAGCTGATGGGGTACGAGAAACTGCACGACAATCCGAACAGTATGTGCAGCGCCGAGACGGTCCTGCATACCATTTTCGTTATCACCGAGTTTAAATTTTCACTACCGCGCATCATCAATGTTTACGAAACGGGCGTGCTTTCCCCTTACGCCGTTGCGCAGAAGTTGGCTGCAGCATCGTTGCGCCAGAGTCCCGTGCTGGCCACGAAAGGGGACCTGGACAAAGAGCCCAGGACCCGTCGCGTAGATACGGTGCTGCGCGACGACGCGTTTGAGCGCATCGTCAAGCCGATAGACGTTGGCACGATGGTCGAAAAAAACATCCGTCTTCTGAAGATGGAACTGAAGCTGGCCGCAGAGCAACCCAAGAAAGCCTAGCAGGCGATTTCAACCGGGAGAGCAACCATGAACATTCTCGTGACGGGCGGCGCCGGCTTCATCGGACGGGCCTTCGTGAAGAAGGCCCTGCGAGAAGGGAAAGGTCGGGTCATTGTTCTCGATGCCCTGACCTACGCGGGGGACGTGGACAACCTCCGCGAGTTCGCGCCGTGGGCTGCGCTGCGCATCGGCGACATCTGCGACGGGCAACTCGTGCGGAGCATCCTGCAGGAGGAACGGATCGACGCGATCGTGAACATCGCGGCCGAAAGCCACGTGGACCGATCGATCGAGAACAGCATGCCGTTTATCAAGACCAACGTGGTCGGCACGGCCACGCTGCTGGAGGCGGCGCGGAAGATCAACCCGAAGATCCGGTTCGTTCAGGTCTCGACGGATGAGGTGTACGGCGAGGTGGAAGACGGCCAAGCGTTCCATGAAGGGATGCGTTTACGGCCGAGGAATCCCTATTCCGCGACCAAGGCCGCAGGGGACGTGCTGGTGCTGAGCTACTGCAACACCTACGGGACGAACGCCGTGATCACGCGGTGCTCGAACAACTACGGGCCGTATCAGCAGGCCGAGAAGTTCATCCCGAAATCCATCGTTGCGCTGCTGCGCGGCCAGAAGATCAAACTGCACGGCGACGGCCAGCAGATGCGGGACTGGATCCACGTCGACGACCACGTCAGCGGCATCTACAAGGCCATGCTGAGCGATAAGCGCGGGCAGGCGTTCAATTTCGGCTCGGGCGAAAGCCTGGCCAACGTGACCGTCGCGCGCGCGATTCTCGAGTGCCTCGGGTATGGGGGCGAAGAGGCCTGGATCGAGTACGTCGCCGACCGGCCCGGGAACGACAAGGCCTATCGGATGAACAGCTACTACGCCCAGGTTCATCTCGGCTGGACGCTGGATGTGCAATTCAAGGAAGGGCTGAAGGCGACGATCGATTGGTACCGGGAGCACCGGGAGTGGTGGGACAAGGTGGGGCTGAGCGCTTTCTACGGAGCACGCTGATGAACGCCTTGCTCAACTGGCGCGCGGAGATTCAGCGCGGCCAGAACTTCGATTGGGTATCCGGAATTTCCTTCCGGGAAGAGACGCGAGGCGCGCGCATCCGGCGGATCGACCTGATGCGAGACGACGTAGTTGCCCGAGTGAACGAAACCGGAACGATGATGTGGAACGACGGAACCAGCACGATCAGCCGAACGGATGGCCGAACGGACTGGACGCTGACGTACATGATCCACGGACAGGAGTATCCCACGATCGGGCGGAAGGGCCTGGTTGGGCAGCTCATCGGATTCAAGATCGAGGACGACTGCGCCGGCCTGTACCTGTGCCTTGCCACCCTGAACATCGAGTTCAGGGCGTTCGGTCCACGCCCGTCGCTTTGGCGGATGCAGCGAGCATGAAGACGCTCGACATGGAATTCTCGAGCCACATGCCCAGCCTCAACGAGCTGAGGAAGATGCATCACTTTGCCTATCGGAGGTTGGTTCGCGGATTCCGTGAACTGATCCTGATTACGCATCACGAAGGACCGTGGCCAAAGTTTGATCTGGACAAATCTCTGCCGAAAGATGTAAGAGCGCAGATCAAGGCACGGGTGAAGGCGCAATGGGCCAAGCCCAGGCGGGTTGCGGCAGAGATCGTGGTGCGCCGGGTGCGGAGGATGGATTCGGACAACAACGACGGAGGCCTGAAGCCTCTATGGGATGCATTCGATCGGGCGGGATGGATGGTCAACGATCACCTGCGGTGGCTGAAGAAAGTGAAGATCGAGCAGGTGCTGGGGGATGAGCCCAAGGCGAACGTGAGGCTGTACGTGCCGGAGAACGACGAGGACGATAAGAAGATCGAGGCCATGCCCTATGTCATCCGAGAACGATAGCCGCCTCACCGCCAATCCGTTCGAGACTCCCGCCCAAAAGCCCGAGCCTGTTCCGACGCCGGAGAAGAAGCGCGGCCGGCCGCCGAATCCCGAAACGCTTCCCGAAAGTACGATCGACGACAAACCAACGGTACGGTCTCCGCCAACCGGCGAGAAGATCATCGGCCGCGACACGTCGAAGTTCACCGTGGAAGAGCTGGAATTCATCCGAGAGCGCCTGCCCGAGTTCACCGAGACCTTGGGCAACGACCGCCGATCAAACCAACTGGTGAACGACGCGATCTATTACGAAGTGGAGATTCAGCGCCTCGACGAGATCGCCGGCAAGATCACCAACGTGCTTTCGTCCGCCAACGTGACGAAGCTGCAAGCCCTGCAGAAGATGCGGGCCACCTACCAGGATCGGTACATCCAGACGCTGGACTTGTTGGGCGCGCTGCCCAAGGACAGATACAAGCACGACCCCAAGGAAGACTTCTTCCTCGGCATCTGGCGGCGCTACCGGAAGGAACTGGACGTCATGCGGAAGCGCGGCCAGCGCGTGGGGAGCCCGAGCCCGGAGGCGAAGAAGTTGGCGCGCGACGTGGGCCTCGATCCGAACGATTACAAGACGCCCGGGGCGATGCGCGACGCGGAACGTGAAGAGCTGCTCGCGAAGAGCGATGCGGTGGGTCCTGAGATCGATGAGGAAGACGACGGCGAGGACCTGACCGATGGCTAAGCTCTCGCGGTGGCTCTCTGCCATGATGGTGGACGACTTTATCCACGATCCCGTCCTCGCGGTCCGGGTGATCTTCGGCTACGAGATTCCGCCGCACATGGAATTGCGCATCCGGGCCATGTGGAACAAGACCTACTTCATCGATTCATCCGGGTACGGCACGCACAAGACCATGGCGATCGGCCTGGTGTCTGGCCTGCGCGCGATTCTGTTCGAGGGTCGAGAAGCCGGGATCGTGGCGCCCACCTTTCGCCAGGGGAAGCGCATTTTCCGGATGTACGATCAGTGGATTGCCTCTCAGCCGATCTTTCGGAACCAGATCGCGGTGAACAGGCTCGGCGATCCGAGTGCCGTGCACAGCAGCGACGTGTGGGAACTGACCGCGAAGTCCGGTTCGAAGATCCGCGTGCTGCCTCCCAACTTCCTGCAGGATTCGGAAAACGTCGCGTCGGAATCCTGGACCGATGGGTATTTCGAGGAATGGACGCGCTATCCGAATTACGAAGCGTTGGACCGGGTGTTGTTGGGCCGCGTGCGCAAACCGATCTCTGAGATCTACGACGACACCATCCCCATGTACGGTCACCACTGGTATTTCGCCGGCACTGCGGGACGAAAATCCAACCCCGCGTACAAGAAGGTCGAGACGTTTGCGGAACAGATCGCGATGGGCAAGAAGGAATTCGAACTGCAGTCGTGGAACTACACCCATATCGGCGACGAATTCAAGCGCCTGCGCGGCGATCGGTCGCGCGAGCTGATGATGGCGTCCCTTTCGCCCGAAGAGATCCGCATGGAAATCATGGGCGAATGGGTGGACGACGATCTGACGGGCTTCTACACGGCGAAGGCGGTTGGAAACGCGCGCACGCCGGACTGCCCTGTTCTCCTGAGAGCTTGACCATGTGGCACTACTTCGGCGGATCGGACTATGCGCGCGGCGGCACGGGCGATCCCCGGTCGCGCCGGTCGGGCGACGACTTCGCCCTGGCGACGGCGCGTGCGCAGGAGGCGGGCCCGATTCAGTTCGTCAACGTCTGGCGATATACGGGCATCGAAGCCAACCAGGCCGCGGCGATGATCCACCGGCACGATCAGGCGTTCCAGTATTCGCTTCTGGTGATGGACCCGAACGGAGGCGGGTTGGAAGTGCGTGACGATTTGCGCAAGCCGATTCAGAACGATGGCGCCTCGCAGTTCGCGGTGACTCCGATGATCACGGAATGGGACGAACAACTGGCCGGCGCCGGTAACCCGAAGCTGGTGCTCTTCAAGCGCGGCGAGCCGATCATGGATCGTTGCGGGTTCATCTTCCCTTCAGAGTCGCACCTGGTGAACAAGCTTCATGACCTGTTTCGCCGCGGCCTGATGAACGGCGAGGTACAGGCGCCGCCGCCGTGGGCGGGCTGGCCCAGGGGTGGGCGCGGTTCTGGGAACGTTGACCAGATGCGTCTCTGGCTGAACGAACAGGTCGGGATGCAGCCGCACGAGCGGGCCGCGGCCGAGATCGACCTGGCGTTCCTGCAGCTCATCTCGGTCGGTCAGAAAGCCGACAAGGAAGGCAAGCCGCTGCTGGACAAGTACAATCAATTCACGTTCGTTTCGCGGCGGAAAAAGGACGCGGCGTACGCGCTGATCTACTGCTACTTCGGCATCCATCTTTGGCGCACGCTGCAGTCCCTGCAGGAAAAGGAAGATCCCGACGCCGAGTTCTCGGCCTTTGGACAAGAAGTATAGCCTCTTGACATAATTACCCTTCAAGTTGCATGGTCCGCGCCCATGAGCGCAACCAAGGGCAAGGGCGCCAAGCAGGCGCTGTCCCGTTCCACCACCCCGACAGACGGCCAGGCCGTTGGCGATCTCGACTTCATCATCGAGGCCGCGGCCGGTTCGTTGAAGACGCTGGTGAGCAGGATAAAGCCGAAGTCGATCAAGGAGCAGATCAAGAAGGCCCTGGAATATGCCCATGGGAAGAGCGACCTGGTCCAGGCGATCGTCGAGACGCAGGTGGATTTTTATTCGAGCGGTTTCGCGATCGCCATCGCGATGCCCCGGAATTCCTCACAGGATTCGTTCAAATCCCGGTTCACGGACCTGATCAACGAGCACGAGCTGGAGAAGGTTTCTGAGGAACTGATCTTCGACCTGGCGGCCTGCAACAACGCCATCCTGCACTGGAAGCTCTCGGATTCGGGCAAGCTCGAGTATGTCATGACGCTCGCGCCCGACCGGTGTGACTTCGACAACTCGATCGGGACCGACTTGCTGAAGATCGACCTGAACGAAGAGGTGGTCGAGCGCATCAAGCGGGCGCAGCGCGACAGTGATCAGAAGGCGGAGATCGAAAAGACCTTCCCGAAAAAGTACATCGAAGCCGCGCTCAAGGGGAAGCCCGTCGAACTGAGGAACGAGGACAACGAATACTGGGTGGCCTGTTCCTGGGCCCGGAAGTTCAACGGTCTGGCCGCGCCTTCGATGGCCTCCGTGTTCGGCGACGTGCAGCTCCGCGAACTGCTGATCAGCGGCGATTGGTCGGTGGCCTTCTTCATCAAGAACCTGGTCCACTTGATCAAGCAGGGTGAATCGATCACCAACGGACCGCAGGCCGGCTCGAGGAAGAACTGGGCCAGCAAGACGTCGATCAAGAAGCTGATGAAGTTGTTCCAGAACCCGTCGCAGTTACTGCGCATCTTTGGCGATCACACGCTGAACATCGAATACAAGTACCCCGACCCGGAGATCTTCACGCCGGCGAAGTACCAGAAGGTTGAAGAGCGCATTCTGCGCTGGGGCAACGTGATCGACGTCATCATGACCGGGCAGGGCGACGGGTTCGCGCAGGGTTCGATCGGCAAGAATCGATTCGAGGCGCGCGGCCGGCGTATCCGGAAGTACGTCGGCTGGATGTTCCGAAAGTTCCTGCTCGATGAGCGCATCGCGCGCCTGCTAAAGGTTCCGGAAAAGAGCGAGGTCCGGATCACCTGGAACAACCAGAATCTGAAGGACTGGAAGGAAGTGATGGAAGGCCTGGAGCAGATGTACGACCGGGGCGTGCTGGACGTCGAGACCTTCCTCGAGCGAATGGGGGAGAGCTTCGAGACGATCAAGGCGCGCAAGCAGAGCGAGAAGAAAGACAAGGATCTCTGGCAGCCGCTCTTTGAGAAGAGCCAAGGGCTGCTCGACAAGAAGGACGGGCGTCCGCCGGACGACGGGAAGGCGAAGTCGAAGCCCGCGCCGAAGCCGAGTCGGACCAAGGCCAGCAAGGGAGATGCGTGATGAAGAACGAAAAGATTCAGATGGGTTGGTTGAACCTGTGCGTGCTTCTGGTGGTCGCGGTTCTGTTCGGAAGCGCGATCGTCGTCGATCTCCGCCATGCGCCGGTTCCGGAAGTGGCGCCGGCTGCTGCCGACCTGGTTCTGAATGGTGCCGATGCGCCGTTTCACGTGCTCGACGTACCCACCAGCGGCGTGAAAAAGGTCATTCTGCCCGCGAACTACAAAGTCACGATCGCACACTCCGGGCTGAAGACGGACGGCAGCGCCAGCGGTGCGAGCGATTACGTCGTGGTGATGCAGCAGTCCGACACCATGGCGGCGAACAAAAACGAGGGGAAGAAAGCCTTGCTCTTCCCGAACGGCTACGCGGCGGTCCATAGCCTGGACGTCGCGAACGGAACGGACGGAAGCTACGAGCTACAGCTTCAGGCGGTGACGGGCTCCGCCAAGATCCAATTCATCACCGTCCGCATCAAGTAATTCAACCTTTCGCCAAGACCTGGGAGGCATCGCCATGAAGAAAATATTCTTGTCCGTTCTGATCATCCTGTGTGCCATGACTGCGCGCGCGGAGTCTGACTATGGCACTGGGGGCGGCAGCGCTAGTGGAGGTGGCGCAGAGGCTCCGCTCACGCTGACTGGAACGACGGACGCCGTACAGT
>JAHCJK010000070.1 GCA_026184295.1 Planctomycetota bacterium
CCTGCGCTTCCGCGTAGGTCTTGCAGGCCGCGATCGCAGCGGATTCGTTGGCCGCCATGCGCGACCGCAGAAGGTTGGGGATGGCAATGGCCGCAATGATGGCGATGATCGCTACGACAATCATCAGCTCGATCAGTGTAAAACCTCGGTTCTTCATGTACGTCTCCTTTTCTAGATCCCGCCAAGATGCCCATTACACCTCGGATTAAAAAATTTCAGCGCGACGCTTGTGAACAGTGTGCAATTGAGGGGCCACTCGGTCTAAATGCAGGCCCATTCGGGTAATAGGCACGACTCAACCAGGATAGGAGATTCGCGAAAAAATAGGAATCGCTCAACTGACAATTAATGTCGTAAATGGACTGACGAATATGGGTTTCGATGACAAAAAGTAGTGGAAACGTGTGCGTAAGTATTTGAAAAATAATAAGTTATTAAAATAAATCTTTTCTCGCGCGAGCGCTTTATGTGAAATTATAGTGGAATATTTCTCTTAAAAATGGGCGCCATGGGATCCCCAATTTTCTCAAGTTTTTTGAATAATTCGGCACGCATCGCCTTCAACGCTTCTCCGTGAGCGGGTTCGGAGACCAGGTTCTTCAGCGCGTGCGGATCGGTCTCGTAATCGTACAGTTCTTCGGGAACGCGGTGCGCGAAGAGGTCCACGCGCGCCTGAATCTTGGGATCGCTCGTCCCCGCCTCGACCATCGCCTTCCAGGTCAGCCCGCCCTGCGATTCGTTCTTGAAGTCCCGCTTGTCGCCGGCCCACGCGTTGAACATGTAGCCGTAGCGCTTGTCCGCCATCGCGCGCGAAGGGTACTTCGCGCCCGCGGAAGTCTGGTTCATCTGCGCATAGACCGTCGTGCGCCCTTCCTGCTTCTCGCCGTTCAGGAGCGGCAGGAAAGAGCGTCCGTCCATCTTTTCCGGCGACTTCAACCCGGTGATCTCGAGGATCGTGGGCATAAAGTCCACGTTCGAGATCATGTGGTCCTTGTCCGCCTGCCCCGGCTTGATCTTGCCCGGCCAGCGCATCACCCACGGGGAGCGCGTGCCCGCACGGTAGCAGGTCGTCTTCGAGAAGGGGAAGGCCATGCCGTGGTCGCTGGCGAAGAGCACCAGCGTGTGCTCCGCCTGGCCGCTGTCTTTCAAGGCGGCGAGCACCGCGCCGACGGTCTGGTCGAGCCGGTGGACGCTGCCGAAATACTGCGCGACCTCCTTGCGGATGTTCGGGAGGTCCGGAAGGAACCCGGGCACGGGCACGTCGCCCGGCTGGTAGACCGTCTTGGCCGCCTCGTCGTACTTCTGGATCGCCTTGCCGCCGGTGCCGAGAAACGGACGGTGCGGGTCGTGCGAGTTCGCGACGAGGAAGAAGGGCTTCGCGGCGTCCTTCGCTTTCTTCAAAAAGGTTGCGGTGCGTTCGCCGTACAGTCCGGGGTCGCGCCCCATGCCCATCTGCTCCTGGTCGAACTCCGTCTCCCAGGCATGCAGCGCGGGCGTGCCGAAGTGCCCGACCTTTCCGAAGATGCCGTTCATGTACCCGGCGTCGTGAAGAATCTTGCTCAGGCAGGGCGTCGAGGCCGGGAAAGGATGAAAGCCTTCGCTGCCGTAGTTGCACGGGTAGCGCCCGGTGATCAGCATCTGCCGGCTCGGCTGGCAGATCGCTTCGGGCGTGTAAGCGTGTTCGAAGCGCAGGCCGTCGGCCGCGAGCGAGTCGAGGTTCGGCGTGATGCCTTTGACGGGGCAGCCGTTGAAGCCGGTGGAATCGAAGTTCAGATCGTCGGCGGTGATGACGAGGATGTTGGGGCGCGCCGGTTCGGCGTGCATGCGTCCGTGAAAGGCCAAAGCCGCCGTGCCTCCTGCCGCCAGGGAGAGAAACGTTCGCCGATCCATCCCGCGCCCTCCCGTGTGCCGGTATCTTGAAGGAGAAAGGGCGCGAGGAAAGAGGATGTTTGCGGGAAATCAGGCGTAGGGGTGGAAGGTTCTTGCTTTGAATCCGAGTTGAGGCAACTTGGCGGAGCCGAGACCGACTGATTTATGGAGGCCGCCGCGCGTGGCGAAGGTCGTCTTCACCAAGAATCTGCGCGAACACATCGCCTGCCCGGAGACCTCCGCGCCCGGCGCGACCGTCCGCGAGGTGCTCGACGCGGTGTTTGCTTCGAACGACTTGCTGCGCGGGTACGTCGTGGACGAACGCGGCGCGCTGCGCCAGCACATGAACGTCTTCGTGGACGGCGCGAACGTGCGCGACCGCGTGAAGCTTTCCGATCCCGTCGAAACCGATTCCGAGATCTACGTCATGCAGGCGCTTTCGGGCGGCTGAACCGATTCATACCGAACGGATGTAAGGATCATTAAAGGAGCAACCCATGAGCGAGACGATTCTGGTGGGTACGCGCAAGGGCGTCTTCACCCTCAAGCGCGGAACTTCGGGCTGGAAGATCGCGGACGTGCACTTCCGCGGCGTGCCCGCGTCGATCGTGACGTGGGACCCGCGCGACCGCACGATGTACGCGGCGCTCGGCCACGGCCACTTCGGCGTCAAGATGCACCGTTCGTCCGACGACGGGAAGACCTGGACCGAATTCAAGGCGCCCGCCTACCCCGAACTTCCGTCCGAAGAACAGGCCAAGGGCGTCCCCGTCCTGCATCTCGTCTGGGAACTCGTCCCCGGCGGCGCGGACGAACCCGGCACGCTGTGGTGCGGCACGGTGCCCGGCGGGCTCTTTAAGTCCACGAACCGCGGCGACACCTGGACCTTCGTGCGTTCGCTCTGGGACGATCCGCTGCGCAAGCAGTGGTTCGGCGGCGGCATGGAACGCCCCGGCATCCACTCGATCAGCGTCCATCCCAAGAACAGCAAGCACGTGGCGCTCGCGGTTTCCTGCGGCGGCGCGTGGGTGACGAAGGACGGCGGCGAGACCTGGACGATCCAGGCCAAGGGCATGCGCGCGGGTTTTATGCCGCCCGATCAGGCCGAAAACCCCGCGATCCAGGACATCCACCGCATGGCGATGTGCCCCGCGAACCCGGAGGTGCTCTGGGCGCAGAACCACGACAGCATGTACCACTCGGGCGATGGCGCGAAGACCTGGCAGGAACTGAAGGACGTGAAGCCTTCGAACTTCGGCTTCGCCGTCGTCGCGCATCCCACCGACGAAAAGACCGCGTGGTTCGTCCCGGCCGAAGTCGATGCGAAGCGCGTGCCCGTGGACGGCAAGGTGGTCGTCACCCGCACGCGCGACGGCGGCCAGACTTTCGAGACCCTGCGCGAGGGCCTGCCGCAGGAACACGCCTACGACATCGTCTTCCGCCACTGCCTGGACGTGGACGAGACCGGCGCGCGCCTGGCCTTCGGCAGCACGACGGGCTCGTTCTGGATCAGCGAGAACGGCGGCGACGCGTGGCAGACGGTCTCGAACCACCTGCCGCCGGTCTACTGCGTGCGGTTCGTGAAGTAACGCGGGTTGCGGTCAGCTCTGCGCGCGGTCCAGCACGAGCTGCAGGAAGAGCGCGCTGCCCCAGGCGAGCGCCCCTTCGTCGATGTTGAAGCGCGGGTGGTGGAAACACTGGCCGGTGCCCGCGGAACCGTCGCCCGCGCCCAGGAAGCCGAAGCAGCCGGGCACGCGTTCCAGGTACCAGGCGAAGTCTTCGCCGCCCATGGTGGGCCGGATCTCGCTGTCTTTGCCGCCGATGTTGCGGATCGCGCGGGCCATCTTGTCGGCCGATTCCTTGCGGTTCACCAGCACGGGCGTTCCTTGCAGGTAATCGCAGGCGGCGTTCAGGCCGTGCGCACGCGCGACGCCCTGCGCGATCTCTTCGATCAGTTCGGGCAGGCGTTCGCGCACGTGGCCGGAAAGGCTGCGCGCCGTCCCGATCAGCCGGCAGGCCTGCGGGATGACGTTGAAGGCGCTGCCCGCGTCGATCTGGCAGACGCTGACCACGGCCGGGTCCAGCGGGTCGATGCGCCGCGCGACCACGGTCTGCAGCGCGAGCACGATCTCGGCCGCCGTCGTGACGGGATCGTGCGAAAGATGCGGCATCGCGCCGTGCCCGCCCAGGCCTTCGACGCGCAGTTCGAAGCGGTCCATGCTGGCCATCGTCGGCCCCGCGCGCAGCCCCAGCACGCCGGTGGGGAGCTGCGGGTTCACGTGCAGGCCGAAGACTTCGCCCACGCCGTCCAGGTGCCCTTCGGCGATCAGCTTCGAGGCCCCGCCGTTCGGCACTTCTTCGGCGGGCTGGAAGAAGAAATGCACGGGGAACGGAATGCGTTCCTTGTTTTCGGCGATCAGCCGGGCGGCGCCCATCAGCATCGTGGTGTGCGCGTCGTGGCCGCAGAGGTGCCCCTTTCCCTGGATGGTGGAACGGTACGAGACCTCGTTTTCTTCCTGAATCGGGAGCGCGTCCATGTCGGCGCGCAGCGCGACGGCCGGGCCGGGCTTGTCGCCGTTCAGCGTCGCGACGACGCCGGTCTTGGCCGCGCCGCGCTGGACGTGCAGGCCCAGCTTCTCGCAGAATTCCGCGGCGCGCGTCCCGGTGCGGACTTCTTCGAAGGCGATCTCGGGATGGCGGTGCAGGTCGCGGCGGATTTCAACGAGTTCGGGCTGGATCTTCTGGGCCTGTTCGAGCGGCGTCGGCATGGAGGCTCCTCGTGACCAGGTTCGATTTAGGTCAAGCGCGCACCCGCCTCGAGTCGATTCTTGAAGCAGCGGTATTGCGCCTTGTGACCGGGACGACCGCTTAAGTGTAATGTAACTCGGTGGCAGGCACAAGGATACGCCGCCGAGGGGTGGGGGGATACTCTGGTGCAGCAGCGCGCGTGCTCTCCTTATAGGAGCGCCGTGCAGGCCCGTGGGGTCTGCGCCGGCTTCCGTCGCGTCTGTAACCCCATACTAACATTGAAATTGCTTGGGCTTGCCCGGATACTCCGGAGGCCTATGAAGGTCCAACGGGGGGGCGGGACCGCGCGGCTTCGTGCTCGCGCGTACCCCGATCTGTTTGTGTCTCGGCGCGGCTGGGCGAAATTCGCCTTGGCCGTGGCCGCGTCGTTGCCGTTTGCCTTGGCGGCCGAAGACCACGCCCCGCCGCTGCGCATCGAACTCGAAGCCGACACCGTCAAAGAAGGCGACGTCCTGCGCGGGTCCCTGACCGGGACCTGGGCCGACGAACACCGTTCCGAAGAAAAGCGGGTGCTGCGCCTGGTCTGGATCGACGGCGTGGGCCGCGCGGTCAACCACGTGGAAATCGCGCGCGAGAAGCACGCCGCGCCGGGCGAACCGATTGCCTTTGGCGTGGCGGTCAACGGCGGGCTGGGCCGCGCGCACAAACTCGTCGCGCTGGTGGCTTCGCGCCCGCGCAAGAAATCCGACGAACCGGGCGATTGGCGCGTCGCGGCCGAAGCGCCGTTCCGCATCGACCGCGCGCCCGCGGCGTGGGACGGCTTTACCGTGCTGGCCCCGGGCCACGTGGACGCGAAGCACTGGGCGCGCCTGGAAGCCCTGGGCGTGCAGGGCCTCGCCCCGCTGGACCCGCACAACGGCAAGAACGCCGCGCGCCTGGCCGAACTGGACCTGCCGTTCCTCGCCGACGGCCTGATTCCCGCGGCGCAGAACGCGCTCCGCCCGCCCGACGCCAAGGCCTGGATGGAAAAGGTGCGCGCATTTGCTTCCACGCGCGACGAAGGCGCCTTCGGCGCGGCTTCGCTCTTCGACGAAACGCTGCTGGCGCAGGCGCGCGAGGCGGCCAAGGCCCGCCTGGCCGAACACGCGTGGCTCTCGCCGCTCGGATATTCGCTGGGCGACGGCCTGGCGCTCGCGCGCGCGGGCGATCCGGCCGGCGGTCGCTGCGACGAAGCCACGCTGGAAATCTTCCGCGCCTGGCTGAGCCGGACCTACGGGTCGCTGGCGGACCTGAACAAGGCCTGGAGTACGACCTTCCCGCGCTGGGAGGAAGTGCGCCCGCCGACCACCGACGAAGTGAAGGCCGAGCAGGACCCGCGCTACGCCGAACGCCTGGCCTGGCTGCGCAACGGCGACCCGGAGAAAAAGCTCCCGCGCCATGGCAAAGTTCCGTACTTCACGCTCAAACTCAGCGAGACGGCCGCGCCCGGCGGCGAAAACTTTGCCGCGTGGTGCGACTGGCGCGCCTTCCAGGACTTCGCCTTCGCCCGCGTGCTCCACGAGTACGCCACTTGGGTGCGCGAAGGCGACCCCGGCGCGCGCGTGGGCCTGACCGGCACGCGCGGGCCCTCGGCCTGGAGCGGCTACGACTGGTCGCGCGTCGCCGCGGCGCTCGACTGGTGCTCGCCCGAAGGCCCCGACGCCGCCCTGCAGCGCGGCCTGCTGCGCAGCTTCCACGCCGGCGCCGGCACGCTGGCGCTGCTTGAACCGGGCGCTTCGATGCGCCGCGCGCTCTGGGACGGCTGGCTGCGCGGCGATGCCGGCGCGATGCTCGGCAAGGCCGACCGCCTGCTCGACGGCCGCAACGAGTCCAAGGACCTGCTCCGCGCGCTCGAAGAAGACCTGAAAACGCTCTCGGGCGGCCTGGCGCTCCAGCGCGCGCGCATGAACGACGCCCGCGGGGCGGTCGCGATTTACTACTCGCCGCGTTCCCTGGCCCTGCACTGGTTGCTCGACAGCCGGCTCGACGGTTCCGACTGGGTGCGCCGCACGGGCGATGCCGCCGCCGACCGCGACTCGGGGCTGGCCGCGCTGCGCGCGTGGCACGCGCTGCTCGAAGACCTGGGCTACCGCCCCGTCTTCGTGGACGCGCGCATGCTGCTGGCCGGTCAGGTCAAGGCGCAGGCGCTGATTCTGCCCAAGGTCCTTGCGCTGAGCGACGCGGAAGCCGACGCGATCCGGTCCTACGCGCGCCTGGGCGGCCTGGTGATGGCCGACAGCCAGTGCGGCGTCTTCGACGGGCACGGCCGCCGCCGCGGCGCGCCGCACCGCGACGACGGCGCCGGAGCCGCCGCGGGCGCGCTCGACGAAGCCTTCGGCATCCGCCGCCTGGATTTCTGGGCGCACGAATTCGACGGGACGTTCCACGGCGACGGCCAGGAAGCGCGCGTCTTCCTGGAAGACCCCATGCAGCCGGTGCGCTTCGGGCCCGTCTCCGGCGAACTGCGCGTCAACGAGCCCGGCCTGCGCGCCGCGGGCGCGTGGCGCTACGGGCGCACGCTCACCGGATTGACCGGCGTGAAGGAAGACGGCACGGCCGCGCTGCTGGTGCGCCCGGCGGGCCTGGGGCGCTTCGTCTATCTGAACTTGGCCATGCAGTCCTACGCCGCGCTGCGTGAACAGGCCGGCGCCGACTTTGCGCTGACGGGATGTTCGAACGCCGAGTACGAACGCGCCTACGGCGCGCCGACGGGCGGCGAGTCCCTGCGCGTCCTGATCGGCGACATGCTGGGCGAATCCCTGGCGCGGGCGCGCGTGCAGGTGCGCTCGCCCGAGGGCCAGCCGCTGCGCGGCATCGATCGGCTCTGCTGGAGCCACGGCGCCGCGAGCCTGATCGCGCTGCTGCCGCCGGCGAACGAACCCGCGGAAGTCTCGCTCGGGCACGGCGCGCTGCTGCCCGCGAACCGTGCGCCCTACGCGCCGCGCGAAGCCCGCGTCGTCCTGGCCGAACGCCGCCACTGGTACGACCTGCGCGCCGGAACCTACCTGGGCCTCGGCAATGCCTGCCCCGTGGAACTGACGCCGGACCGCGCGAGCGTGCTCGCCGCGCTGCCGTACAAGGTCGAGGCGCTGCACACGAAAGTCCGGCGCACGCATCCGTTGGGCGTCTTCCACGTCTGGGCGAGTCTCGAGACCGGGCGCGGCGAAGACGGCGGCGAACCCGGGACCCACGTCCTGCGCCTGGAAGTCTACGACCCGCAGGGCCGGCATCTCCCGCACTACGGCCAGAACCTGACCGCGGAACGCGGCGTCTGGGAAGGCACGCTCGCGCTGGGGCTGAACGAGCCCGCCGGCACTTACCGCGCGCTGATCCGCGACGTGCTGAGCGGCAAGAGCGAGGAAGCGCACCTCCTGAAGGACGGCGTCGCCTATGAGGCGCTCTTCCCCGCACGCCTGGCCGAACAGCGCTGGACCGCCGAACCCGCCGAAGAGGCCGGCCGCCTGGCGCTGGAGGGCGACGCGCTCGTCTACCGCCGCCGCGTGCGGTTGACGGCCGAAGGGCAGGGCCTGACCGCGCCGCCGCGCCTGGATATCCGCGCGCCCAAGCCGTGGTCGTTCGAACACTTCGAGATGCCCGTCGGAGCTCTAGAAAGCGGCGATCCCACGCCCGCGCCGCTCGACGTGGACCTGGTGCTGCGCACGCGCCGCCGGGACCTGAAGCCCGAGGCGCCGCAGGCCGAACTTGTCTACGAGACGCCCGAAGGCGAAGCGCGCCTGGCCTTCCCGCTGCGCATCGCGCTGGTGCCGGAGGAAGAACGCGGCGGCATCGAGATCGACGGCAAACTGGGCGACAAGGGTTGGGGGCGTGCGCCGCAGGCGGCCGGCTTCTGCCTTGCCGACGGCGAAGCGGACGCGTCCCGCGCGCCCGAGGAAGAGACTGCCGTTTACCTGCGCCGCAGCGAGACGCACCTGCTGATCGGCGTGCGCTGCGACGACCGCGCCTTTGAAGAAAACCAGGCCGAAAAAGTGCGCGCCGAAGACCGCGACGACGAAGCGCTTTCCGAAGGCGACTGGTTCGAGGTGGCCGTGGCGGTGGAATCCGAAGGCAAGCCCGCCGGCGCGCCCGTGCGCGTGCGCATCGACCCGCGCGGCCAGGTGCTCGACGCGCGCGGCAAGGACATCGGCTGGAATCTTTCCGACGAAGCCCACGCGGCCGCGCAGGCCGGCAAGAAGGGCTGGAGCGCCGAACTCTCGATTCCCTGGAAGGACCTGGGCCTGGAGAAAGCCCCCGACGAAGGCACCGGCCTGCGCCTGGGCTTCGAACGCCGCCGCGTCACCGGTCCGGAGACGGCCGAACGCAGCCTCTGGCGCAACGACGCGCTGCGCCCCGCAAGCGACCCCGCCGCCCTCGGCCTGGCCATGACCGTCGGCAAGTAGGCGCGTCCGCTATTTCATCTCGACGAACTCCGGCTAGCATGCGCGGCATCTTCGGAGCGAACCTCATGCGAACCCGGACGGCCCTCGCGACCCTGGCTTTGCTGGCCTGCGCCGCCACGCGCGGAGCCGAAACCCCGCCCGCGCCCAAGACGGAGGACCTCGTGGACCACCTGCTCGATCCTTTCTGGTCGTCCCAGACCATGCACGGCGAGGCGCTCTTTTTTGCCGAATGCGCGGAGGGCGAAGCGTCCTCGGCCGCGCTGCTCTTCCCGCCCGAGCGCGTGCTGGCGGTGCGCAGCGCGAACGGGGAGACCGCGTACGAGGAAGGCAAGGATTACGTCCTCGACCAGGCCGCCGGCGTGCTGAAACTCGCGCCGGGGTCGCGTATCCCGAGCAAGAAGTTGGGTGAGATGTACCCGCCGGCCGATTCGAAGCTGCCGAAGATCGGGCACAAGCGCGGCGAGCCCAAGACCTGCCTGATCTGGAGCGAAGGCCACTTCTTCCACGACCTGCAGGTGAGCGTCACCTACACGCATGCGGTGGGGGCCTGGAAAGGGTACGTGCCGGCGTTCGCGGGCGAGCAGCTTCCGCGGACGCTGAAGAAACTCCGCGCGAAGGAACCGCTGACCGTCTGCCTTTCGGGCGACAGCATCTCGCAGGGTTACAACGCCTCGGGCTACGTGAACGCGCCGCCGCAGCAGCCAGCCTACGGCACGCTGGTCGCGCAGGCTCTGGAAAAGAAGTTCGGTTCGAAGATCGAATTCCACAATTTCGCCATCGCGGGCTGGACCTCGCAGAACGGCGTCGCCGACGTGGGCAAGGTGGCCGCGAAGAAGCCCGACCTGGTGCTGATCGCCTACGGCATGAACGACTCCGGGGGCCGCAGTGCCGAAGACTTCGCGAAGAATCTCACTACGATCATGGCCAAGGTGCGCGAGGCCGCGCCCGAAGCCGAATTCGTCCTCGTTTCCCCGATGCTGCCCAACGCCGAATGGAGCGCGCCGAACCTCGCCCGTTTTCCCGAGTACCAGAAGGCGCTGGAGGGCCTGCGCGGCAAGGGCGTGGCCTACGCCGACGTGACCGCGGTCTGGACGGAGATGCTCAAGCGGAAACGTTTTCACGACCTGACCGGCAACGGCGTCAATCACCCCAACGACTTCGGGCACCGCGTCTATGCGCAGGTGATCCTGGGACTCTTCGCGCAACCCGCGAAATAGCACGGAGGAATGGTTGCTATGACCTGGAAGCAGATTTCGATCCTGGCGCTGCTGGCTAGTATCGGAGGATTGGGCTGCGGCACGCCCAAATCCATCAACGATCCGGGCCCGGCGCCCGTCCCGAATCCCGCGCCCGTCGAACCGGAGCCGGCGCCTCCGAAGAATTACAAGGAGATGAGCGAAGAGGATCTGATCCGCGACGGGGACGGCGGCGCGTTGAACGAGGTCGGCCGCCGGTACTATTTCGGGCGCGGCGTCGAGAAGGATCTGGGCAAGGCTGCCCAGTATTTCCGCGATTCCGCCATCAAGGGGAACGCCGATTCGATGTACAACCTGGGGGTGATGTACCAGCACGGGCAGCATGTCGCCGTGGACGAGCAGGAGAGTTTCCGCTGGTACCTGAAGGCCGCGCAGGCCGGGCACCCCGAAGCGCCCAAATTCGTGGGTCTGATGTACAAGCTCGGGGTCGGCACCGAGAAGAACCATGCGGAGGCGCTCGTCTGGCTCCAGAAATCGGCCGAGAAGGGCAACACCAAGGCCTACACGAGCATCGGGGACATTTACTTCGAAGGGACGGCGGGCGCGGTCGATTACGTCAAGGCGCGTGAATGGTACCTCAAGGCCGCGGAACTGAACGACGAGGTCGCCATTGGCCGTCTTTACCTGATCTATTCGAGCGGGCTAGGCTTGCCGCGCGATCCCGAACGCGCCAAGGCCTACGGGAGCCGCCTGGACCCGACGCTGGTTGCGGCGCAGATCAACAGTGGATTCATGGCCAAGTGGTGCGAAGGGAATCCGGCCAAGATGTACGAATTCGGCATCTTCCTGGACGGAGAAGGTCAGCGCCAGGGCGCGCGCACGGCGATCCAGCAGGCGGCCGACGCGGGATACGAGCCGGCCAAGGAGTGGCTCAAGAGCCACTAGGCCGCGGGCTTTTCGGCGGGCTCGCTCTTCTTTTCTTCGGGCTTCGCGCCTTCAGACTTCTTCTCTTCCGTTTTGGCGTCTTCGGGCTTCGAAGGCGCCGAAGGCTTTTCGGTGCCGGAGCCTTCGCAGTCGCAGGCCGGGGTCTTGGCGGGCGCGGCGGCGGGCGGCGCGGTCTGGGCCGGCTTCTTCTCCGGCGCTCCGCCGCAACCGGCCAGCAGCGCGGCTCCGCTTAGAAACACGATCCGCCACGTCGTACCCATAGGCGTGCGCCCTTTCCGGTCATCGCCGTCGAAAAAATGCTGCCTCGTGCGCCATTCTAGCGCGCTGCGGCATGGATTGCGTTCACGAAATCCGCCACTTTTCGACCGCCCACCCGCGCTTGCGCGCAATCGCGTGCAGTCGGCTGCCGGGGTTGATGGCCACGGGATGCCCGACGCATTGCAGCATGGGCAGATCGCCGATCGCGTCGCCGTAGGCGCAGCTTGCGGCCAGGTCGATGCCTTTTTCGCGCGCGTGCTTGCGCACGGCGTCTTCCTTGTGGCGGCCGGCCAGGGGCGGGCCGTTCAAATTCCCGGTAAAGCAGCCGTTCTTTTCTTCCAGGCTCGGGGCGATCAGTTCGGCGCCGAGGTCGCGCGCGAGCGGTTCGACGAGAAAATCGATGGAGCCCGTCACGAGCACGATGGCGACGCCTTCGGCCTTCAGCGCGCGCATGCGTTCCAGCGCTTGCGGGTAAAGACGCGGCGTCCAGAAATCGCGGTGGCAGTCCTGGGCGAGGGCCTTCACCTGCGCGGCGTTCAGGCCCGCGTAGCAGGCGTAGATCGCGCGGTTGCTGGCCTCGCGGCTGATCTTGTCGAGCAGCAGCCAGTAGAGCCCCCGCGGCGGGATCGTGGCGAGCCAGAGCTTGTGAAGAATCGGCTGCATGATGCGCCGGTGGAAATAAATCAGCGGGCCGACGATGTTGGTGCGGGCGAGCGTGCCGTCCACGTCCACGTAGGCGGCGCGCGCGGCGGAAGCCTGGGCGGCGGGCACGGGCGCGCGCATGCCGGTGGCGTTACAGGCCGCTCTTGGAAAGGCGCTCGACCGCGGCGCGAATCTGTTCCGCGGCGGCGCGGTAGAGTTCCATGCTGCCGCCGCCCTTGGCCTTCTTGCGTTCCTTCTTTTCGGGCTTGGCGGGCTCGGCGTCGCGGCGGGCCTTCAGCGGGCTGAAATCCAGCGGCGGTCCGAAGCGCACGAGCACGCTCGTGGGGCGGGGGATCGAGCGGCCCTTCGGCAGCGACTCGAACGTGCCCGAGAGGTACACGGGCACGACGGGGTAATCGAGTTCCAGCGCCAGGATGCCGATGCCGGGCTTGAACGGCTGCAGCTTGCCCGTCAGCGAGCGCGTGCCTTCGGGGAAGATGAGCAGCGCCTTGCCGCTGTCCAGCGCGGTGCGGCAGGTGGCCAGGCCTTCCAGCGTGTTCTCTTCGCGCTCGAACGGCAGGACGTTGAAGACCGTCGAGAAGAACCAGCTCTTCAGGCGCGTGTCGAAGAAGTAATCCTTCGCGCCCATCACGTGCAGCATGGTGCTGCGGCGGCCCATCACCGAACGGATCGCGGCCGTGTCGAGGTGGCTGCTGTGGTTCGCCGCGAGCACGAAGGGCCCGTCCACGGGCAGGTTTTCCAGCCCGTACGCGTCGATGCTCAGGTAGGCGTTGAAGAAAAGTTTCTCGGTCGTGCGCATCGCGCCCTGCAGCAGGGTCTTGTCGATGCGCGGGGCCATGCGCGCGGTGGTGTCCTGCCCGTCCTTTTTAAGCACGCGCTCGGAGATCGTCTTGCCCTTCGCTTCGCCCTTGGCGCCGCTGGATAGCGCCGCGGCGGCGGCCTCGGAGACATCCTGCACGGTCCAGAGCTTGGCGGAGACCTCGTCGGAGATCGAGACGTTGAGGCGCAACTCCAGTTTTCCGATCAGGTCCACGCGCCCGATGCTGTCCAGGCCCAGGTCGAGCTGCAGCTTCTGTTCGGGTTGGACCTCGTTCGCCGCGACCCCGGCGATCTCGGCGATGGCGCGCACCACTTCCTTGTGAACCTTCTCGTCCACGCGCGCGGGCGTGCCCGTCGCGGGGACGCTGGGCAGCAGGCCGCTCAGGCCCGACTTCCCGGCGAACTCCTCGCGGACGCGGTTGCGCTGGACTTTCAGCGTCGAAGTCTTCGGGAGGTCCTGGGCCTGGAATTCGATGCGCGCGACCTGTTGGTGCGTGGGCAGCGCGTGGTTGATGCGGTCGATGGCCTGGCGAATCTCCTCGCGCGCTTTCTCGTTGTCCTTTTCAGGCACGACGACGAGCGTCAGTTCCTCGCCCTGGCCCTTGCGCGCGGGCATCCCGACAGCGCAGAATTCCTTGGCCCTGGGCAGCCCGCGGAAGTGCATCTCAATCTCGTCGGGGTACACCTTCTTGCCCGCGGCGGTGACGACCACGTCCTTCACGCGCCCGGTCAGGAAGAGGTAGCCTTCGGCGTCCACGCGCCCCAGGTCGCCGGTGCGGAACCAGCCGTCCTCGTAGACCTTCTCGGTCGATTCGGGATCGTTCCAGTAGCCCTGCATCACCATCGGGCCGCGCGCGAGCACCTCGCCGACGCCCTGATGGTCGGGGTTCTTGACCTTCACCTCGACGCCGGGCAGCGGCAGGCCCACGCTGCCGGCCTTGGGCGCGGCCAGCGGGTTGACGGTTAAGATCGGCGCGGTCTCGGTCAGGCCGTAGCCTTCGACGATCGTCAGCCCGAAGCGCTTGAAGAAATGAAAGAGTTCCGGGGCCAGCGGCGCGCCGCCGGAGACCAGCACGCGCAGCTTGCCGCCGAAGGCCTGGTGCACCTGGCCGAAGACTTTACGGCGCGTCTGGTCGCTGCCCATCAGTTCGGCCGCGCCGGCCAGGCCGTCGGCCAGGGTCGCGGCGACCTTCTTCGTCACGCCCGCGGCTTCGATGCGCGCGCGAATCTTGTCCGCGAAGAGCTGGTAGATGCGCGGGACGCCGATGATCACGGAAGTCCCCGTGCGCTTCATCGTCTCTTCGATGTCCTTGATCGATTCGACGAAGTGGATCGTCGAGCCGCCGAAGAGCGGCGAGAGGAACCCGCCGGTGAATTCGAGCGCGTGATGCAGCGGCAGCACGGAGAGGAACTGGTCGCTCGGCAGCGGCTCGAGCACTTCGGCGACGGAGAGCGCGTTGGAGGTGAAGTTCACGTGGCTGAGAATCACGCCCTTCGGCGCCAGCGTCGTCCCGCTGGTAAAGAGGATCGAGGCGGGCGTCTCGGGCGAGGGTTCGGCCAGCGGGCGGTCGCCCAGCGAAGCGTGCGGGTACGGCCAGGCGTCGCCTTCGTGCGGTTCAAGCTGCGCCTGGAGATTCAGGCGTGGCGGCAGGCCCTGGCCCGCGGCCAGCGCTTCGCCGGCGGTGGCCACGATGCCGGGGGAGACGATCAGCGCGCGCGCGCCGACATGCGCGGCCAGGCGCGCGGCTTCCACGGGCGGCAACTGCCGGTCCAGCGGCACGACGATGCCGCCGGCGCGGGCCACGGCCAGGTAGGCCAGCGGCCATTCGGGGCCGTTCTCGGCGTACAGCGCCACGCGATCGCCGTGGGCGAGCCCCAGGTTCGCGCGCAGCTTGCGCGCCCACTGGGCCGACTTTTCCCAGAATTCGCCGAAGGTATAGCGCGTCTGCCCGCCCGCGCGGCGGATGTCGAGGAAGCTCTTGCCGCCGAAGCGGTCGGCGCCTCGGGCGGCCAGTTCGACGATCGTCTGCGGGACGCCGCGGATGCTCGCGCGCGCCTTGCCCTTCTCGGCTTCCTCCTGCAGCAGGGTGCCTTCGCCCGCGCCGGCGCGCGGGGGCAGGTCCATGCGCAGGATGTTGCGCTTCAGGCCCGGGATGTGGACGTCCTGGAGGTAGCGGCGCCAGGGAATCTTGCGCGCGTCGAAATCGAAGAGTTCGCGTTCGCCGTCGATCAGGCGTTCGAAGATCTCGTGCCCGCGGCGCGTCTCGAAGCGGCAGTCCAGGTTGGTGTAGGGGCTGTAGATATCGACGTAATAAAGGAGCTGTTCGGCGGCGTGGTTGATCGAGCGCAGGCGCGAACGCAGCTTGCGCGTGCCGGGCAGCGGCACCGGCCCGTCCACGATCGCGCCGAGCGCCTTGACCGGCGTCAGGTAGCGGTAGGTCAGGCGGCGCTTGAAGCGTTCGACGGTCGGGAACTTCCAGTGCGGCACGCGCACCGGGCGGCCGTCGCGGTCGAGCATCGGGTGCTTCTGGAAGTAGTCGCGCACCGTCTGGTACAGGTTGTCGAAGACGAGCGGGTTCTCGCTGGAGCTGGCCACGTGCAGCAGCTCGAAAGCGCCGGGGGTCTCGCCCACGTACGCCGCGCTGGCCAGGATCGCGTTCACCACCAAGTCGGCGGGGATGATGTCGAGCACCACGTTGCGCTGCGCGGGAAAATCGGCCAGGCGCCCCTTGCCGAAGCCGATGATGAGCGGGTCGGCCATGCGCAGGCCGTCCAGCCATCCGGGTTCCGGTTCGCGCAGCGACGATTCGATGATCGACGGGCGCACGATGGCCGTGGGCACCTCTTCGTGGTGCGCGAGCACGAGCTGTTCGCCCAGGAACTTCGTGTAGGTGTACGTGTCGTTCCAGCCCAGGCTGCGCGCGCGGCGCATCCCGGCCGAGACCAGCGCGCGGTGGAGCGCCGTGCGCGCTTCTTCGCTCTCGGGCGCCCAGCCGTTCTTGCGCGCCTGCGTCTCGCAGTCGGACGTCACGATCTTGGCCAGCGTGCGCAGCTTCTCGATCTCGCGTTCGAGGTCGAAGCTGTCGGGGCGGGGAAGCCCCGGGGCAAGCTGCGCGTCGATGGCTTCGAGCGGATTCAGGATGCGTTCCGGCACCAGGCCTTTGCGCATGCCGCTGACGTACGCGGTGGAGATGTGCAGGTACGCGCCTTTGGCGGCCTTGGCCAGTTCCAGCAGGCGCAGCGGGCTGAGCGTGTTGATGTCGAGCGCGAGGTCGAGGCGTTCGTCGAAGACGACCGTCGCGGCCGAACCGATCACGATCTGGACTTCGCGCGCGAGATTTTCGAAGGCGGCCTCGTCGAGCCCCAGGCGCGGGTGGGTCAGGTCGCCGGGCACGCAGGCGATGCGTTCCTGGCACCAGGCCTCGAAGCGTTCGCCCATCTGTTCGCGCAGGCGCGAGAAGGCGCTGTTGCGCAGAATCTCTTCGCGCAGGCGTTCGCGGGGATCGACGAGCGAGCCGTCGGCCTTCGCGCGCGGGCGGATGAGCAGGTAGACCTTCTTCACCTCCGGCAGGTCGCGGAGGATTTTTTCCACCAGCGCCTTGGCCAGGAAGCCGGTGGAGCCGGTCACGAGCACGCCCTTGCCGGCGAAGAAGCGCCGGACCGAGAGCCCCTGTTGCGGTTGAGCTGCCGTCATGGGGTGCCAAAATATACGGCGGTGGATGAATTGCCAGTCGGTCCGGCGCACAAGGCGCGTTTCCCGAGGCTCAGCGCTTGCCGGAGACCTTGGGGATGACCAGCGCGATGGCGCAGGGGACGTCCAGGATCGTCGCTTCGATGTTCGCGCCCAGGTACAGGCGTTCGACCAGGCTCTTGTTTTCCGCGCCCAGCACCACCAGGTCGTAGTTGCCGCGGTGGGCTTCCTCCACGAGCGCGGTGGTCACCGATTCGCCTTCGCGCACGTGGCATTCCAGGCGTTCGGGGTGCGGGAAGCGCTCCGCGAACTGCTCCTTCAGCGTCACGCGCAGGATGTCCTGCATGTGCTCGCCGATGGGGGCATGCGCCGCCGCGGGCAGCAGCGGGTTCAGGTTCTTGCTCTCGGAAATGTACAGCACGTGCAGGGACGCCCCGGTGGCGGTCGCGTAGGCGGCGGCCAGGTCGAAGGCGGCGTCGGAGACGTAGCTTCCGTTGATCGGAATCAGGATGCGGCGCAGCGGCAGCGTTTCGGCCTCTTCGCCTTCCTTGCCGGCCACCAGCACCAGGTGGCAGGGGCTTCCCTTGACGATGCTGGTGACGAACGGGTCGTAGACCGGGTGGCCTTCGCGGGACGAGCCCATCACCAGAAAGTGATAGCCCTTGGCGGCCTCGGCCAGGATGGTCCGCGAGAGGCTCTCCTGGACCTCCGCCGTGCGTTGCGAAAGATGCTGGACGTGCTTCCCCGCCGCTTCCCGAAGGGTCTGGAAGACCGTTTCCGCGTCCACCGTGTGCTTGCCGCGCGCCCGCGCCTTGAACGCCGACCACCACGAAGGCTTCTGCGTCGCGACGTACAGCGCCGTGCAGCGGTCGCCTTCGCCCTGGCACAGGTGGGCCGCCAGATGCCCGCCCAGGCGCGCATTCGGCCCGCCGGAGGCCGGGATGAGAATCTTGAGCTGCCCGGAAGGCACGAAGCGCCCTTCGGTGCTCTTGGCGCGCAGGCGTTCCTCCTCGCTGACGGGGATTCTCGGGACGATGGGCTTCAGCGTCAGCGGCGCGAGGAAGGTCGTGATCACCGCCATCATGACCAGCACGGCAAAGAGTTCCTCGTTGAGGATGCCCTGGTCGAGGCCGATCTTGGCGACGACCAGGCCTACCGACCCGCGGGCGCTCATGCACAGCCCCAGGCCGACGGATTCCCAGACGCCCAGCCGGCCCAGCAGGCCGCCGACCAGGCAGCCGAGCACCTTGCCGAAGATGGCCGCCGCCAGCACCGCCGCCGCCAGCCCCACGCTGGTCAAGGAAAGCAGGTTCACGCTCAGCCCGATGGCCCCGAAAAAGAGCGGCGCGAAGACCGCCAGCGTCACGCTCTCGATCTTGTGGATGATCTCCGCGTTCAGCGTCGGGCACTGCCGGAAGATCATGCCCGCGATAAAGGCCCCGAAGACCGCGTGGACGTGCATCAGCTCCGTCGCCGCGGCCAGGAGGAACGTGATCGCCACCACGACCACCATCTCGCCGTCCGGCACGTGCAGGAACTCGTCCGTGCGTTTCAGGAACCAGCGCAGCAGCGGGTGAAAGGCCACGACCGCCAGGGTGCAGAAGACGGCCACGCAGCCGATGGTGACGGCCAGCGGGCCCAGCATGGCGCTTTCGCCCGAGGCCATGCCGGTGATCGCGGCCAGGACCACCCAGCCGATGGTGTCGTCCACCACCGCCGCGCTGAGCGCCAGGACGGCGAAGTTGCGCTTCATCAGGCCCAGGTCGATCAGAATCTTGGCGATCACCGGCATCGCCGAGACCGAGAGCGCCGTGGCGAGGAAGAGGCTCATGACCAGCCGCCCGGCCTCGGGGAGGTAGGCGTCGTCGAGAGCGAACCCCAGGCCCAGGCCGAACCCGAACGGGACCAGCAGGCCGAAGGCGGAGGACATGAAGGCCGCCCGCCCCAGGTTGCGCATCACCCGGATGTCGGTCTCCAGGCCCGTCAGGAGCATGAGCAGGATCAGGCCGATGTTGGCCAGGCTGTCGAGCGTCTTGCGGTTGGAGAAGACGGCTTCGAAGCCGCCGGGCCAGATCCAGCCGAGCAGGGAGGGACCCAGCACCATGCCGGCCAGGAGTTCGCCCAGCACCGTCGGCTGGCGCAGGCGCTTGGCGGCTTCGCTTAAGAAACGGGAGAGCCCTAGAATGGTCGCGACTTGAATCAGAATGGCCGCGTGTTCGTCCAAATGCCGTCCTCGAAAAAAATTCCAGATGCGCCATACGGTATTTTGCGGTCCGGTCAAGCCTTGCCTGGCCGGATTTCCGATTTTTGACGGTAGCGCCGATTGGCGGTGGCGCGGACGCGCCCATTCACTACAAAGGAACGCCTATGCTTCCCAGCGTTCAGACCATTCTGGTGGCCATCGTCGCGGGCATCGCGGCGCAATGGTTCAGCCACCTCCTGCGGCTGCCCGCCATCATCCCGCTGCTCGGCTTCGGGATGCTTTGCGGCCCGGAGGTGCTGGGCTGGATGCGCGCGCCCAGCGAATCGATCCCCTACGCGCTGCACGCCATCGTAGGCCTGGGCGTCGCCGTGATCCTCTTCGAGGGCGGGCTCTCGCTGAACATGCGCGACCTGCGCCTGGCCCCGCAGGTCGTCCGCAACCTGCTCAGCCTGGGCGCGCTGGTCACCTGCGTGGGCGCGATGCTGGCGGCGCACCTGATCGCCGGGCTCGACTGGTCCCTCGCCGCGCTGTACGGCGCGCTGATGATCGTCACCGGCCCGACGGTAATCGTCCCGCTGCTCAAGCGGGTGCGCGTGACGCGCCGGGTCCACACGGTGCTCCTGTGGGAAGGCATCCTGATCGACGCGATCGGTGCGATCACGGCCGTGGTGATGCTCGAAGTCGTGATCGAGGGCGGGGGGATCATGCGCGCGAGCGCCGGGTTCTTCGGCGCGCTGGTCGTGGGGCCGATCATCGGCGCGGCCGCCGGCTGGCTCCTGGCGATGTGGCTGCGCTACCGCAAGTCCAACGGCTCGTCGGACGAGGAACTCGACAGCCTGCTCGCCCTGGCCGGCGCCCTGGCGATCTACGGCGCCTCGGAAAAGGTCTTCCACGAATCGGGGCTCGGCGCCGTCACCTGCGCCGGGCTGGTGATGGCCAACACCCTGCGCCACGACGTCGAGCGCCTGCGGCGCTTCAAGGGCACGCTCACCACCCTGCTGGTCTCGGTCCTGTTCATGATGCTCGCGGCGGACTTCCGGTTCGCGACGCTCAAGCCGCTCTGGCCCTGGGGCTTCGTGTGCATCGCGGCGGTGATGCTGCTGGTGCGCCCGGCCAGCGTCTTCCTCTGCGCGCGCGGGTCGCAATTGACCTGGCGCGAACGGACGTTCATCGGCCTGGTCGGCCCGCGCGGGATCGTGGCGGCCTCCGTCGCCTCGCTCTTCGCGCTCAAACTCTCCGAGTTCGCCCGCGCCAAGTACGCGCCGGAGTCCCTGGAGTTCGCCCGCCTGACCGCGTCCGGCGAGACGCTGGTGGCGATCACCTTCAGCACCATCATGGTCACCGTGGTGGTGAACGGCCTGCTGGCCGCGCCGCTGGCCTGGCTCCTGAAACTGAAAGTCTCCCGGCCCGAAGGCCTGCTCATCGTCGGCGCGAACGAACTGGCGCTGCGCGTGGCCGGCATCTTCGAGGCGCGCGGGATTCCCATCCTGATGGTGGACACCAACCCGGACCTGTGCGCGCGCGCCCGCGAGGCGGGCTTTACCGTCGCGGAAGGCAGCGCCCTGGACTCGGACTTCCTGGCCGAACAGGACATGGCCGGCCTGGGACGCCTGCTGGCGCTGACCTCCAGCTCGGCCGTGAACGTCCGCGCCGCCCTGCACGTCGCCCATCAGCACAAGCTCGAACCGGCCTTCGCCGTGCTCACCAAGACCGCCACCGACGAAGAACGCGAGGTCCTGCGCCGGGGCGGGGGAAAGATCGCCTTCTCGCCCAAGCTCGATGTCGGCGTGATCGGCAGCCTCCTGCGCCTGAACCTGGGGCACGTGCGCAGCTACGCCGTGCGTCCGGACGGAACCTTGAGCGGGCTCTCGAAGCCGTTCCTGGTGGTCGCGGTGGTCCGTGGCCACTCGCTCGACCCGTACCAGTTCGGCCAGACCTTGGCGCCGGGGACGACGCTGATCGGGATCGAGTTCGAGCGCACCTACGACGAGGAGGCGGTGGCGCAACAGGTGCCAGGAACGCAAGATACGAGCGAAAATTAGGTTAGCGGGCCGCGCGGGCTGCGAAGTGTATCGAACGGGACCGCAGCGCCGAAGCACCTCGCGAAGAACCGCGCCCGCCGCACGCGCCTCCTAACCCTATTATCTCCTTTAAAGCTAGGGTGTTAGCCCAGGAATCTCCAGGCGGCCGGAGGGGCGGGGCTATTTTACGGAAGTTGGATTGGTAATTGCTGTTAGCGCATTGGAGCGGGGCTTTTTGGTTCCAGCGGGGACCGCATTTTCGATTGATAATATTGTGGCATCCAGTAAGGATGAGGGCTCACGCCTTTCATCGGCCACGGCCGGGCTTTTGAGATTCGGACGCCTTCGTCCGCGCGTGCACGGCGTGGCATAGAGGTTCAGGAGCTTCCATACGATGCAGCCGCTCGCCTTGGTCGTGGCTCTGGTGGTCCTAGTTCTGGGCACGGTCGTACCGTTCTTTACCCGCCAGCACCTGATGCCCGAGATGATCACGTCCCACGGCGGCACGATCGACAACCAGATTTACATCACCATGTTCATCACGGGCGCGATCTTCGCTTTGGCGCAGTTTGCGCTGGCGTACATGGTCTTCCGCTACCAGGCCAAGGGCCAGAAGGCGACGTACGTGCACGGCATCTGGTGGGTGGAAGTCGGCTCGATCGTCAGTTCGGGCATCCTCTTCATCGGCCTGAACCTGATGGGCCAGGGCGTCTGGGCGAACATGCACCTGAAGGAACCTTCCCGCCAGGCCACCGAGATCGAAGTGAACGGGCAGCAGTTCAAGTGGTACTTCCGCTACGCCGGCAACGACGGCATCTTCGGCGACCGCTCGGCCAAGCTGGTGGACGACGCCTCCCAGAACTTCATGGGCGTGGACTACGAGAACGACAAGTACGCCAAGGACGACGTCGTCGAAGCCGCGATCAAGGTGCCCTTCGACCGCGACGTGGTCGTGCGCCTGCGCTCCCGCGACGTGATCCACGACTTTTTCGTGCGCGAACTGCGCGTCAAGAACGACGCCGTGCCCGGCCTGGAAGTGAAGATTCCCTTCCGCGTGGACAAGGAACGCATGTACAAGTTCGACCTGTCCGGCGTCACGGCCGCGACGCTCGACGCGAAGGACGTCTCGGCGGTCAAGGGCGCGTTCGAGAGCCACGGGATCAAGGTGACCGACAACGCCGAGATCACGCCCATCGAATTCAAGGGCGCCGGCGGCAAGGTCATCAAGCGCTGGGAGTTCAAGACGTACGCCTACAGCCTGTACGATCCGGTGAACAAGTTCTGGCCGCTGACGTACTCGATCTTCGACGAGGGCGGAGTGATGAAGGTCTACAAGACGGGCTACGAAGTGGTCTGCGCCGAACTGTGCGGCAACGGCCATTACACCATGCGCGCCGAAATGGAAGTGGTCTCGGGCGAAGAGTTCGACGCGTGGCTGGCCAAGCGGTCGGAAGAGTGCAAGTCGTACCACTGAGCATGCGAAGCCGGACGCGGGCGGACATCCGCCTGAACGCCGGCTGAGGAGGATCGGGGATGTCGGTCGCGCACGATGTCGAAGAAGAACACGAAGTCCATGTGCACCAGGAACCCAAAGAGTTCATCTGGAAGTACATCTTCAGCACCGACCACAAGGTGATCGGGAAGCAGTACTTCCTGCTGGCCATCGTCGCGGTGGTGATCGGCCTGGGGCTCTCGCTGGCCTTCCGCTACCACCTGGCCACGTACACGCCGCAGGGCATGTTCCTGAACCCCGACCACTACCTTCAGGCCGTGACGATGCACGGGACGATCCTGGTCTTCATGGTGCTGACGACCGCGCCGCTGGGCGGGTTCGGCAACTACTTTCTCCCGATCCAGATCGGCGCGGTGGACATGGCCTTCCCGCGGCTGAACATGCTGTCCTTCTGGCTGACGCTTCTGTCCTTCCTTGTGCTGATCGCGGCCTTCGTCGTTCCGGGCGGCCCGCCGGTCTCGGGGTGGACGGGGTATCCGCCGCTGAGCGCCATCAACAGCGCGACGCCGGGCATGGGCCTGGGCCAGACGCTGTGGGTCGGCAGCATCGCGATCTTCTGCCTGGCCTCGCTGGTGGGCGCGATCAACTTCATCGTCACGACGCTGGACCTGCGCGCGCGCGGCATGTCGCTGATGCGCATGCCCCTTTCGACGTGGGCCTGGTTCATCACGGCCATCATCGCGCTGCTCAGCTTCGCGGTGCTCTTCGCCGGCGGCCTGCTGCTGATCCTGGACCGCGAACTCGGCACGAGCTTTTACATCCCCGCGGGCGTGGTCTTCGGCGCCAAGGAACTGAACCACAAGGGCGGCAGCCCGCTGCTGTACCAGCACCTCTTCTGGTTCTTCGGGCACCCCGAAGTGTACATCGCGATTCTGCCGGGCATGGGCATCGTCTCGCACATCCTGGCCAACTTCGCGCGCAAGCCGATCTTCGGCTACAACGCGATGGTGTACGCGATCGCGGCCATCGGCGTGATCGGGTTCTTCGTCTGGGGCCACCATATGTTCCAGAGCGGCATGAGCCCGTACGTCGCGGTGGCCTTCTCGATCCTGACCATGACCATCGGCGTGCCTTCGGCCATCAAGACCTTCAACTGGCTGGGCACCCTCTGGAAGGGCAACATCGAGTTCACCTCCGCGATGCTCTTCGCGCTCGGCTTCGTCTCGCTCTTCGTGTCGGGCGGCATCTCCGGGATCTTCCTGGGCCAGAACGCGGTGGACATCTACTTCCACGACACGTACTTCGTGGTCGCGCACTTCCACCTGATCATGGGCGTCGCGGCGATGTTCTCGATCGCGGCGGGCACCTACTACTGGTTCCCCAAGATGTTCGGGCGCTACATGAACGAGCCGCTCGGAAAGCTGCACTTCTGGCTGACCTTCGTGAGCGTCTACTCGGTCTTCATCCCGATGCACATCATGGGCCTGTGGGGGCATCCGCGGCGCTACGCGGGGTTCGAGTACGCCTTCCTCAACGACCCGATGATCCCGTCGATGCACAACATGATCACCGCCGCGGCCTTCGTGGCGGTGCTCGCGCAGCTCCTCTTCATCTTCAATTACTTCTGGAGCATGTACAAGGGCGCGGTGGCGCCGGAGAATCCCTGGAACGGCACCTCGCTGGAATGGATCACGGCCTCGCCGCCCGCGTTCGACAACTTCGGCGGCAAGGAACCGGTCGTGAACCACGGCGCGTACGAGTACAGCGTGCCGGGCGCCGAAAAGGATTACATCATGCAGACCGATCCGCCGGAGGCCGCGCCGCATGCCGCTGCTCACTGAGCCTGGCAAGCGCGTCGCGCCCGCCGTCAGCGGCGGCGGTCCCGGGATCGGGAACGCCGGCTACGGGGGCGGCGGCGGGGATGGGGACGGCGCCGGGGGCGCGCGGCGGCTGCCGAGGCGCATGTACTTCACCGGCCTGCTGGTGGCGCTGGCGCCGATCATGATGCTCTTCGCGGCGCTGGCGAGTTCCTACATCGTCCGCCAGGGCCTCTCCAAAGACTGGGAGATGCTCCAGCTCCCGCCCATGCTCTGGGTGAACACGCTCTTCCTCCTGGCCAGCAGCGCGGCGCTGGAACTCGGCCGCCGCCGGCTGAAGGACGGGCAGGCCAAGTCGTTCAATTCGTGGTGGGCGGCGGGCACGGTGCTGGGCCTGGTTTTCGTGGCCGGGCAGGGCCTGGTCTGGTGGCAGCTCAAGCAGCAGGGCGTGTACTTCACCGACAATCCCAGCCACTCCTTCTTTTACCTGCTGACGATCACGCACGCGGTGCACCTGCTGGGCGGTGTGGCGGCGCTGCTTTGGGTCATGACGGGCGTCGGCCGGCTGGCCACGCCGGAAGGCAAGAGCCTGCGGGCCGATCTGGCGGCGTTTTACTGGCACTTCATGGACGGCATCTGGATTTTTCTGGTCCTGTTGTTCCTCTTTGGGAGGTAGACGGCTTTGAGCGAAGCAGCAGCGACGGCGGACACGGCGGCGGCGCACGCGCCCGCGGCCTCTCACGGACACGCCCCTGCGCCGGGCGGCAATCTCTGGGACGGCGGCGTGCGGCCCCTGGGCGCGCACTCCAAGAAGTTCGGAATGTGGCTCTTCATCGTCTCGGACTCGATCACCTTCGCGGCCCTGCTCTTTGCCTACAGCTACGTGCGCCTCTCGAACGTCTGGCCGACCCCGTTCCACGGGCACAGCATCGTCACCTCGACGGCGATGACCTTCGTGCTTCTGTCCAGCTCGCTGACGATGGTCCTGGCCGTGGACGCCGCGAACAAGAAGCTGCGCGACAAGGCCGTGCTCTGGACGATGCTGACCGCGCTCGGCGGCCTGATCTTCGTCGTGCTGCACACGATGGAATGGCTCGGCATCATCAACGACCACCTGATGCCGCTGATCAAGGCCGGCGAGGAAACCAAGTCCGGCTGGACGATGCCGATGGTCTGGGGCACGTTCTTCGCCGCGACCGGCATGCACATGCTCCACGTCACCGTCGGCGTCGGTTACCTGGTGGTCCTGGCGCTCCAGTACAAGAACGGCAAGTTCAAGGCGATCGACATCGAAGTGGCCGGCCTGTACTGGCACTTCGTCGACCTGGTCTGGATGTTCGTCTTCCCGCTGATCTACCTGATGTCGGCCAAGATCTGACCGGCCGGCGGAGCATTCGTTAGGGCGCGCGACGAGAAGGAACGCACATGGAATACGTCTGGTACTTTCTGCTGTTTGCGGTGCTCGCGGGGGTCTGGTTCGGCCTGATCGTGGGCGGCGCGGCAAGCTGGTGCGCGCTCTGCGCCATCGTCGGCCGGGCGAACAAGGACATCGTGGCCTTCCTGCGCGGCGAACTCGCCAAGCCGTCCGACGGCGCGCACAAGGACCACGGCATGGCCGAGAACTACGTCGTCTGGGGCGCGCTGCTGTTCTTCACGCTGCTGGAAGTCGGGCTGGCCTACATCCACCTGCCCCTGCTGATCATGCTGGTGACCCTGCTGGGCCTCTCGCTGCTCAAGGCGGCCCTGATCATCGGCTTCTTCATGCACATGAAGTTCGAGAAGCGCAGCTTCGCGATCTCCATCATCCCCGCGACGGTCGTCACCATCCTGCTCCTGAACGTGATCTTCCCCGACGGCCTGCGTTCCAACGCCTTCCGCGAAGAGAACGTCCCCGAAGAGCACGCCGATTCGGGAGAAGGCCACTAGTGCGGACCACGGCCACCCTGGCCCTGCTGGCCGCCCTGATCCTGTTCGTGATCCTCACGCAGCCCGTTCATGCCGACAGCGGGGGGTGCCCCATGTGCGGCGAAGCGGCCAAATCGCTGGGCGAGTCCGGCCAGCGCGCCCTGAACCTCGGCATCGTGATGATGA
>JAHCJK010000071.1 GCA_026184295.1 Planctomycetota bacterium
CTAGTTCTCGATGGCTGCGTTTGTCCGTGGGGGTTTCGCGATTTATTTGGCCTTCGGCGTCCAGATTTTTCCGGCAGCGATGGCGCGGAGCTGTTCCAGGTGGTGGGCGGTGTGGTATTCGATGATCCAGAGCGCCCGGACGCCGGAGACGGCTCCGTTCTCGGTGTGGCGGCCGCGCAGGGACTTGGCCTTCGGGCCCAGCAGCTTCAGGGTCTCGAGGATGCCTTCGCGGGCGGCCTGGTACTGGCGGGCGGCGAGTTTCAGGTCGCGCTTCGTATAGGAAAGCTTCGCGGCCCAGCGATCCTGGTCGAAGGCCTGCAAGACGGGCTTGGCGTCGGCGGTCATGCGGCGCAGGCGGTCGAGCAGCACGGCCTCGGTGTCGGAGAGATGCACGAGAATCTCGCGCATGGTCCATTTGCCCGGGGCGTAGGCGCGCCGCTGGACGGCCTTAGGTTTGGCAAAGAATTTCATGACTTCCCGAAGATCCTTCGAGAGGCGGGCGGCGAGGGGCGGGCTGTTTTTGGGCATGGGCGCTTCTCCTTAAGATGCAGCTTGTGCAGACCTTATATTCTGCGGATTGGCTGCAACAAGGGCCGATGGGACGGCGTCTATGTCCCCGTATGAAGACGCGCATTCTGCTCCTCTGTGCCGCATGGATCGCGGGGCGGCTCGTCGCGGCCGAGATGCCCGACGAGGAGCGCTACGACTTCGAGAAGGAACTGGGGCCGTTCGCGAACCTGCGCTTCCCCGCCGATCCGCCGGGCGCGAAGGAGAAGCTCCCCGTTCCGGAACTCGACCAGAGCGCCGGGGCGGCCAAGACGGGCAAGGGCGCGCTGCGCTTCACCTACCTGCGCAAGGAAGGCCGCTTCGACCTCCTCGCGATCAACGTCCCGACCACCGAGATGCTGCAATTGGAAGCCGACGTGCGCACCTCCACGCCGGGCTACTTCGCCATCGCGGTGCAGGACCGCGACGGCGCGCGCTTCAACTACGGCTTCGAACTGCGCAACACCAACTGGCGGCACCTGCTCATCACGCCCGACGACTTCAAGCTCAGCGACGATTCGCCGGTAAAGAAGGACAAGCTCGATCCGGAGCGCGTCACCGGCGGCTTCGCGCTCATCGACCTGTCCGTCTATCAGAAAAAGACCGGGATCAACTCGCTCTTCGTGGACAACTTCGTCGTCCAGCGCAAGCACATGGCGGTAAAGAACGGCGGCTGGCACGTCACCCGCGACGCGGTGGTGGACGTCTCCTCGCGCATCAACGGCACGCTGCTGATCGAACGCGGCGTGACGCTGACGGTCAAGGCCAAGCGCTTCGCCGTCAACGGCAACATCCAGCTCAAGGACGGCGCGACCCTGCGCATCGAAGACGCCCACGCCGAACTGCTCAGCGCCTACAACTACCAGCACAACATCGCCGTGGGCGAAAAAGCGAAGCTGGAACTCGTGCGTGCCCGCATGCACCTGCCCGTCCCCTGGGGCGTGCAGCTCGGCAAGAACGCCAAGGCCGAACTCGAAGAGACCGTCTTCGGCGCCGCGGGCTTCACCTTCGACGTGAAAGAATCCACGACGCTGAGCCTGCTCAAGACCACCGGCGCGGGCGAGGCCGTGATCGCGGCGAACTCGGTGGTGCGCGTCAACGAATCGGCCGGCATCCTGCTCTGGTTCGCGATCCCGCCGGGCGAACCGCACCGCTTCGAATTCCCCAACGGCCTGCGCGTGGACCGCTGGACCGCGCCCAGTTCCGCGGGGCAGGACGCGATCGTGGCGGGCTCGCAGGGCATTATGTGGGGCCTGGTCCCGGTGGACGGCTGCGTGCTGACCGTGCCCGGCGCGGAACTCCGCACCGTGGGGCTCTTCTTCCGCGGCAACGCGCCGCGCGAAGTGAAAGGCCTGAGCAACAACACGACCTGCTCGGCCGAAACGATGCGCGTCGGCGCCTCGCGGCTCAACTTCGGCGGCAGCCGCATCCAGACGTGGAACTTCTACGCCGTGGACAAGTGCGAACTGACCGTCCGCGAATGCACCTTCGGGGAGGCGGTCTCCTTCGGCGACGCGAAGATGGTGGTGGTGGACGCGACCTGCGACGGCAGCGGCGGATACTTCGGCGCCAAGGAGCGCTCGCAGGTGACGGCCCGGAACTGCAAGTTCGTGGGGCGCGTGATCGCCCACGACGAAGCCAAACTGGTGCTCGAAGACTGCGACATCGAAGGCGACGCGATCGCGGCCGACCGCAGCAGCCTGACGCTGATCAACTGCAAGGTGACGGGCCGCAAGGTCCGCGAACCCGGCGCGTTTTTGAACGAACGCTAAAGGGGCGCGAGATGCACGCCATGGGTTCCGACGCGAACTCGACGCACGGGGCCAGAACCGGCGAATCTGCGCAAATTCCGCCAGGATTCCGCACGAGATGAGCCGGCCGATTTCCTGCTTTACCAAATCTTTCGTACATAAAGCTTGCTGCCCTGTGAAAATGACCGTAAAAGTCTGAACGCTTACACAACGGATATCCGTTTAATTACATGCCGTCATAACGCTGCTGCGCACCGTGGGGGGTCACGGACGATGGGATCATTTGCCATGGTGGATCTCGAACCGGTCCTGTATCGCGCGCGCTACGCCGTGACGAACGTGCCCGCCGTCGCCCGCACCCTCCGCAACCTGCCCGAATTCACCCGCGGCCGCCCGATGGTGGACGCCGAGGAGTTCATCTGGATCGTCCCGCAGGCCCGCCACGGCCGCACGGTCAACGAACCCGTCGCGACAGTGCGCCTGAGCGGCTGCGATCTGCTGGTCGAATGCCGCAGCCGCCACGCCATGCGCGCGATGCGCGTGCTGATCGAAAGCCTGGTCGGCTACCACGTCGAACGCGCCCAGGACACGCAGCAGGACATGGCGGTCTCCAAGTAAGTTCGGCGCGCTTCCTCACGCTTCCCATTTAAGATAACGACCGTCCCGCGGCGTCAGGCCACGGGCGCGGGTCCCAGCGTGCGGCCGTCGTTCCAGGTGCCGGCGTGGCGCGCGCGGCGCGGCGGCGTGCGCGGAGCCTCGGTCAGGCGCGCGGCCATCCGTCCGATCTCCCGAAAGTCGAAGCGCGGGCCCGCGAAGGCCGGATCGCCGGCGCGCGCCTGCCCGAACGCGACGATGCTCAGGTCGCGCGGCACGGTCAGCCCCCGGTCGCGCGCGGCCTGCACGATCAGCGCGCCGGCGCCTTCGTCGGCCGCCAGCACCGCCGTGCTGCGCGCGCCGCGCCGGAAGATCCCCGCGATCCCGGCGGCCTCCGACGTGTCGTTGGCGAAGACCGAAAAGACCTCGCCCTTCGCGCCGGGAACGCCGGCCAGCGCGGCCTCGAAGGCCTGCTGGCGCTCGCGCGAATCGGGCTCGACCTCGTGGACCCCGTGCGTGTGCACGCGCCGCACGAAGGCCAGGCGGCGGTGGCCCAGGTCCAGCATGCGCCGCACGGCCTCGCGGGTCGCGCCCTCGTTGTCCACGCCGGACGCGTGCAGCTTCCACGCCGCGCCGGGATGGTCGGCCAGGACGACCGGCACCGCGACCTTCTCCCAGCCGCGCAGCGCCTGCGCGCCGATCTTGCCCTGAATCACGACGCCGCTCAGCGGGGCTTCCAAAAGTTCCGCGGGCACGTGCGCGCGCAGCCGGTCGTCGTAGGCGAAGACCACGGGCACGGCGCGTTCGCCCGCGCCCTTTAAGATCCCGAGCAGCAGGTCGTCCAGGAGCGGGTTGCCCACCGAGAGCCTTGGGCTCGTGGTGAGCAGCACGAGCAGGCGGCTTTCGAGCGCGGTGCCGGGGCTGTTCCAGTCGCGCGCGGCCAGGCGGCGCTGCGCGGTCAGCGCCAGGAGGCCGTCGCGCTTGAGCGCCCCGGCGGCGTGCTGGATCACGCGCACGCTTACGCGGTAATGCCGGGCCAGCGCGCGCCACGGCGGGAGCACCGTGCCGGGGGGCCATTCGCCCGAACGCATGCGGCGGCGCAGGTCGGCCGCAACGATCCGGTGGGCGGCGTTGCTCGCGGGCGGGCGGCCTTTTCGGGCGCGGATCGTGCGCATGCCGGTACTTTATGGGTTCAAAAGGGTTCGGCAATCGGAATCCTGCGGTTCCCCGCCGCCCCGCGGGGTAGAACCGAAGGCCGGAGCATCGCAGAGGCTTCGGCACGGAGGCAGCCATGGCGCGACCGGTGCATTTCCTGGTGTGGGTCCTCTCGCTGTGCGCGGGGGCGCTCCTCGCGGGCGAGGCACCGGCGCCCGCCCCCGACGCCGAACTGCTCGCCAAGATCGAGGCCCTGCCCGACAACACCTGGATGAAGCTCCCGCCCTGCAAGACCACCGGGGACATGGGCATCCTGAACAAGGATCCCGACTACAAGCGCACGGGCCCGCGCGTGCGCGACTACTGCAACAAGATGGTGTGGGCGCCCGAGCGCAAGCGCGCGCTCTATTGCGGCGGCGGGCACAACATTCATCCTTACAACGATGTGTGGGAGTACGACCTGGCCTCCAACACCTGGATCTGCCTGTACGGCGCCGACCCGGCGCCGCCGCGCACCGTGACGGGCAAGGAAGACGAGGCCGAGGCGTGGTTCAAGGCGCACGCGGTCTTCAAGGACGGCGTGGTGCGCACGCCGCGCGGCGGCCCGCTGCGCCCCTGCCACACCTGGTGGTCGCTGTGCTACGACCCCGACCAGAAGCGCATGCTCTTCCTCGAATCGCACAAGGGCTTGGTCTTCACCGACCGGAACCTGATGGCGAAGGCGCTGGGCCTCGATCCCAAAGACCCGCTGCTGAGGGTGTACGGCTCGGGCGCAGGCGACGCGTGGCTCTTCGCCTTTTATCCCGAAAGCGGCCAGTGGAAGGAAGTCTACACCCAGGTGCCGAAGGCGTACGAATCGAGCTGCATGGAGTACCTGCCCGAGGCCCGGACGATCTGGTGGAACTCGGGGCAGACGTACCTGTTCGACGCGGCCGCCAAGGCGTGGAAGGCGCAGCCGAAGGGCGGGCCGGGCGCCGGCGCCGAGTCCGTCTACGATCCCGACACGAAGCAGGTGATCGCCACGGCCGGGCTGACGACGTGGGTCTATTCCTGCGCGCAGAACGCCTGGACGCTGGCGCAGAAGGATGCCCCCGACGGCGGGTGCGTGCCGGTGAGCACCTTCTGCTACGACTCGACGGCCAGGCAGTGCGTGCTCTACACCGGCCTGACGGTCAAGACCAAGCCCGAACTCACCGGCATGCGCCTGTGGCTGTACGACGTGAAGGCCAACGCCTGGACCCGGCCGGAACCGCGCGGCGAGACCCCCAAGGTGGGCAACATCGCCGGCTACTACGACCCCGAACGCAACGTGACGGTGATCTACAGCAACGGCGAAACCTGGGTGTACCGCTGCAAGAAGGCCGCGAAGTGACCGCGCGCCTGGACACGGAGACTGCCATGAAAACGACGATCGCCCTGCTGAGCCTGCTCTGCGCCTGCGCTTCGCTGCGCGCGGGCGAGACCCTTCAAGCCGCGAAGATCGAGCCGGAACTCGCGCCGGACACCGAACTGCTCGCCAGGATCGAGGCCCTGCCCGAGAACACATGGATGAAGCTCCCGCCGTTCAAGGTCATCGGGAACCTCGACTGGCTGGGCCCCCGCGCCGACGAACGCGCCCGCGGGCCCTTCGGGCGCAGCTACTGCGCGAAGATGCTTTACGCGCCCGAGCGCAAGCGCGCGATCTTCTTCGGCGGCGGACACAACGTCCGGCGCATAAACGACGTCTGGGAGTACGACCTCGCCTCCAACACCTGGAACTGCTTGCGCGGGGGCGATCCGTGGCAGAAGGACACCGAGGAATGGTTCCGCGAGTTCACGATGCTGAAGGACGGCATCGTCATGACCAAGACCGGCGGCATGGTCTCGGTGAGCCACCAGTGGGACCAGGTCGCCTACGATCCCGAACGCCGTCTGGCGCTGTGGGTCAACAGCATGCCGCGCTCGGTGAACTACAGCATCAAACTCGACCAGCCGGACAACGTCGTCGCCAAGGCGTACGGGCTCAGCTTCGAGGAGTTCTCGAAAAAGCTGGGCAAGGACAGCATCCACGTCTGGGGCTACGACCTGGCGAAGAAGGAATGGACGAGCATCGAGTGCCTGGTGAGCTGGAAGGGCCCGGGCAACACGACGGGCGGGCGCTCCGAGTCCGGCATCCTGAAGTACATGCCCGACCAGAAGACGCTGATCTTCATCGGGCACGCGACGCTGGTGCGCGACGCGAGCACCGGGGAGTGGAAGAAGGTCGCCGGCGGTCCCGGAACCTACGGCGCGAGCGCCGCGTACGACGTCGCGAACAAGCAGATCGTCGCCATCGCCGGGCGGAAGACGCTGACCTACACGATCGGCCAGAAGGGCTGGAAGACCGCCATCGAGGAAGGCCCCGTGGCCGGCAACGACGCGGCCTCGGCGCTCTTCTTCGACCCGGTCTCGAAGCACGTCCTCATGCACACGCTCCCGGCCAAGGATGGCGACACGCAGCCGCCGCTGTGGATCTACGACCCGGCGAAGAACGCATGGTTCGACCCGAAGCCGCAGGGCGACGTGCCCCCGGTCGTCGGCGAACGCCTGCTGTACATCGACGAAGCCCGCAACGTGCTGGTCTACTACAACAGCCGCGACGTGTACGTGTACCGCTACAAGCGCGCGGCGAAGTAGCCGCGCCTTCGCCGACGGCGAAGCTGCTTTAGGTTTCGCGCAAAGACGCCAAGAACCGAATACGACTTGCTGCGTTGTGTCGGAAGGGTGCCACCTTCTCGCTCTGGATTCCGCAACTGCCATAAGCTTCCCTTCCCAAGCACCGCACCCACCTCCATGGCGCGGACAGGCGGGACGCCTGTCCCACAAACGACTCCGCTCGAAAGCGCTTGTTTCATCCTTTTCGGAGGCGGGCCGCCTACTGGCGGCTCCTGGCCCGGGTGCTACAGTGGCGGCATCCACGGAGCGCCTATGTCCGACCTACCTAGCCCGGCCGGCTTGAAGAAGCTGGGGCCGTACGAGATCGTCCGCAAGCTCGGGCAGGGCGGCATGGGCACGGTATACGAAGCTTTCGATCCCAAGCTCCGCCGCAAGGTCGCCCTGAAAGTCCTCAACGCCGGCAGCACCGAACCCGAGGACGTCCTGCGCTTCATGCGCGAAGCCGAGAGCGTCGCGCGGCTGCGGCACCCGCACTGCATCCACATCTACGAGATGGGCAGCGCCGACGGGCTCGACTACTTCACCATGGACCTGATCGAGGGCGTGACGCTCGACCGCTGGGCCGAGGAGAAGAAGCCCAGCCCGCGCGAGGTCGCCACGATCATCGAAAAGGTCGCGCACGCGCTGCAGCACGCGCACGAAAACGGCGTGATCCACCGCGACATCAAGCCCAGCAACATCATGGTGGACGCGAAGGGCAAGCCGGTGCTGCGCCAGGGCCTGAAGGACCCGCTGCTCGACGCCTGCCGCGAGGCGCTCAAATCCGGCATCGAAGGCGAGGACCTGCGCGCGTCGGCCTCCGCCGAAGCGCGCCTGGACGGACGCCACTACCTCACGCGCCAGGAACGCTTCGCCCTGCCCGGCCGCCTGCACTGGTATTTGATTACGGCGTTTGAACGCTAGCCGCGGCGCTTCCACTGAGGCTCGGGCGGGCGGCGCGGCTTGTTGTTCTGGCCCGCGACGCGGATCGCGCCGACGGGGAGCTGTTCGTGCAGGCCGGCGAAGAGCCCGGGCGTAGGCTTGACGCGCACGCGGTTGCCGCCGCGCACCAGCACCGTCGCGGGCGCGCCCGTGCCTTCTTCCAGTTCAAGCTGGAACCAGACGTCGATCGCGCCGGGGTGCGCGCGCAGCAGGCCCACCAGCGATTCGATCTGCGCGATCATGGCCTTGTCGTCGAGCAGTTCGGCGGGGTGCGCGTCGCCGTTCCCGTTTCCGTTGCCCTTCGCGGATTTCTTGCCGTTCCCGTTTCCGTTCCCGTTCTTCTTCGCGACGGCGTGGCCCTTGCGCGGCGCGGGCTGATCCTGGCGCAGCGTGATCTGGATGGCGCTCAGGTGCCGCCGCACGGCCTCCTCTAGATTGAAAATCTCTTCGACGAGCAGCGAGACGCCGCGGTCGTCGTTCTTGATCTTGCCGCGGAAGAAGAGCACTACGTCGGTCTTGACGAACTCCTTGTACTTGTCGTATACGCGCGGGAAGACGACGGCCTGCGCGGTGCCGGAGAAATCTTCGATGGTCAGCACGGCCATCTTCTCGCCTTTTTCGCGCGTCACGGTGGCGCGGATGCTGTTCACGTAGGCCCCGGCGACGACTTCGAAGCCGTCGGTGACGTCCACGAGCTGCTTGAGCGGCTTCGACGAGAGGCCCTCGATGATCTCGCGCACGTCGGCGAGCGGGTGGCCGCTGAAGTAGAAGCCGAGCACCTTCTTTTCTTCTTCCAGGCGCTGCTGGTCGGGCCATTCGGCCACCTGCGGCAGCTTCGGGCGCGCGGCCTCGCCGTCGCCGCCGAAGAGCGAGCCCTGGCCGGACTCGCGGTCGCGCCGCAGGTTCGCGCCGTGGGCGATGGCGTCTTCGAGCGCGGCCATGAGCTGCGCGCGGCCGCCTTCGTCGCTGACGGCGTCGAACGCGCCGGCCTTGATCAGGCTTTCGATGCAGCCCTTGTTGGCGGCCTTGGCGTCCACGCGTTCGCAGAAATCGTAGATGTCCTTGAAGGCGCCTTCCTTCTCGCGCGCGGCGACGATGCATTCGACGGCCTTCTCGCCCACGCCCTTCACCGCGCCGAGGCTGAAGCGCAGGGTCTTCCCGTCGGGCTCGATCTGCCAGAAGATGCCCGAGGCGTTCACGTCCGGCCCGGCGATCTGCAGGCCGATGCGGCGCGCCTCGTCGATGTACATCACCATGTCGTCGGTGTTGCCCTGGCGCAGGCTCAGCAGCCCGGCCATGTACTCGGCGGTGTAATTCGCCTTCAGCCACGCGGTCTGGTACGCGACGAACGCGTACGCCGCGGCGTGCGACTTGTTGAAGCCGTACTCGGCGAACTTCGCGATCAGGTCGTACAGCGCCTGGGCCTTTTCGCGGGCGATGCCGTTCTTCGCGCAGCCGTCGACGAACTGCGCGCCGTACTTCTCCATCAGGTCCTTCTTCTTCTTGCCCATCGCCTTGCGCAAACTATCCGCTTCGGAGAGCGTGAACCCGGCGAGGATGTTCGCGATCTGCATCACCTGTTCCTGGTAGACGATGATGCCGTACGTCTCTTTCAGGATCGGTTCGAGCTGCGGGATCATGTAATCGATCGGCTCGCGCCCGTGCTTGCGCCCGACGAACGCGGGGATGTTCTGCATCGGGCCGGGGCGGTACATGGCGTTGAGCGCCGTCAGGTCCTCGAGGCAGTCGGGGCGCGCCTCGGTGAGCAGCTTGACCATGCCCTCGGATTCGAACTGGAAGATGCCCTTCGCCTCGCCGCGGTGCAGCATGCGGTAGGTCTTCATGTCGTCGAGCGGCACGGCGCTCAGGTCCACGTCCGTGCCGTGGCGCTGCTTGACGATGCTGCAGGCGAGCGAGAGTTCCGTGAGCGTCTGCAGGCCCAGGAAGTCGATCTTCAGCAGGCCGACGCTGTCGATGTGGCTCATCTCGAACTGCGTCAGCAGCGCGCCGTCCTTGTCGCGGTAGAGCGGGCAGTACTCGGTCACCGGCTTGTCGGCGATCACCAGGCCCGCGGCGTGGCGGCCGGGGTTGCGCGCCAGGCCCTCGATGCGGCGCGCGGTGTCCACCAGCGTGCGCACGCGGTCGTCGGACTCGTACAGGTTCTTCAGGTCCGGCTCGTCGTCGATGACGTGAATCGCGTCGCCGTCGTCCTTGCGCGGCTGCAGCGTCACCTTTTTGCCCGGCGCGTTGGGGATCAGCTTCGCGATCTTGTCCACTTCGCTCAGCGGCCAGTCCATCACGCGGCCCAGGTCGCGGATCGCGCCCTTGGCGGCCATGCTGTTGAACGTGATGATGCCGGCGGTGCAGTCGCGCCCGTACTTGTCTTGCACGTATTCGATGATCTCGCCGCGCCGGCTCTGGCAGAAGTCGATGTCGATGTCGGGCATCTCGTTGCGCCCTTCGTTCACGAAGCGTTCGAAGAGCAGGTTGTATTTAAGCGGGTCGAGGTTGGTGATGCCGAGCGCGTAGCAGACCAGGCTGCCCGCCGCGCTGCCGCGCCCGGGGCCGACGGGAATCCCGCGCGCGCGCGCCTCGCGGATGATGTCCCAGACGATCAGCAGGTAGCCGACGAAGCCCATCTTCAGCAGCACGCGCAGTTCTTCCTCCGCGCGCGACTTCACTTCCGAAGGAACCTTCGGCCCGAAGCGCCACTTCAGGCCCTCTTCGACCTGGCGTCGGAAGAAGACGTCCGCGTCCTCGCCGTTGGGGATCGGGAAGTTCGGGTAGTGGTACTCGCCGAACTTCAGCTTCAGGTTGCAGCGTTCGGCGATCTGCAGCGTGTTGTTCAGCGCCTCCGGCAGGTCCGGGAAGAGCTGCCGCATCTCGTCGGTGCTCTTGAGGTAGAACTCGTCGCAGGCGAACTTGAGGCGGTTGGCGTCGCCGATCAGCTTGCCGGTGCCGATGCAGAGCAGCGCGTCGTGGGCCTGGGCGTCTTCGCGGCTGGTGTAATGGCTGTCGTTGGTGGCGATCAGCGTTCCGCCGAGTTCCTTCGCCAGCTTGATGATCGCTTCGTTGACCTTCTTCTGCGCGCGCGCCAGTTCCTGGGCGTCCTCGCTGGGATACGACGCGGCCAGCGCGCCGGCCTGGTTCTGAACTTCGAAGTAAAAGTTCTCCTTGCCGAAGATCTCGAGAAAGATCCCGGCCACCTTGCGCGCGGCCTCGTAATCCTTCTTCAGGATCGTCTGCGGCACCTCGCTGCCCAGGCAGCCGCTGGACGCGATCACGCCCTTGGCGTGCGCGGCCAGGATCTCGCGGTCCACGCGCGGATGCATGTAAAAGCCTTCGGTGTAGGCGGCGGTGGAAAGCTTCATCAGGTTCTTGAAGCCGTCGTTGTCGGCCGCCCACAGCAGGCAGTGGTGGTCGTACTCGCCTTCGATCTTCTCGCGCGTCGCGCGCCCGCGCCCGTCGGGAACGATGTACGCTTCCATGCCCAGGATCGGCTTGACCGTGGGCTTGCCTTCTTTCTCGGCGGCCTTGTTGGCGTCGCTGCACGCCTTGTAGAACTCGATCGCGCCGAACATGTTTCCGTGGTCGGTGATCGCGAGCGCCTTCTGGTTCATCTTCTGCGCGCGCTTGATCAGATCGCCGATGCGCGAGGCGCCGTCGAGCAGGCTGTACTGCGTGTGGGTGTGCAGGTGGCAAAAATCTACGGGCATGAGCGTCGCAACCTTTCCGAGTCGAGTGACGGCGTGCGACAAGTTTAGCGCTTTTTCGCGTCAGGGGTAGTTTCCACGACAGTGCACGAGCGCAAAACGCGTCTAACACGTTCTTAATTTGCGCCGTTTCTCTGGCCTCTCAATTGCGCTTCTTCTGCCGGGTCGTACCACGGAATATGAAACAAGGTTGAGACTTATGAGCAAAAACACCGCACAAAAGATGCTCGCGCGCCTGGTCCGCCAGCAGGAAGGCTGCTGCTTTATCGCGACCTCCGGCGGCCGCGTGCTCGAAGCCAACCAGGAAGGCTGGGCCCTGCTCGACGCCTGGCTCCGCCACCACGGCCACGAGGCCCTGATGAAGTGGATGCAGCGTTCCGCCGGCGACGCGATCCCCCCGAACGTGATCCAGGTCGGGCACCGCCGCTACCGGCTCAGCGGTACGCGCCTTCCCATGCACGACGACTACAGCGGCCAGCCGGCCTACTGCGTCGCCTGCGAAGAACTGCTCGCCGACGGCGCCTTCTCGCTCGAGTACGTCATCGACGCGTACCGGCTGACCAAGCGCGAGGCCGAACTGCTGAACCTGCGCCTGCTCTGCCGCGGCATCCCGGAGATCGCGGCGCTCTGGAAGGTCCACCCCGCGGCCGTGCAGCACCTGCACGAACGCCTGGTCCGCAAACTCAACCGCCGCAAAGACCGCCTCGTTCGCTTTACCGTCCAACGGTAAGCGCTTCGTCCCGAAGGTTCGTCCCGTATCCAGGATTTTCGTGCGCGGCCAGCGCGGGGACGCCGGTGAAAACAAACCCGGCGCGCTGGCCGCGCGCCGGGCTCCGGACTTGCGTATTTTCGGGCGGGCCGCTCAGGACGTCTTAGCGCGCGACCTTGACCCGCTTGCCCGTCTTCGCCGACTTGTACGCGGCCTCGCTCAGGTGCTGGACCTCCAGCGCGTACGCGGGCGGCTCGTAGCCCTTCCCGCCGCGAATCCAGCGGATAAAGGCCTCGTCGGGCGTATCGTTCTTGTAGGAAGCGGGAATCTTGAGCGGCTCGTCGTTGAGCAGCACGGACTTGATGCCCCACTGATGCAGGTGGATCACGATGCAGCCTTCGGTCCCGTGGATCGCCAGGCGTTCGTCGTGGCGCTTGCTGGCCTGGCCGACGGTGCAGATCGTCCCGACCGCGCCTTCCTGAAAGCGGATCGCGACCGCCGCGAGGATATCGACCTTCTTGTCCTTGTTGTCGATGATCGCCGTCGCTTCGCTCACCTTCCAGCCGGTGGTGTAGAGCGACGCGGCCACCAGGTGGCTGCCGGTGTCCATGAACATGCCGCCGCCCGAAAGCTTCGGGACCAGGCGCCAGCCGCCGGTGCCCCAGCCCCAGGCCTGCGTGACGTACGCGACGATCGCGCGGGGTTCGCCGATCGCGCCCTTCTTGACCAGGTCGCGGACGCAGCGGTAGACCGGATAGTGGTGGCGCTGGTAGCTGACGTGCAGAATCTTGCGCTTCTTCTTGGCCAGCTTCAGGAGCGCGCGCGTGTCGGCCGCGCGGATGGTCAGTGGCTTCTCGACCAGCGTGTGGCAGCCCTTCTCGAGCGCCCGCTTGGCCTGTTCGTAGTGCATGCTGTGCGGCGTGCTGATGGTGACGGCGTCGAGGTCGTGGTCCTTCAGCATCTTCTTGTAGTCGGTGTAGGTCGGGAGCGGCGCGCCCCACTTTTCGACGAAGGCAGTCAGGGATTCCTGGGCGGTGTCGGCGATGGCGACAAGTTCGATGTGCTTGTTGGCCTTGATGCGGGGCAGATGCGCGCCGCGCATGTTGCCGCCGCAGCCGATGAGCGCGAGTTTGATCTTGGACATGCGATCTCAAAACCTCCGGGGTTGATCGAAAAGCCTCTCCATGTCGGGCTTGTAGTATCGACTAGACCAGAGGAGGCCGCTTCGCGCGAGCGAATAATCAGTCGGGCCGGCGGACGTACAGCGCCGCCGCCGCGCCGATCACGTCGCGCAGGGGCACGCCGTGGGCCTTCGCGAGTTCGCGGCAGTCTTCGAATTCCGGATGCGCGCTGACCACCTCGCCGTTCAGCCGGCCGATCTTGACGCGCACTTCGCCCCAGGGGGTCAGCGCGCGTTCGGTCTCGCGGTCGAGCGTCGCGCGCTTCTTGTAGGCGTAGCGCACGCCGAAGGTGGTCGTTTCCGAAAAGAGCACGGCGAGGACCGCGTCCTGCTTCTCGGGCGGCGCGACGACGGTGACCAGCGTGCCCGGGCGTCCCTTCTTCATCTGCACGGGCGTGAAGAACGCGTCGAGCGCGCCGGCCTCGAGCAGGCGTTCCATCGCGTAGCCGAGCACCTCCGGCGTGGCGTCGTCGATGTTGGCCTGGCATTCGACGACCGTGCCGCCGCCGGGGGCGCTCGCCGACGCGGGGGCTTCGGCCTCGGCCTCGGCCTCCAGCGTGCCGTAGGCGACGCGGAGCAGGTTGGGAACCGGGATCGACGGATCGTTTCGCGTGCCCGCGCCGTAGCCAAGCTTCTCGACGTTCATCGACGGAAGGGGTCCGAAGTGTTCGGGGCGCACCAGCGCGCGCAGCAGCGCGGCGCCGGTGGGCGTGGTCAGTTCCTTCGCGACCGGGCAGGGGCGGATCGGCAGACCCTTCATCAGTTCCAGCGTGGCGAAGGCCGGCACCGGCAGGCGCCCGTGCTGGCAATCGACGTAGCCGCCGCCTTCGCCGCCCAAAGCCACGGGGCCGCAGCGCACTTCTTCGACGCCGAGCAGGTCCAGGCCGATGCACGCGCCGACGAAATCGACGATGCTGTCCACCGCGCCCACTTCGTGAAAGCCGACCTCGTCCGGCGGCATGTGGTGCATGCGCCCTTCGCTCTCGGCCAGCAGTTCGAACGCGCGCAGACTCCGTTCCTTCACCCGCGGCGTCAACCCGCTGCGCTCGATCAGTTCGCGAATCTGCGCGTAAGTGACGTGCGCGTGCGCTTCGGCCTCGCCGTGGCTGTGCGCGTGGTCGTGGTCATGGCTGTGGCCATGCGCATGGTCGTGGCTGTGGTCGTGGTCGTGCCCGTGGTCGTGCGCGGCACACCGGCCCGAACTGAGCACCGTCTCGTCCGTCGCCGGCCCCGCCGAAAGCTGCGTCTCGGCGAAGACGCTCGGATCGACTTTGGGGGCCTTGTAAAGCGTCTCTTCCTCCGTGCGCGGGCCGTCGTAGGTGGATGCCTCGCGGTGCGGCATGGTCAGTTCGTGGCCGAAGGGCGCGCTGCGCCCCGAGCGCGGGCCGTCCGCGGGCGGATGCGTCTCGTCGGACGGATCGGGCAGGCCGGCGTCGCCGGGCGCGCCGGGCGTTGCGGCCACGAAGACGTCGAACTTCGTCCCCGCGATCATCCCGCGCATCACCTTCCGCGCCGAGAGCCGGTAGCCGCGCACGTCCAGCTTGCCGAGTTCGTGCTGAAGCTGCGCGAGGTCGAGGCCGAGGTCCAGCAGGGCGCCGACGAGCATGTCGCCGGCGATGCCGGAGAAGGGATCGATGTACAGCATGCGCTTCGCGGCCATGCGGGACACTTTAACCACGAGGCCGCGGCCGAACCAAGGGGATTTTTCGCGGCAGGTCGCTTGCGCCGGCTTGCGCGCGGGCACAAAAAAACCCGGCTGCCTTTCCCCTGGGCAGCCGGGCGTGCTTCAAGACCTGAAACGTTTCAACAACGCGTTCAGGGCGTGATGCGGCACTTGTCGAGGTCTTCGGTACCCTTGCCGGCGAACCAGTTCTTGTTGATGTCGACGTACTGCTTCTCGTTCTCGGGAACGTCGTCCATCGGCGCGATGGCGCTGACGGGGCATTCCGGAACGCAGAGACCGCAGTCGATGCATTCGTCGGGGTTGATGATCAGCATGTTGACCAGGTCCGGCTTGTCCGCGGTGGGCGCCAGGCCAAGGTCGGTGAGCGGAACGTCGTAAAAGCAGTTAACGGGGCAGACCTTCATGCACGCGGTATCGTGCGTACCGATGCAGGGTGAGAAAACGACGTGTGCCATGTAGACCTCCTCCTCGTCTCAACGGCGGCCAAAACTTCAGCGCAGAAAATGCGCGAACATGCTCCCTTTGGTGCTGAAAGAACGGGGTGCAGCCTACACGCGGCGGAATGATCTGCAAGCAGTCTTTTCACAGAAGTACCGGCCCAAACGCGGTTTTCGTGCGTCTGTAATGCTAAGATAACCGTGTCCGAAACCCGTCCTTTCCGGTAGACTGTGGTTTTGCCTCCAAACGCGGTTTTGCAGGGTTTTTTTATGGCCGCCGGGTCCTTTTTTCGCTGGGGTTGCCGCCTCTTCCTGCTCGCCGCGCTGGCCGCGGCCTGCGGGCACGCGCTCGCCCACGAAGAAGCCGGCGGAACGCTCGTCTCGGTAAGCACCCCCGCCCCGCCCGGTCCCAAAAACGACGCCGCCAAGCCCGCGGACGCTCCCGCGAGCCCTGCGGGCGATCCCGCCGCGGCCCCCGAACCGGTCAAGGCCGGCGAAGCCTCGCAACCGCCCGCGGCCGAAGTGGTGGAAATCGTCGAGACGCTGCCGGCCAAGGCGAACGCGTCCGGCTGGGGCGTCGGCTCCGTGGCCGGGCAGCAGAAGGCCCGCGACAAGGACACGCGCGGCACGCCCAAGCCCGGCGACCCCGAATGGGTGCGCACCTTCCCCGACGACGGCGACGACGCCGGGGCCGAACCGCGCGCCTCCAAGCCCGCGAAGCGGCACGCGCCCCGCCGCGGCGACCCCGAATTCGGCCGCACCTGGCCCGAAGGCGGCGACCTGGAACGCCTCGTCGAGGCCCCCGGCCCGCGCGAACCCCGCGCGCCGCGCGCCGCGCCGGCCTTTGAAGACCGCCCGCGCTTCGTGATGGGCGAAGGCATCGACGACGAGGCCGCCGACCTGGGCAACTTCCAGCCGCTGGCCGTGCTTCCGCCCGATCCCGTCGCGCCCGCGCCCAAGCCCGACCCCAAGGCCGAAGCGAAAAAGCTCGCCATGGCCAAAAAGGCGAAGGAAAAAGAAAAGGAGAAGCCCGCCCCCACGCTCCCGCCGGACACGCCCGAGGCCGAAAAGGCGCTGATGGAAGAACGGCTCGCGCAGATCAAGGAGCAGCAGGCGGTGGTCGCCGAGGAACGCGCGCGCCTGAAGGAAGCGGAGGCCAAGACGCAGGAGGAAGGCGACGAAGGCGCGACGATCACCACCCACAGCCGAAAGGCCGCGCAGGCGATCCGCACGTTTTCGAACGGCCTGGCGGTGGCGGTGATCACCGGGCAGGTGATCGATCCCGAGACGCGCCAGGCGATCCCCGCGCGCGTGAAGATCGTGGACGGCAGCGACACGGCGGCCGGTTCGGCCGTGCCGGACCTGGGCTTCTGGTGCGAAGGCGCCTTCCGCGTGCCCGTCGCGCCCGGGAAGATCCACGTCGAAATCCGCGCCGGGCGCTTCCGCCGCATGCTGGTGAAGGACATCGCCGCCCAGCCCGGCGAAGCGATCGTCCTCACCGAGGAACTCGCGCGCCCCGCGTACCTGAACTTCGCCCGCGACGGCTGGTACTGCGCGGACCTGAACTACGCGCTGCGCGCGCGCCGCGGCGAGATTCCGCTCTGGACCGGCGAGGTCCCGCAGATCGCCGACGCCGTGCTGGCCGCCCGCGCCGAAGGCGTGGAAGTGCTGGGCCTCTCGATGCCCTGGGGGCGCGAACTCGAAAACCAGGACGAAGCCGAGACGCTCGCGGCGTTCGAGCGCGAAAGCCGCGGGCTGCTGGCGCTGCCCGCGTTTCCCGGCCCGCAGCATCCCTTCTGCGGCAGCGGCTTCGGCGTCGGCATGCAGGCGTGGAAGGAGATTCCGCGGCACCTCTCCGATCCGCGCAGCCCGCTGCGCGACGGCTTCGACGAGATCCGGCGCACGGGCGGCCTGGCGGTCTTTACCGAACTCGGCGGCCGCGCCTCCGTCGATCCGCGCAAGTCGATCACGCCGCTGTTTCCCCGCCTGCTGCGCGACGGCATCTTCACGCCGGAAGACGCCACCGCGCTGCTCTACGCGCCCGCGGAACTCCCTTTCGATACCATCAGCGGGCCCGCCTACGACGCGCTCGCCTTCGACGGCTCCGAAAGCGCCGAGGCGCTCTGGTTCATGCTGCTCAACGAAGGCTACGCGATCCCGGTCGTCGGCCCCGGCGGCGGCTGCCTGGAATCGGGCACGGCGCCGCTGGGCCAGACCTACGTGAAGGTGGCGGGGGCGCTCACGCGCGAAAAAGTGCTGCAGGCCTGCCGCGAAGGGCGCAGCTTCGTCTCCTTCGGGCCCGCGGTCTTCGCCCACCTGGTCGAACGCGACAAGGGCCCCGGCGACCGCCTGCCCTCCGACGGGCGCATCGTCTGGCATCTGAAGGTCCGCGCGTACTCCTCGATGCAGCCGGGCACCTCGCTCCAGCGCGTCGAACTGATCCGCAACGGCAAGGTCGTCCAGGCCGAATCCTGCGAGACCGGCATGTCGGCGCTCAACGACCTGCGCCTGCCGATCACCGAACGCGCGGACGCGTGGTACGTCGTGCGCGTCACCGAAGTGACGCAGGCGCCCGGCCAGCCCGCGCAGACGCGCCGCGCCTACACCAACCCGATCTACTTCGACACGCCCGGCCGCGCCGTCCCGCGGACCGCGAAGGTGCGCATGACCGGCACGCTGCGCCTGGCCGGCGGCACGCCCACCGCGGGCAAGCTGACGGTGCTCGAACCGGGCCAGGAACCGCGCGAGACCGAAGTCGGCCCCGACGGCAGGTACGCGGTGACGTACCTCAGTTCCGGCGCGGTGATCTTCGAGGCCAAGGGCTGCGAACCGGTCGCGCGCAAGGCCTTCGACAACCCGCAGGCGCAGAAGGCGCTGGGCGTGCTCCTGACCGAACGCGAAGGCAAGATGCGCGACCTGCTCGCGCGCCCCGCGACGCTCGGCTACTGGCGCATGATCTTGAGCGACTGGCAGGAAGACATCACGCTGAACCCGATCCGCCTCGCGCCCGCGCCCGCCCGCGAACCGCGCCGCGCGCCCGAAGAAAAGAGCGAGCCCGCGCCGCCGGAGATGCTGCGCCGGCCGTAGGCGCACACGCCCAACGTCCGGCCCGAACCTGTAAGCCCCTCTGGCGCGCTCGCGCGCGCGCGGTATCCTCGGGCCAAGCCGATCCCGGAGCCGCCGCCATGACCCACGATCCCGCCGCCGCCGTACGCGAGGCCCAGGCTTCCTCCGAATTCCTGCGCGAACTCGACGCCGCGCGCGCGGCCCACGCGTCTGCCGACGGGTACCGCGCGCTCACCGACGCCGAAGTCGAGGCGCTCAAGCGGCTCGGCAACGGCGCGGCCGACTGGGGCGCCGTCCGCGTGGCCGAAGGCTTCAAGCCCAGCCGCGTGATCGGCTGCTGGCTGCAAGGCAACGTGAAGCTCGGCGTCTTCGAAAAAGACGTGGAACTCGCGCCGGGCCTGAGCATCGGCAGCGGCGTCTTCAATTCCGACCTGATGAACGTGACCGTCGGCGACCACGCCCACGTCAACGGCGTGCGCGTGCTGGCCAACGCGTACGTCGGTCCCGGCGCGGCGATCCAGAACTGCGGCATCGTGGCCTGCGCGGGCGGGACCTGCTTCGGCAACGGCATCGAACTGCCCGTCGTCATCGAGACCGGCGGGCGCGAGACGCGCGTCTACGCCGAACTGACGATCCAGACGGCCGCCGCCGTCGCCGGCAACCGCAAGGACAAGGACGCGCTCGCGCGTTACAACGCCGCGGTGGACGGCTACTGCGCCCAGGCGCGCAGTGCGATCATGGTCGTCGGCGCGGGCGCGCGGATTCTCAACACGCCCAAGGTCCTGAACGTCTTCGCCGGGCCGGGCGCGGAGATCGACGGCGCGCAGCACGTCGAGAACGCCACGCTGCTCAGCGAACCCGGCGAGGCCGCGCGGCTGGCCGGCGGCTGCTACGTGAAGAACGCGATCGTGCAGTGGGGCGCGGCGGTGGACACGATGGCGCAGGCGGTCAACTGCGTGCTCTGCGAACACAGCCACGTCGAACGCCACGGCAAGCTGACCGATTCGATCCTGGGCCCCAACAGCGTCGTCGGCGGCGGCGAATGCACGGCCAGCCTGTGCGGGCCGTTCGTCGGGCTGCATCACCAGTCGCTGCTGATCGCGGCCTACTGGCCGCAGGGGCGCGGCAACATCGCGTCGGGCGCGAACGTCGGCAGCAACCATACGTCGCGCGCGCCCGACCAGGAAATCTGGGCCGGCGAAGGGACCTTTTTCGGACTCGGCTGCAACATCAAGTTCCCGACGGATTTTTCGCACGCGCCCTACACGATCCTGGTCAGCGGCGTCAGCACGCTGCCGCAGCGCGTCGAGATGCCCTTCAGCCTCATCAACACGCAGGCGCTGCCGGTCAAGGGGCTCAGCACGGCGATCAACGAGATCTTTCCCGGCTGGGTGCTGGGCGAGAACATCTACATGCTGCGCCGCAACGAGGCCAAGTACGCCAGGCGCAACAAGGCGCGCCGGAACACCTTCGACCTGGAAGTCTTCCGCCCCGAGATCATGGACATGGTCGTGGAAGCACGCCGCCGCCTGGCGCTGGCCGAAGGCAAGGCCCACATGCAGGGCGACGGCGGCATGCCCATCTACACCGAGCAGGACGTGAAGGGCCTGGGCAAGAACTTCATGCAGGAATTCGCGCGCGTCGCGGGCATCAAGTCCTACACCTTCTGCCTGCGCTATTACGCGCTCTCGGGCTTCAAGCGCGAACTGCTGCGCGGCGCGAAGGCCGCCGACCTGCTGGAAGGCCGGGCCGCGGGCGACCGCTGGGCCCACGAACGCCATCTGCTGCAGATGGAATACGCCGAGCTGAACCCCAAGCACCTGCTGGGCGAACTGGCCAGCAAGCTGGAACAGATCGCCGTCGAGACCGAGGAGTCCAAGCGCAAGGACGACCAGCGCGGCGCGCGCGTGATCCGCGACTACGCCGACGCGCACATCCTGGCCAAGGACGACGCCTTCGTGAAGGAAACCTGCGAGTTCATGCGCCGCGAGTGCATCGAGATCGAAGCGCTGCTGGCGCGGCTGTAGCCGGGAGGAGCGCGCTTGCCGATACCGCTTTCCATCACCACCGATTTCCGCGACGACGGCGGGCCCATCGAGCCCAAGCTCGAACTCTTCGCCCGGGCCGGTTTCACGCACGTCCACTGGTGCGAACACTGGTCCCGCGACGTGCTCTACGAGGATTTTTACATCGAAGGCGTCGCGCGCCTGCTCGCCAAGCACGGGCTGCGCTTCTCCGACACGCACAACGCCGAGACCGCCGGGGCGTCCTGTTCGGCCGAGGACGAGGCCGCGCGCAAGCGCGGCGTGCGCCTGCTGGAAAACCGCGTCCGCTTTACCGCCGCGCTGGGCGGCGATTGCGTGGTCGTCCACCCCGTCGGCCGGACGGAAAACGAGGAGCAGCACCGCGCGCGCTGGGGCAACCTGGAAAAGAGTTTCCACGAGGTCGCCAAGCTCTGCGAACGTTCGCGCGTCCGCATCGGCCTCGAGAACCTCCCGCCCGGCGCGCACGACGACTTCCACGCCTTTATGGAGAAGTTCCCGAACGAACTGCTTGGGTTTACCTACGATTCCGGGCACGCCAACATGTCCAAGCAGCCCGAACTGCTCGAACGCTACGGCCCGCGCCTGGCCGCGCTGCACCTGCACGACAACCACGGCGAGAAGGACGAACACGCGATCCCCGGCTACGGCACCGTCGATTGGCCGCGCATCGCGAAGGCGGTCCAGGCCGCGGGCTACGCCAAGCCGGTCAATTTCGAATTGTCCCAGCGCGACGCGCAGCGCGATCCCGCCGATTTCGTGCGCGAAGCCTATGAAAAGTGCGCGGCCTTCGCGCAGACGAACGCCTGAGGACCGAGCAGCTATGGAAAACGAAGCGGAAGACGAAGAAGAACACGCGCTGACCGAGGCCGAGATGCGCGACGTCGTGTGCGCGTACAAGACGCCCAATCCCGCCGAGGCCGGGATGCTGCAGGAGGTGCTCGAGGAGGCCGGCATCCCCAATTCGCTGGTGGGCGATACCCTGCCGTTCGGCGGGATGGGCTTCGCGCCGCTCAAGATCATGGTCCCGCGCGCGCTGCTCGCGGATGCGCGGCAGATCATGGCGCAGGCCGAGAAGGACGCCAAGCGCCACGGCGTCGAACTCGCTTTCACCGAGGAGGCGCTCCAGGATTTTCTGGACAACCCTGAGCCCGAACCGGAACTCACCGAGATGTTCGAGATGCGCGCGCGCGAACCGGGTCCGCGCGACGAGGAACTGGCCGTCTACGTGGCCGCGTGGCTCGTCGTGCCGCTTGAGCCGCACGAGATCGCGCAGCGTCTCGCGCTGGCCGGGCTGGACCTGGAGGCCGCCCGGTCCATCGTCGCGTGGGTGGCCGACGAGCGCGGCGACCTGATCGAGAACGCGCGCAAGGACCTGTACGCCAAGGGCATGTCCCAGGCCGCCGACGCCGCACCGGGCGCGATGTTCAGCCCCCCCGGCACGTCGGTGTTCGATCGCCTCGTCAAGGGCCTCGACCTGGCCTACCGCGCCGCGGGCGACGGCCCCGCGCTTACGCGCCTGCTGCCCGAAGAAGAGGCCTCGGGCGACGCGCCCAAACCACCCGCGGACGACGCGCCGTGAACCCCGTCACACTGATTCTCCACTACAAGCGCAACAACACGTACGCCTTCAACGTGCTCGTCGGCGCGCTGGAGTCGGCGGCTTCGTGCGCGCAGGTCGAAGTCGTCTTCGCCGGCTCGGCGCAGGCGCTCGCGGAAGCGGCGCGCGCGCGCCGCGCGGCCGGGCGCGCCACGGCGGTGCTCTGGTCGTTCTATTCGCCGCAGGTCTTCGAGGTCTTCCGCGAACTCGCGGCGGTCAAGGAAGCCATCGCGGACGCCGGGGTGCTCCACGTCGCGGGCGGGACGCACGCCACGGCCGAGCCCGAACATACCGTGCGCGGCGGCTTCGACCTCTGCGCCGTCGGCGAGGGCGAACACACGCTCATCGCGCTGGCCGAAGCGTTGCAGCGCGGAGAAGACCCGCGCGCGCTGCGCGGCCTCGCGCACGTGAATGCGGCGGGCGCATTCGTGAGCAACGGGCCGGGCGAACGCGCCGACCTGGACGCCTTTCCACCCTGCGCGCCGAAGCATCACCGCTACAACGCGCTGGAGATCACGCGCGGTTGCATCTACGCCTGCAAGTTCTGCCAGACGCCGTTCATGTTCAAGGCGAAGTTCCGCCACCGCAGCGTCGAGAACATCGCGCGCCACGTCGAAATGATGCGGCAGGACCGCTGCTTCGACGTGCGCTTCATCACGCCCACCTGCCTCTCGTACGGCTCGCCCGACGAATCCCCGAACCTCGCCAAGGTCGAGGAACTCCTCGCAGCCGTGCGCGGCATCCTGCGCGAAGACGGGCGGCTCTTCTTCGGGACCTTCCCGTCGGAGCTGCGCCCGGAGCACGTCACGCCCGAAGCGCTGCGCATGCTCAAGCGCTACGTCGATAACGACAACGTCATCGTCGGCGGGCAGTCGGGCTCCGACCGCATCTTAAAGGAGAGCGGGCGCGGGCACGGCGTGCGCGAGATCGAGGACGCCGTGCGCGTCTGCCTCGAAGAAGGTTTCCTGCCCAACGTCGATTTCATCTTCGGGCTCCCGGGCGAAGAGCCCGCGGACGTGGAGGCCAGCCTGGCGCTGGCCGACCGCCTGAGCGCCCGCGGCGCGCGCGTGCACGCGCATGCCTTCATGCCGCTGCCCGGCACGCCGTGGAAGAACGCCAAGCCGGGCGTGCTCACGGACGAGACCGTCCGGCGCATCGAGGCGCTCGCGTCGAGCGCCAAGGTCTACGGCCAGTGGAAGCAGCAGATGCAGGTCGCGCGCGAACTCGCCGCGATCCCGCGCCCCAGCCGGACGAAGCGCGTGTAATTTTCGCCCGTTCTGCTTGAAGTAAATCAAGGCTAAGAACGTTCTCTCGATGGGCCGTGTTGGTGTACGTACACCAGGAGGAACCGCCGCGATGAACCGCTTGATCCTTGCCGGGCTGTGCCTGCTGGTCGCTGGACCGATCGGAAGCGCGTGGGGCGAAGAACCCGCGCCCGTGCCGGCGGCGCCCGCTCCTTATATGCGCGGCGTGAACCTGGCGGGCCCGGAGTTCGGCGGCAAGGTGCCGGGCGTGCTGCACAAGGATTACACCTTCAACAACCAGAAATCGTTCGAGTACTTCGCGAAGAAGGGCCTGACGGTCATCCGCGTGCCGATCAAGTGGGACCGCCTGCAGCCGAAGCCGAGCGGCGAGTTCGACGCGGCGTACTTCGAGATGTTCAAGAAGAACGTCGCGTGGGCCCGCGAGGCCGGCGCGAAGGTGCTGATCGACCTGCACAACTACGGCCGGCGCGGCGCGGAATACAAAGGCGAGCGCAAGGGCTTCATCATCGGGCAGGAGATCGAGGGCGAGGTGCCCGTCAAGATCGCCGACTTTCAGGACGTCTGGCGGCGGCTCTCGAAGGAGTTCAAGGACGAGCCCGCGATCTTCGGCTACGGGCTGATGAACGAGCCGCACGACATGGGCACGTCCGACTGGAAGGCGATCTCCAACGCGGCCGTCGAGGCGATCCGCGCGAACGGCGACAAGAACCTGATCCTGGTCGCGGGCTTGAGCTGGTCGAACGCGCGCGCGTGGGAACGCCACAACGGCGCCGAAAGCTGGGTGAAGGATTCCGCCGACAACTTCATGTACGAGGCGCACTGCTACTTCGACGTGGACAACAGCGGCCAGTACAAGCTCTCGTACGAGGACGAACTGAAGAAGAATCCCAAGATGCCCGAGGTCGGCCGCGCGCGCGTGAAGGATTTCACCGACTGGTGCCGGAAGAACAAGGTCCGCGGCTTCCTGGGCGAGTTCGGCGTTCCGCGCGACGATCCGCGCTGGAACGAGGTGCTCGAGAACTTCCTCCAGGAACTCGACGCGGCCGGCATGGGCGGGACGTATTGGGCCGCCGGCATCTTCTGGGGCGACCGCTACCCGCTGACCCTGCATCCGTCGGAGAACTTCACCCAGGACCGCCCGCAGATGGCCGTGTTGCTCAAGCACCTCGGGCCGGGGCAGAAGGATGTCTCCGCGGCCGAGCCCGCGCCGGTCAAATAGCCGTTGTAGGACAGGCGTCCCGCCTGTCTGGAACTTGCCCTGCGCAGCCAGCGTTCGTAACGGCCGCCTCGCGCGGCGATCTCCGCACGCGCGAGCTACGTCCTCCGGCCGGACAGGCGGGACGCCTGTCCCACATATCAACGCCGCAGGCCGCGCGTTCTTTACGACGCGTAGTGCCGGACGATCAGGTCGTTCTGCAGCCACAGCAGCTTGCTGAACGCGCGCACCGCCTTCACCTTGGCGTCGAAGGGAATCTCGAAGCCCAGAATCGTCGCGTTCAGCGCGTCGGCGACGAAGCCCATCAGCGCGTTCATCTGCACCAGCGGGATATGGATATCCTTGCTGCCGAGCTTGTTCGTGTGAATCTTGCCCACGACGTCCAGGTACTCCACCATCTTGCCGTCGTACGCGCCGGTGACGAGCCGTTCGAGGTACTGGGCCAGGTGCTGCTTGCGGAACTGGATCTGCGGATGCTCCGGGGTCAGATCGGCGAGCTTGTCCGGGACCACGCCTTCGTAGCCGTGCTGGCGCGGGAGGAAATGCCGCCAGGTCGCGTCGTACGTGTACAGCTTGGCGTACACCGCGTCCACGAGCACCGGGACCAGCGGGGCCAGCAGCGGCGCCGCGCCCTTGATCGTCGCGATGTCCTCCGGCCCGAAGCCCATGAACTCGGTGAGGTACTGAAAACGGTACGCGAGGTCCGATTCCAGCCGGGGTTCGTTGATCTGCTTCATGGTCGCTCCTTTTCTTTCGGCCTTTCGGACCTGCGAGGTCCAATGAGTGTGCCCGAACGGCTCGCCCGAACCTGTAGCCGGAGGAAACGAATGCCTTCCGGCGAGGCGGGATCGATCTCCGCACCTCTGTATCTATTTATATGCAAATGACGTGCCCGGCGGGCTAAAGTCCGGCTTGCGCCGGGGCGGGGTTTTCCGGAAAAATTCGCCGCCGGGGCCGCGCTCAGCGCGCCAGTTCGCCGGCTTCCTTGGCAAGCTGTTTGAAGCTGTCGGTGACCGACGACCACTTGCGCGACTTCTTGGTCTCGCTGTCCATCCCCAGAATCTTCACGTCGCCGATCTTGAGGCCCTTGAACTCCCCCGCGTCCTCGGCGCGCTTGTCGAAACGCTCCGCGGCGGACGAACTCTCGTCGGCCAGCGCCTGCGCCGAACCCTTCGCGTCGTTCAGCACCGCCGCCACGCCGTCGTAGTCGTGCGCCTGCAGCTTCGCGCGCGCCGCGGCGGGGAACTTGGCCGCCAGGCCGTCCTGCTGGTCCGCGGTATCGCGGGCGTGCTTGGCCGTGCCCTC
>JAHCJK010000072.1 GCA_026184295.1 Planctomycetota bacterium
TTCCAGACTCGTCCCGTGGAACAGGTACGGATCCTGGAGCACCATCCCGACCTGCCGGCGGTAGTGGCCCGCGTCCACCGTGGCCAGGTCCACGCCGTCGATGCGGACCGTGCCCGAGGTCGGTTCGTAAAAGCGCACGATCAGGTTCGTCACCGTCGTCTTGCCCGCGCCCGAGGGCCCGACGAGGCCGATCATCTCGCCCGGCCGCACGTCGAACGAGACGCCCTTCAGCACCGGGCGCACGCCGTCGTACGAGAAGACCACGTGCTCGAAGGTCACGCGGCCTTCCACGGGCTCCAGTTTGACGCGTTCGGTCTGCGCGCAGGCTTCGGGGCGCGTGTCGAGCACCTCGAAGATGCGCTGCGCCGAACTGGTCGCCCGGTTGAGCATCCGCGCCGTCTGCCCGATGATCTCGATCGGGCCCATGAACATCCCCGAGTACAGCAGGAACGCGACGAACGTTCCCGATGTAAGCGGCGCCGAACCTTCCGCGCCCAGCACCCGCGGCATGCCGAAGACCCAGACGCCGATCAGCAGCAGGTGGATGCCCAGCATCAGCAGCGGCCAGAAGAGCGTCCACGACGCGTGGATGTTGTTGAACTCCTCCGTCACGTCGCGGTTGCGGCTGTTGAAGCGGCCCTTTTCCTGGTCCTCCTGGTTGAAGGCCTTGACCACGCGGATGCCGGGGATCGTGTCCGAGAGAACGTCCGTCACGCGCGACCACTTGCGCCACGCGCGCAGGAAGATCCGCTGCATGCTTTCGCCGTGCAGGAAGATCGCGCCGAAGAGCAGCGGGACCGGCAGCGCCATCAGCAGGCCCAGCCGCCAGTCGAGCGCGATCAGCACAGCGCCCAGGCCGAGCAGCATGATGCCCGAGAGCACCACCTCCACGACGCCGAAGGCGAGGAATTCCCACAAACGGTCGGTGTCCGACGTCACGCGGCTGATCAGGCTGCCCGTCCGCTTGCCCGAAAAGTACGAGAGGCTGAGCGTCTGCAGGTGTTCGTACAGCTGCGAGCGGATGTCGCGCGCGACCAGTTCGCCCAGGACGGCCAAGGTGCGCAGGCGCACCCAGACGAAGAGTTCGCGGACGATGTAGACCGCGGCGATGCCCGCGACGAGCACCCACGCCACCGAGCGCGCGGCCTCCGAGGCCAGCGTGCCGGCTTCGTACGGGCGCACGACCTGGTCCATCAGCCGGCCGGTCAGGTACGGCGGCACAAGGCTGATGAGCGTCAGCAGCGTCGCCGCGCCCATGCCCAGCGCCAGCCGGCTCCGGTACGGCCGCAGGTACGCCATGAGCCGCCAGACCACCGCCAGCTTGTTCGCGTTCACGGCCGCCTGGGCTTCCTTCATGTCGTGCGCCATGCTCTCGGCGTAGACCGAATCGGCGTCGCGCCCGAGCGGCTCGGCGCGGCCCTGCGCCTTGCCTTCGCGTGCCTTAAGGTCCTGTTCGAGGAGGAACAGGAGGTTCTCCATCGCGCGCCTTTGGCGGTGGGTGAAGCGCCATTCGGCCAGCGGCGGCTGGTCGGGCGAACCCAGCAGCGTCACGGTCGTGCAGCTCAGGCCCACGGCCTTGCGCACGCCCGTCACGTCCGCCCGCGCGAACGACCGGATCGCCCCGGGGCTTTCGCCCTTCTTTTCGGTGGCGATGGCCAGCCGCGTGGGGCCCAGCGCGATCCAGGTCGCCGCGAAGCGCAGCGAGGCGTCGAGGTCGGAGAGCGCGTACAATTGTACGGGCTCGTCGGACCACTGGGTCTCGATGCGCCTGCGCAGCACCGGCGGCAGCCGGGCCGGCTGGTTCAGGTAGGTCTCGATCGACGTCTGCTCGCGTTCCAATCCTGCCGGTGTCGTAGGCATGCGCACCATCTCCAAAGCATTCGAGGACAAACAAAAAAGCCTTCCGAAGTCATCCTCCGGAAGGCCGGGTGCGCGGACGCGCAGACGCGATCAGGAGGCGGGGAACCGCTCGACGAGCGAACCGATGGAATCGAGATCACGCGGAGTCGGCGGGAAGCTGTGTTTGAAGTATTTCTGCATGCGGCTCGAGCCTCCATAAGAATTGGCCAAACCTACCTTACGGAATCGCACAGTGTCAAGTTTTCGGAGGATTTAGGACGGATTTTTTGGCAGCAAATTCGGTTCGATTTGCGTAAGGCCGCGGACCATGCGCCGCGCTGCGGCGGACTGCGAATCGGCGGGTGTTCGCGTAACTGCTTGGCGTCGTTAAAAAACCGCGCGGACTCACGAAGGAGTCCGCGCGGACCATCCCGGCCATCTAAGAACCTCAGCCCAGCTTCACCACTTCTCCGGTTTCCATGCTCGTGTTCGCGGCCATCGTCACGCGGTGCGTCTCGAAGCCGTCCGCATACGAACAATACACCGCCTGCGGGTCCTTGGAGCGAACCGCCTGGAGAAATGCGCGGTCTTCTTCCTCGTACGGCTGGTTCTGGTTGCGGATGATCTCTTCCGAACCGGGCACCTTGATGCGCAGTTCGCCGTTGTTGTGGGTCACGGTCAGGTCGTCGAGGATGAAGTCGATGCCCACGCGGTAGCCCTGGGCCGAGGTGTGCCCGGTGGCCACGGTGCAGACGCAGCCGTGGTCGAACGTGAGCAGCGCGATCGCGTTGTCGTGGATGTCGTGCTTCTCGTAACGCTTCTTCATGATGCCCTTCGCACCCTGCGCGTAAACGGAGACCACCTTGCCGCCGATCAGGTAACGCGCGATGTCAACGACGTGGGTGGCCTGTTCGTTCAACTGTCCGCCCGACTGCGCCTGCTGCCGCCACCACATCACTTCCGGAAAGTTGCCGGTCCAGAAGCCGTACGCGGCGGAGACCGGGCGCCCTTCCATCACCGCGCGGGCCTTGCGCGTGATGCCCGTCGAACGCCAGTTGTACCCGACGGCCGAGACGACGCCGGCCTTCAGGACCGCCTTGTTGATCGCTTCGGTCTGCGCCAGCGTCGTGCCGAGCGGTTTTTCGACGAAGAGGGCCAGCTTCTTCTCCGCGACCTGAATCTCGGCTTCGTCATGCGCGAAGGGAGGCACGCAGACATAGACGGCGTCGAGTTCCTCGTGCGCCAGCATGTCCTTGAGCTGCGTGTACGGCCGCGCCTTGAACTCCGCCGCGGTCTTGGCGACCGCGTCCTTGTTCACGTCGCAGAACGAGACGAGTTCCACGTCCGGCCACTTCGCGAGATGGTTCAGGTGTCCGCCGCGCGCGATGTTCCCGACGCCGACGAACCCGAGACGTACTTTGTCCGATGCCGCAACCATGGGGGCTCCTTGTGGGGTGAATGATCTTCGGATTTCTTGCCGCCGTTACGCTTCGGCGATGCACGCACGCAGGTACTGGGCGCACTTCGGCAGCGCCACAGACGCCTTGTCCGAAAGCCCGCACTCCAGGGCCATGTACCCGCCGAACTTCTTCTGCTTCAGCACGCGGAAGGCGCTCTTGAAGTCGATGCAGCCGGTGCCGGGTTCCAGGCGCGTGTTGTCGGCCAGGTGCACGTGGCCGAGCACGTCCGCGATCTCTTCGAAGGCCTTGGGCGTGCTGCGTTCCTCGATGTTCATGTGGAAGAAGTCGGCCATCACCTTCGCGCCCTTGCCGCCCAGCGCGCGGCAGATGCCCGCGGCTTCGCCGACGTTCTTCAGCGAGGTCGATTCGTAGCGGTTGAGCGGTTCGAGCAGCAGCGCGACCTTGGCGCTCTCGGCGTGCGCGACGATCTCGCGCAGAACCTCGGTCAGCAGCTCGACCTCAAGCTGGTGCTGCGTCTTCCACGGCGAGAGGTCGGGCACGCGGACATTGTTGTTGAAGATAGGCACCGAAATGGGACCCGCCGCGCCCAGGTCCGCGGCGATATCGAGGAAGCGTTTCACCGCGTCGGCCGCCGCGCGGCGCTTGGCGGGTTCCGCATGGACGAGTTCGCACGGAAAGCCGCCGCAGATCGACGAGGGCCGGACCTTGGAACTCTTGAGCACCGCGCGCCTTTCGGCCAAGTCCTTCTCGTCGTGCAGGCGGTTGCCGTTAAGTTCGATGCCGTCGAATCCGTACTTTTCGAGGTTGGCCACCTTCTGCGCGAAGTTGTCTCCGTCGGTGATGCTTTCCTGGCATGAAATCTTCATGGCTGCTCCTTGTCCCCTGGAAACGGCTGAAAACCGTATTGTGATATACCTACGCTCTTGTGCCCCCTAAACGAAATAGCAAAAACGGAACACGTATAGTACTTTTGTGACTCATGCGCCGGCTGGCTCACAATCCCCCCTCCACCCCCTGGGCCCGTACCGGGGAGCCCCTGCTGTGGCTCAACGGCGCAGGGCACGAAGTGATTTCCAGCGGCGACCCGTACTACTACGACTGCCGCAAGCGCCCCGATCCGCATTACGCCTTTCAACTTACGCTGAAGGGCAAAGGCCTTTACGAACGCGACGGCCGGACCACCCTGCTGACGCCGGGGATGGCCTTCGTGGATTTCATGCCCGGCGATTTCCGGTACGGCTTCCCGCCCGGGAGCACCGAGGATTACGAGATCGTCTGGCTGGACCTCGACGGCCCCGCCGCCGAGGCGCTGTGGAACCACGTGAACACGAACTTCGGGCGCGTGGTCTCGCTGGGGCCGGTCAACCCGGTCGCGCCGCTGGCCCTGGCGATCGCCTACCAGCACGCCCACGAACGCCACCACGACCGCTACCTGCTCTCAAGCCAGCTCTACGAGGTCCTGATGACGCTGCTCAGCGTGCTGAACCGTTCGCGCGTGACCACCGCGCCGCTGGTCACCGCCGCGCTGGACCTGATCCACCGCAAGGGGCTCGATCGGGACTGCAACGTCGAATGGATCGCCGAAAATCTTTCGTGCAGCCGCGAGCACTTCACGCGCATCTTCCGCGAAGCCATCGGCGTCGGGCCCGGCGAGTACCTGATCCAGCACCGCATCCGTTCCTCGATCCGCATGCTGCTCGACACGCGCGACAAGCTGGAAAAGATCGCGCGGCGCTGCGGGTTTTCCGGCGCGAACTACTACTGCCGCGTCTTCCGGGAGCGCACGAACCTGACCCCGAAGGCCTTTCGCGAGCAGCCCTGGATCGCGCGCGGTGACTAGAGGAAGGAATGGTTGGCTGGTTGTCTTGTTGGCTGGTTATCTGGTTATCTTGTTGGCTGGTTATCTTGTTGGCTGGTTATCTTGTTGGCTGGTTATCTTGTTGACTGGTTCGAACCAGCGAACAAGCAAACCAGCTAACTAGCCAACCCAATAACTAGCCAACCAGTAAACCAGCCAACCAGCCAACGCTTCCGCTATCACGTTTTCAGTTGCGGCGCGAGCTTCTCGAGCACTTCGGCGAGTTCGGCGGCGCTGGCGTAGCGGGCTTCGGGGCGCTTGGCCAGCAGGCGCACGATCACGTCCGAAAGCGCCTGGGGCGTGCGCGCATCCACGTCCACCGGCGCGGGCGGAACCTCGGTCTGGTGCTTCAGCAGCAGGTCCATCGCGCGCGCGGCGTTGAACGGCAGCCGTCCGAGCAGCGTGTAGTACGCGGTGACGCCCAGCGAGTACAGGTCGGCGCGGATGTCGGCCTTCTCGGGCTCCATGGCCAGTTCGGGCGCCATGTACGCCGGCGCGCCCGAGACCGGATTGTGGCCCATGTGCTGCGTGATCTGCTCGGCCATGATCGATTCGCGCACCTGGCCGCTCTTGGGCGCAATGCGCTTCGCCAGGCCCAGATCGACGATCTTCACTTCGCCGTTCTCGCCGAGCATCAGGTTGTCCGGCTTGATGTTCCGGTGGACGACGTTGACCTTTTCCGCCGCCGCCAGGCCCTTGGCCACGCCGAGCATCACCGCCAGCACTTCGGCGGAACTCAGGCGCCCGCCGTTCAGCGCCGCGCGTTCCTTCACCGTGCCGCCGGGGACGTACTCCATGACGAAGTAATGCCGCCCGTGCTCGCAGCCGGCCTCGAACAGCGCCGCGACGTTGGGATGCCGGATGCGCGCGGCCACGCGCGCTTCGCGCATGAAGAGCGCAAGGTAGATCGGTTCGCGGTCGCCCAGGCCCGGCGGCATCACCTTTACCGCGACGGGAATCTCCAGGACCTTGTGGCGCGCCTTGAAGACCTTGCCCGTCGGGCCCGAACCGATCTCGGTCTCGATCAGGCAGTTGGCGATCGTGTCGCCTTCCTTGACCGGCGCGACTTCGGCGAGTTCCGGCGTCTCGGCCTTTTCGCGCGCCGACGGCTTGGCCGTGCGCGGGCCGACGAAGCCGCTGGCGGGAATGATCGCGGTCTTTTCGTCCTTCACCGCCGAGATCAACTGCGCGTGGATCGCGCGCATGGAGCCCATGAATTCTTCCGCGGTCGCGAAGCGCTGCGACGGTTCCCGCCGCAGCAGCCGCAGGAGAAAATCGCAGAGCGACTGCGGCAGCGACCCGTTGATCGAACGCGGATCGGCCGGCGAACCGGTGAGAATCCGGTGCAGCACCTGCTCGAGCGAACTGCCGTTGAACGGAATCCGTCCCGTCACCGCGTGGTAGAAGACCGCCCCGAAGCTCCACATGTCCGCGCGCCCGTCGATGCGGCTCTCGCCCGAGACTTCTTCCGGCGACCAGTACGGCGCCATGATCGGCGTCAGGTAGCGCTTCGAATGCGTGTCGATGGGCATGCGCGGCAGGATCGTCTTCACGTCCAGCTTGGCAGGGCCGTCGGACGGCAGGCAGATGTACAGCGGGCTGACGTTGCGGTGCACGAACCCGTGCCGCCAGATCTCGCACAGGCCTTCGGCCAGCGGCAGCAGCACGTTGACCGCCTGCGCCGCCGGCATCGGCAGCGCCTTGATGCGCTCGGCCAGCGGCACGCCCGAAACGTATTCCATGATGAAGAACGGATGGCCCAGGTGTTCGCCCACTTCGTAAATCCCGGCGATGCTGGGATGGCGCACGCGCGCGACGCGGCGGACATCGTCCATGAAGCGTTCGTATTCGTGCGGGCGCTGGCGCGTCTCGGGCGGGTAGACGCGCACGATCACCGGCTGCTTCAGGCCCGCGTGGTAACCCAGGTAGGAGCGTCCGTAGAGCGCGTCTTCGAGTTTCGAATCGATGCTGACCGCGCCGTAGTCGAGCCGGTAGGCGCCGTCGCGCAGCGGCAGCCGCCGCAGGAAGCTTTCGTCGATAATGCTGTGGGACATGCTCCCATCCTAGAGCGCGCGCGCGAAATGGGCACCGGATTTTTTCGCGAAGTTCGGCGCGTCCCACGCCCGGTCAAATATGAACACCCGGCCCGCGCGGCGCCGTCCTTCCGTGGAACCCCGCGCCTCGCCTGCGGTTCCGAAAAGCCGCGGTCAGGAGGTCTTGCCGGCCGCCCAGCACCAGTCGTCGCCGACCGAGACGAAGAACGCGCCCTTGACCCCGCTCTCGTTCAGGATTTCGCGGACCTTCTCGCGCACGGCCTCGGCGATCTCCTTGCTCGTCCCGCCGCCCGCGGTGCCCGCGAAAGTGCTCGCCGGCAGCGGCACGCTGGTCTGGTCGTCGGCCGGAATGCTCTTGCGGAACCCGTACTTCGAGAGCTTCTCTTCCACGGCCGAAATCTTCTTCGCGTCGGTCTCGGCGGTCTCGAGGTTCAGGACGACGAGGCAGGGCATGGGCTTCTCCTTATAGGATGCGTTCGCCTACGCGTGGTTAGTCCGCAACATATTGGCAAACGATTGACGGAACGCCAGTCAAGATTCGGTGAGGTTCGCGGCGCGCGGCCGGGTTACTTGCCCGCGTCCGGGGCGGTCGTCTTCGCGTCCGGCGCCGGATCGGCGGATTTGCCCGCGGCCTGCGCGGACTTCTCCAGCGCGCGCTTCATCCGCTCGAGCAGGTCCTCGGTGCGGTAGACGCCGTCCTTGCGCGGGATCAGGTCCTGGCCCGTGGCGTCGAGAAAGCGCACGACGGGGTTGTTCCACGCGGGCTCGCGGAACGCCTTGAGCACTTCCGCGTCCTTGCCGCGCACGTTGTTGTAGATGCAGACGGTGACGAAATCCTTGGCGGCCTTAAGCACGTCTTTATCGCTGAGCGGCCCGCGCCCGAAGTCTTTGCAGGTCTGTCACCCGGGGACTTCCATGAACAGGATCAGGATCGGCTTGCCCGAGGCCTTCGCGGCCTTCTGCGCGTCCGCGTAGTCGCGCAGCCAGGCGACCTGCCCGAGTTCTTCCGGATGGTCCGCGGCGGCCACGTTCATCGCGCCCAAGCCTCCCAGTACGCACAGCAGCACGCCCCACCCGCGCATCGGCGCCTCGCTTTCCAGAACCTCTTTACCTGGGCAAACATCGTATTCCACCGGAAGCCACGCGCAATCCGGCGGAGGCGCGGTACAACCATACGTGCCGGACCGGGCCAAAGATTCCCGCCCGGGCCGGAATCATGCCGCCGCGAAGGACGAGAAACCTCGATGAAGACGAAGGAAGACTACAAACGCGCCCTCACGCTCATCGGCGACGCCGTCCGCGCCTGGGACCCTGAACGCCTGATCGCCGGCGGCGCCCCGCGCAACGAGTACGAAGCCGAAGCCGCCAAGGTGGCCACGCTCGTCCCGCGCATGCGCAGCCCTAAAGACGCCGCCATCGCCCTGAGCAAAATCTTCACGGCGTCCTTCAACAACAAGTCCTACACCCCCGACTACTGCGCCAACGCCGGCGGGAAAGTGTATGAAGTGCTGAAGGCGAACGGGCTGCTGCCGGAGTAGCCGTCCCAATCTGGCGGGAGTCGACCTGCCGTTCTGCACTATTTCACACAACAGGCGCTCAAGGTTTGAAGATTCGCCTCGAAGATCCTGGTACAGGCGAGCTCTGGAAAATATTGAGTAGAACCCATCTCAAAAATACCTCAGGAGGATGACGAGGCAAGCGAGATGGACCATGCCTTGGAAGAGCTGCAGGTGGTATTCCCAGCGCGTGGTTACTCGTCTGAAGTACTGCAACCATGCGAAGAGTCGCTCGACCTTCCAGCGACGCTTGTAGCGGCGTAGCGGTCGGCGGTCCTGGGTGATGTGACGCCGGTCCGAACGGTGGGGCGCGATGAGTTCGATACCGCGCTCCGTTCGGAGGCGCTTGTCGAGCGGGTCGCTGTCGTACGCTTTGTCGCCCAGGAGCCGCGCGGGCGGGCGAGGCGTCAAGAGGTGATCAAGCGTGGGTTCGACAAGTGTGACTTCATGCGGCGAAGCACTGCCAACCCAGATGGCGACAGGAAGACCATGGCGGTCTGCAATTGCCATGATCTTGCTCCCCTTTCCCCGCTTAGTCTTACCAACGCCAAGACCCCTTTTTTTGCCGAGGAAAAGGAACCGTCGATGAACGCTTCGGAGAGGTCGAGTTGCCCGCGTTTGAGGAGATCGAGCAGCAGCGAACGCAAGATCTCTTCGATCACGCCGTTTTCGACCCAGTCCTTGAAGCGGCGATGGCAGGTCTGGTACGGCGGATACCGTGCGGGAAGATCGTGCCAGGGCGCGCCGGTGCGCAGCACCCACAGGATGCCGTTGAGCACGTCGCGGGAACTGCGCGCGGGCCGCCCGCGGCCTTCGCCAGCGACATGATCTTTTGGGATCAGAGGCGCCAAAAGCGCCCACTGCGGTTCGGAGATATCCATGCCTTAACTCTCGGCATGTCGCACCGAAAAAATGAGCGAAAAGGGATTTTTGAGATACGTTCTAGTCCAAGTATGTCGTTTGTTAGCGGATATGCATGAAAGACCTTCTTATGTCTCTTTCGAAAACCTAAGTCTACAGAGATGGTTGAACAAGCTTTGATTGTTCGACTTCTCTGATCAGTCATCGCAACCTCGTTATTCGGTATTGACCCGTACATGGGTTTACTCTAATTAGCCAAGCTTGGTACGCTGCATCCACGCTTCCAGCGGACACTCGGCCTTGTAGCCCCACGGCCGGGCGAGTTCGTTGGCCTGCAAGCGGCCAGCCTCTACGTCGTCGCAGGTCCACTCGCCCGGATGCTCGTGCCGCACCGCCTCGTGGTGGATGCGCGTCTTCAGCGATCCGATGCCTGCTTCAATGCCGCCATTGTACTTGGGGTAATAGGCCGGAGACAAGAGGTGCTCGACCCGGTGTTTCAGGAGCACTTCGGCGATGGCCTTCGCCCTGAAGCCCTGGTCGGACTTCAGGACCAGCGGTGTTCCGTGTTCGAGGAAGAGCGCCTGCAGGGCCGCGGCGACTTCGCCGGCCCAGGGCGCTTCTGCTTCCTCAAGATTTATTCGGGTACCGGCCTAGCCTTCCGCGCGGCTGTCCTGCGTGCGCAGCAGGGCTTCGGCGAAGACTTCTTCGCGTTCCTTGGCGCCGAGGCGGCGCAGGAGCGCCTGCAGCGGGCACCATCCCACCAGCGATGTCACCAGCAGTTGCACGCCCGCGAAGGCGGCGGCGGCGCAGCCGATCCAGGCGGGCCAGGGGCCGAGCAGCGCGATCAGCATCGACGCGAGCACGAACCCGCCCGAGAGCAACCGCCCCAGGCGGTCGGCGGTCCACGCGCCGCGGGGCACTTCCGCGCGCCGGAACCACGCGTCGGTGGTCACGGCGCGCGGTCCTCGATGAAGGGCGCGTTGAGCTTGTCGATGAGGTCCTGCGAGGGCGACTTGCCGTCCTGCGGCGGGGCGATGAGCGGGATCGCGTCGGTCTCGATCGGCGTGCCCGTCAGCGCGCCGGGAATCTCACGCAGCACCTGTTCCGGAAGGTCCTCGCGGCGAATCTCGTCGATCGTGAGTTTCTTCAGCGCGAGGTTGGAGACCGTCAGCGTCATGCGCGTGAAGGCGGCCGCGCCATCGAAGTGCAGGACCACGGTCGGCAGGTCGGAGGTCGCCAGGTGGACGACGTAATCGTCGTAGACGTAACTGACCAGGCGGAAATCCTGGTTGAAGTTCACGACGTCGAACGGGCGGAGTTTGTATACCTTGCGCGGGATGTAGGCGTTGCCCTGGGCCAGGTCGATGCCGGACGAAATCGCGCCCGTCTCGTTCGGACGAACGACCATTTCCACCCGCAACGGCAAGCGGTAATGGTAGGGCGAGATCACCATCGAAGACTTTACGTTCGGGATCGTGCGCAGGCCCTTGCCGGGTTCCCAGGCAAAGTGCTCGCCCACCAGCCAGTCGGCGGGCGGTTTCTCCCGGACGAGGTCCCACGACCAATGCTTGAGCGTGCGCGGTTCCGCGGCGGCTGGTTTCGCGGCGACGGCGGGCGTGCCCGGCGCGGCTTCCGCCGGCGGGTGCGCGGCGTCGGCCCTCCGGCCGTGGCCGAACTGCCAGGCCGCGGCCATTCCGCCCACGACCAGCAATAGCGCAACCGCAACCTTGGCCACGGCCGCGTTGGACGAATGCGAGCCCACCGACGCGGCGGCCAGGCGCATCGACTGGCGGCCTCCTTCCAGCGCGAGTTTGACGAAGGCTTCGCTGCCCAGCGCGTGCGCCAGGCCGGTGGGCGCGGCGAGCAGCCCCGCGTCCTTGAGCATGACCGGCAGCGCCACGGCGGAGACGGCCACGCCGTCCAGGGCCAGGCGCGCGCGGAGTTTCTCGAGCCCCTGAGCGATGCGCCGCGCGATCAGCGACTGCGAGACGCCCACGGCTTCGCCCACCTGGTCCTGCGTCATCCCTTCCACAAAATAAAGAACCAGCGGCAGGCGCAGTTCCTCGCTCAGCTTGCCCAACGCAGCGGCGATCGCGTCGCGCGTCTCGGCATCGAGCCCGCACGCGCCGTCCTGGGCGCGATCGGCGGAGACCATACGGACCTCCTCTTGATAGCGGACGCTCTTCACGCGGCGGCTGCCGCGGGCTTCGGAACGCATGCGGTGGCGCGTCATGTTCGTGACCACGGCGAAGAACCAGGCGCGGAAGTTGGCGGGCACGGCGTCTTCGCGTTTGCGCGCGAGCACCAGGAAGGCGTCCTGCACGGCATCTTCGCTGAGGTCGCGGCGTCCGCAGCGGGCAAAGGCGATGCGGTATGCGGAATCCTGGTAGCGGCTGACGAGTTCGGCGAAGCACGCCTGGTCGCGCTCGGTCCAGAAACGCGCGAGGAGGCTCTCGTCGGAGCGTTCGGCGCTGGCGTCCTTTGCGGTCGGCGTGGCCAAGGCGGTCTCCCGTGTGCGGCGCATCTCGACGGTCGGCATTCTACGCGTCCCTCGCGCGAACCTCGCCCCAATTCCACCATCAGCTACCCGCCGAGCGTCGTTTGATAACCGGATTTTGAAGGAAATTTTCGAGGCCCGCATCGCGCCCTCTTGGCCGCAGCTTTCGAGGCAACGCTGCAACTTCAATGCACACCTGCATTAATTGTAACCTATTTGGATAACAAGAGCTTGCATTTTAGCGATAATACAGACAATGGTTGTCCGCATTATCTTGACAGGGGCGTGCAGCGGCCTAATATAAGGAGTGTGAGGAGCCCACCGAAGGCCGGGTTCCCGGGAGGAACAGCCGTGAAGTATGCACAGAGCACCGAGACGGCCATCGACAGCCTCTTTTTTATGGCGGCGCACCCCGAGAAGCAGGACTTCTCGGTCGAAGAGATCGCCACGGCGCAGAAGGTGTCGCTCTCGTATCTCGCCAAGATCTTCCAGCAGCTTTCGAAGGCCGGCCTGCTGCGCTCGCACCGCGGCGCGAAAGGCGGCTACCAGCTCGGCAAGGCCACCCACGAGATCACGCTCTGGGACATCGCGCTGGTCTTCGAGGGCTCGTCCCCGATGTACGAATGCAACGCCTCGGCCAAGAGCTGCTCGCTGGGGCCGAAGTGCCTGATCGTGAACACCTTCCGCGAGGCCGAACGGCGCATGCAGGAAGTCCTGCAGGGCGTCTCGCTCGAACACCTCGTCGAATCGGTACGCAAGAACGGCGGCCACCCCGCGTGGGTGGGCGCGCACGAAGATTCCAAGCCGGTCGGCGTGGGCGAACCCAGCGCCGCCAAGGCGTAACGCACAAAGGAAAGAACGGACCATGGCATCGAACGCTCCTCTGCTTGTCGTCGAAGACCTGCGCGTGAAGGTCGCCGAAAAGGAGGTCCTGAAGGGCCTCAGCCTGACCATCAAGGCTGGCGAGACCCACGTGCTCCTGGGCATGAACGGCTCGGGCAAGAGCACCCTCGCCTACGCGATCATGGGCCACCCGAATTACACGGTGACCGGCGGCAAGGTGTTCTTCGAAGGCGAAGACCTGCTGGCGATGGAACCGTCCGAACGCGCGCGCAAGGGCGTCTTCCTCGCTTTCCAGCACCCGATCTCGGTGCCCGGCGTCAGCGTCGCGAACTTCCTGCGCACGGCGTACCAGGCGCGCTTCCACGGCGGCGTGGTGAAAGCCACGGACAAGACCGGCGGCAAGGACGCGGGCTTCAGCGTCATGGAGTTCCAGAAGAAGCTGATGGCCGCGATGAAGGAACTGAAGATCGACCCGACGCTGGCCACGCGCTACCTGAACGAAGGATTCAGCGGCGGCGAGAAGAAGCAGATGGAAATCCTGCAACTCGCGATGCTGCAGCCGAAGTTCGCGATGCTGGACGAGACCGACAGCGGCCTGGACGTGGACAAGCTGGCCACGGTCGGCACCGGCGCCGCGCTGATGGCCAAGAAGCACAACATGGGCATCCTGATCATCACGCACTACAAGCGCATGCTGAACTACGTGCCGCCGACGCACGCGCACCTGCTGCTGGACGGCAAGGTGGCCGTCAGCGCCGGGCCGGAATTGGCCGACGAGATCGACCAGCACGGCTACGACGCGGCGAAGAAGAAGTACGCGAAGGCGGGGTAGTTTTTCACCACGGAGCGCACAGAGGACACAGAGAACGGCAGCGATACATGTTGGGAGCCGTGAGATTGAACGGGTCAGTGGTCAGTGGTCAGTGGTCAGTGGTCAGTGGTCAGTGGTCAGTGGTCAGTGATCAGTGGTCAGTGGTCAGGGATCAGGGGTCAGGGGTCAGGGGTCAGAGAACAAAATACACGAAGCGTCGTTCTCTGTGATCTCTGTGCCCTCTGTGGTGAATAAAGACTCGAAGTACGGAGGATAGACCGATGGCGACCCACGACAAGATTCTGCGCGAGCCCGCGGCGACGGAGATCAATCCGGCCGGGGAGATCGTGAAGGACTACAAGTTCGGCTTCCACGAGCAGGAGAAGCACACCTTCCGCACGCAGAAGGGGCTGACGCGCGAGGTCGTCGCGGCGATCAGCGAGTTCAAAAAGGAGCCGGCCTGGATGCGCGACTTCCGCCTGCGCAGCCTGGAGATCTTCTTCAAGAAGCCGACGCCCCAGTGGTGCGGCGATCTTTCGCACATCGACTACGACAACATCACGTACTACCTCGCCCCCACCGACAAGAAGTACGACACGTGGGACATGGTGCCCGAGGAGATCAAGCGCACGTACGACAAGCTCGGCATCCCCGAAGACGAACGCAAGTTCCTCGGCGGCGTCGGCGCGCAGTACGACAGCGAAGTGGTCTACCACAACCTGAAGAAGGAGTGGGAAGACAAGGGCGTCGTCTTCCTTTCGCCTGAAGAAGGCCTGAAGAAGCACGAGGACATCTTCAAGGAACACTTCGGCAAGATCATCCCGCCGGGCGACAACAAGTTCTCGGCGCTGAACAGCGCGGTCTGGTCGGGCGGCAGCTTCATCTACGTGCCGAAGGGCGTGAAGGTGGACATCCCGCTCCAGGCGTACTTCCGCATCAACGCGAAGGACATGGGGCAGTTCGAACGCACACTCATCGTCGTCGACGAGGGCGCGTTCGTGCACTACGTCGAAGGCTGCACGGCCCCCGTCTACAGCAGCGACAGCCTGCATTCGGCGGTCGTCGAGATCGTCGTCAAGAAGGGCGGGCGCTGCCGCTACACCACGATCCAGAACTGGTCCACGAACGTCTACAACCTCGTCACCAAGCGCGCCGTGGCCTACCAGGACGCGACGATGGAATGGATCGACGGCAACATCGGCAGCCGCCTGACGGTGAAGTACCCCGCCGTCTACATGATGGAACCGGGCGCGCGCGGCGAAATCCTCTCCATCGCCTTCGCGGGCAAGGGCCAGCACCAGGACGCGGGCGCGAAGGTGGTGCACTGCGCGCCGCACACGTCGAGCGTGATCACCAGCAAGTCGATCAGCAAGGACGGCGGGCGCGCGGGTTACCGCGGGCTCTGCAAGGTGCTGGACGGCGCCGAGGACAGCAAGTCGCGCGTGGTCTGCGACGCGCTGATCCTGGACGACCAGAGCCGCAGCGACACCTATCCGTACATCGAAGTGGACGCGGAAAAGGTGCAGATCGAACACGAGGCCAGCGTCAGCAAGATCAGCGAAGAACAGCTCTTTTACCTGATGAGCCGCGGGCTGACCGAGGACGAGGCCGCGAAGATGATCGTCACGGGCTTCATCGAGCCGCTGATCAAGGAACTGCCGATGGAGTACGCGGTCGAGATGAACCGGCTGATCGAACTCGAGATGGAAGGGACGGTCGGCTGACGCCCGCCTCGGAAACAAGGAGGCGCGGGCCTGCCGCGCACGCCTCGGCGCCGAAACTGGAGAACACATAGAATCATGCCCGTCGCAAGTGTTGAAGCCAAAGCCCTGACCGCCGAGAGCGTGAATGCGTATTCCAAGCAGCGCGGCGAGCCCGCGTGGCTGCTCGAACGCCGCCTGAAGGCGCTCGGCGCCTGGAACGAACTGCCGATGCCCGGCAAGACCGACGAACTCTGGCGCCGCGTGGACCTGAGCGGCCTGGAGATCGAACCGGCCACCGAACGCAGCGGGCAGCTCCCCATTCTGATCGAAGAAAGCGACGCGGCCGCCAAAGCCGGCGGCTTCTGGGGCACGCTGGAGCAGGCGCTCAAGGACATCCCGCAGGTGCTCGAGGCCAAGTGGGCGACGGAAGTCTACCCCGCGGGCGCGCACGGGACGATCGTGGACCGCAAGGGCGGCAAGTTCCACGCGCTGAACCAGGCGCTCTGCGACGGCGGCTACGTGCTGCACCTGCCCAAAAACGCGAAGACGACCTGCCTCTTCCGCTGCGAATTCGGCACGCGCCCGGGCAAGGACGGGATCTATCCGCACAACCTGATCGTGCTCGAAGAGGGCGCGGAAGCGACCGTCTACGAAGGGTACTGCTCGCAGGACGGCGACGCGGGCTTCTGCAATCCGCAGACCGAGATCGTCGTCGGGCCGGGCGCGAAGCTGCGCTACATCCTGCTCCAGGACCTGGCGCCCGGCGTGGTCGGCATCGGCGCGCAGCAGGTGCGCGTGATGAAGCACGGGCACTGCACCTTCGCCAGCGCGCATCTGGGCGCGAAGCTCTCGAAGGATTTCATGGAATGCGAGATGGCCGAGCCCTTCGGCGAGGCGATTCTGTACGGGCTCTACTACGGCCTGCACGAACAGCAGCATCACCTGACGACCTACCAGCGCCACGTCGCGCCGCACTGCCGCAGCGACCTGATGTACAAGGGCGCGCTGGACCACAAGGCCCGCGCCGGCTGGCGCGGCATGATCCGCCTCGAAGCCGACGCGCAGAAGACCGACGCCTACCAGCAGAACCGCACCCTGCTGCTCAGCGACGACGCGCGCATCCATTCGATCCCCGGCCTGGAAATCCTCGCCAACGACGTCCGCTGCACGCACGGCGCGACCGCGGGGCAGATCGACCCGACCATGCTCTTTTACCTGCTCAGCCGCGGCATCACCGAATTCCAGGCGCGCAAGATGATCATGGACGGCTTCTTCGAAGAAGTGATCTTGAAGTTCGGGCTCGAGGAAGTGATCGAGCCGCTGCGCAAGCGCATCGACGCGAAGATCGCGGCGCGGAGCTGAACCCGGAACCGAGACGAGGAACGCGCGCATGCCCGATTTCGTCGCCGTGCTGAAAAAGGACGCGCTGCCGCAAGGCCGCGGCAAATGCGTAGAAGTGAACGGCAAGCGCATCGCCGTCTTCCACACCGGCGCGGGGTACCTGGCCATCGACGACGGCTGCACGCATGCCGACGCGAGCCTGGCCGAGGGCGGCCTGGTGGACGACTGCACCGTCGAATGTCCCTGGCACGGCGCGCAGTTCGATCTCAAGACCGGCGCGGCCAAGACGCTGCCCGCCGTCGAACCGGTCAAGCCGTACAAGGTCCGGGTGACGGGCGACAACATCGAAGTGGAAGTCTAAGCTTTTGATTCACCACGGAGCCCACTGAAGACACAGAGAACTGCGTTTTTTACGTACCGTTTTTCTCCGTGTGCTCTGTGATCTCCGTGGTGAAAAACGCCGAGGAAGCACCCATGTCCAACACCCAGAAAGCTGCCGCCCCCGCGCGCGAAACCATCGCGCTCGATCCGCGCCGCGTGGCCCAGGATTTCCCGATCCTGAAGCAGAAGATTCACAACGGGAAGCGCCTCGTGTACCTCGATTCCGGCGCGACCTCGCAGAAGCCGTTTACCGTCATCGACGCGATGAACGAGTACTACCACGTCAGCAACGCGAACGTGCACCGCGGCCTGCACGTGCTGGCCGAACGCGCCACCGAGATCTACGAATGCGCGCGCACGCGCATGCACTTCTTCATCAACGCGTACCTGCCGGGCGAGATCGTCTGGACCAAGAACGCGACCGAAGCGATGAACCTGGTCGCGCACGGCTACGCGCGCAAGTTCCTCAAGGCCGGCGACGAAGTGATCGTCTCGCGCATGGAACACCATGCCAACCTGGTGCCGTGGCACCTGCTGGCGAAGGACAAGGGCGTCGTCGTCAAAGGCATCGAACTCAATGCCGACGGCACGCTGCGCCTGGAAGAACTCGACGCGTTCCTGAAGGGCGGCAAGGTCAAGATCGTGGCGCTCACGCACGTCTCGAACGTGCTCGGCACGATCAACCCCATCGCCGAAATCGCCAAGAAGGTGCACGACGCCGGCGCGATCTTTGTCGTGGACGGCTGCCAGGCGGTCCCGCACCTGCCCGTCAACGTCCAGACCCTGGGCGCGGACTTTTACGCCTTCAGCGCCCACAAGATGCTCGGGCCGACCGGCCTGGGCGTGCTGTGGGGGCGCATGTCGCTGCTCGAAAAGATGGACCCGTTCCTCGGCGGCGGCGAGATGATCGAAGAGGTGACGATCTCGTCGTCCACCTACAAGGAACCGCCGGGGCGCTTCGAGGCCGGCACGCCGCCGATCGCCGAGACCGCCGGGATGACCGCGGCCGTCGAGTACCTGATGAAGACCGGCATGGCGAATATCCGCGCGCACGAGAAGGAACTGGTTTCGTACACGCTGGAGCGCCTGAAGAGCGTCAAGCACCTGAAGGTGTTCGGGCCCGCGAATCCCGAGATTCGCGCCGGCGTCTTCGCGTTCGAGTTCGAGGACATCCACGCGCACGACGTCGCGCAGATTCTGGACGGCGAGGGCGTGGCCGTGCGCGCCGGGCACCACTGCGCGCAGCCGCTGCACGAATGGCTCGGCTCGCCCAGCACCGCGCGCGCGAGCGCATACCTGTACACGGCGAAGGAAGACATCGACGCGCTGGTGAAGGCGCTGGAGACCGTGCGGAAGAAATTCGCGTAAATAAAGGAGAAGGCCAGCGAAATACAAAGTTCGAATACGTTGTATGAATGCATTTGGAGATTCGTGGGAGGCCAGAATCGATCAGTTTCCAGATTGCACCGCAATCGGCATGAACATAAGCCATGCATATGAGGCTCTTTTGAATAACGTGCGTACAAAGTTCGGGGATCGATCAGTAGACATTCTTGAGTGCAAACGCGGAGTAAGGGTGAAGCCAAGTCGTAATTCTGAACTCGTACTTTGGATTACCCTACCGGCACTCAAGCACAAACGGCCAAAAGGAAAGCGCGGAACTTCATAGGGGACACCATGCAAGACGCGCACAACGAAGAGAAAAACCTCGACCAGCTTTACCGCGACGTGCTGTTCGAGCACTACCGGCGGCCGCATCACAAAGGCGAACTGGCCGGCGCGGAGATCGTCACCAAGGGCAACAACCCCGTCTGCGGCGACAAGGTGACCGTGTACGGCAAGCTGGACGCCCAGGGCGAACGCCTGGAAGAAGTCGGCTTCGACGGCAAAGGCTGCGCGATCTGCATCGCGAGTTCCTCGATGATGACGGAGACGATGCGCGGCAAGACGCTCGCGGAGGCCAGCGCCGCCAGCGACAAGTTCAAGGCGATGATGCGCAACGAGGCCGCGTTCGAGGTGCCGCCCGAAGTCCCCGACCTGGAAGCGCTGGAAGGCGTGAAGAAGTTTCCCGTGCGCGTAAAGTGCGCGACGCTGGCCTGGACGACGCTGAAGAACGGCATCCTGGCGTACCAGGCGGGCAAGACCGGCGGCGAGACCGTCGAAGCGTGCGAGACGAATACCGAGAAAGAGTAGCGGGAGGAAGCCATGGCCACGCCTGACGAAGTGCGCGAAGCGATGAAGGAAATCTTCGACCCGGAAATCCCGATCAACATCGTGGACCTGGGGCTGATCTATAAAGTGGAAGAGCCGGAGCCCGGCAAATACAAGATCGAGTTCACCGTCACGAGCCCCGCGTGCCCGGTCGGCGACCAGATCAAGGCGAAGATCAACGAAGTCGTCGCGAAGCAGCCCGGCGTCACCGCCGTGGAGGTCGCGCAGGTCTTCGACCCGCCGTGGAACAAGGAAAAGATGACGTTTGAAGGCAAGCTCCAGGCGAGCATGATGGGATTCGGCTGATCGGGCGGCGCGCCGCGCCTCCCCTTCCCCGGAGTCCCGCATGACGCCCAAACGCACGCTCGCCAAAGTGCCCGTCCGCAAGATCAAGGACGGCGCGTCCACGAACGAAAAAGACCTCGTCGCCGCCGAAGAACCGCTCGAGATTCGCATCTCCGGCGAGGCCGCTGGCAAACGCTTCGACCACGGCATCGCCGTAACGATGCGCACGCCCGGCGACGACTACGAACTCGCCGCGGGCTTCCTCCACACCGAAGGCATTCTGCGCAACCCCGAAGACCTGCGCGAGATCACCTACTGCGTCGGCGCGGACAAGCAGAACCAGCAGTACAACGTCGTGCGCGTGCGCCTGCGCGACGGCGTCGCCTTCGACCTCGCGCGGTTGCAGCGCAACTTCTACGCGTCCTCGAGTTGCGGGATTTGCGGCAAGGCGTCGCTGGATGCCGTGCGCGCCGCCGGATGCGAAGCGATCGCCTCGGAAGGCCCGAAGGTGCCCGCGAAGGTGGTGCTCGGCTTTGCCGAGACCCTGCGCGCGCGGCAGAGCGTCTTCGAAAAGACCGGCGGGATTCACGCGGCGGCGCTCTTCGACGCGGCCGGCGCGCTGGTGGTACTGCGCGAGGACATCGGGCGGCACAACGCGGTGGACAAAGCCGTCGGCGAGCGCTTTCTGGCCGGACAAACCAAGTTGAGCGGCCTGATCCTTTTCGTCAGCGGGCGCGCCAGCTTCGAGATCATGCAGAAGGCGGCGATGGCGGGCGTGCCGGCCGTCGCGGCGGTGGGCGCGCCGTCGAGCCTGGCCGTGGATTTCGCGAAGGAATTCGGGCAGACGCTGCTGGGTTTCGTGCGCGACGGACGCTTCAACATCTACGCGGGCGCCGAACGGATCGAGGCCTGACTACTCCTTCGGCTTCTCCCAGAGTTCCCGCAACTGCTTCTCGCCGTAGTTCCACAGCCCCGGGCGCTTCTCGCCCGTGGAAAACCAGAGCGCGGATTTCTCGGTCGAATTCCCGTTGTAATTAAAGGTGATCTCCTCGTCCGCCGCGATGTCGCGCAGGGCGTAGAAGACGATGGTTTTATGGTCGTAATCCATCCAATAATGCGCGTTGGGTTCGTCGGCATGGTTGTAGAGCGAGCCGTACCCGAAGGCGACGGCGATCTCCAGCGTGTCCACCTTCCACCAGAAATAGTAGTCGAGCAGCACGGTCTTTTCGACGAGTTCCACCTGATCGGCAGGCACGACGACCACGGGCGCGCGTTCGACGACGTCGTCCTTGGCCAGCGCCATGTCGGTAAAGATGCCGCGCCCTTTGCCCGGCGCGTCCGCTACGTAAAGCATCCGGTCCTCCGCCCCGCCTCGGCCCGGCCGGGGCCGCTCACGCCGCCCTAAGCCCGGCCATCAGGCGCATCAGGCCGTCCTGCGTGGCCTCCGCGCGCGAGCGCTCGCCCGCCACCCGGCCTTCGCGCAGCACCAGGATGCGCGTGGAAAGCCCGAGCAGTTCGGGCATCTCGCTGCTGATCAGCAGGATCGCATGGCCTTCGCACGCGAGCCGTCCGATCAGCGCATGAATCTCGGCCTTGGCGCCAATATCCACGCCGCGGGTCGGTTCGTCGAGCAAGAGAATGCGGCAGCGCGAAGCGAGCCACTTCGCCAGCGCGATCTTCTGCTGATTGCCGCCGCTCAGCCCGGCGGCGGGAAAATCCATGTCCGGCGCGCGCACGTTCAGCGTGCGAAAGTACGCGTCCACGAGGCCGCGTTCCTCGCCGCCGCGCACGAAGGCCCAGCGCGCGAGCCGTTCGAGCATCGGGAGCGTCGCGTTCTCGCGGCAGTTCATCGAGAGCACCAATCCGTGGCGCTTGCGGTCTTCGGGGACGAGCCCCAGGCCCGCGGCCATCGCATCGCGCGCCGACCGGATCGCGGCCTCCCGGCCCTGGACGACGATCCGGCCCGTCGCGGCCGGGTCGAGCCCGAAGAGCGCCTGCGCGACTTCGGTGCGGCCGGCGCCGACCAGGCCCGCCATGCCGAGCACTTCGCCCGCGCGCAGCGCGAACGAGACGCCGGAAAACCGGCCGGGGCTCGCGAGGTTTTCCACGCGGAGCAGTTCTTCGCCGGGCGCGGCGTCCACGTGCGCCGGGCGCGGCGCTTCGACCTTGCGGCCGATCATCATCTGGACGAGTTCGTCTTCGGTCAGGCCCTGGATCGAGCACGTGGCGACGTGGCGGCCGTCGCGCAGCACGGTGACGGCGTCGCAGATCGCGAAGATTTCGGCCATGCGGTGCGAGACGTAGATGCAGGTGACGCCTTGCGCGCGCAGGCGGCGGAGGAGTTCGAAGAGCTTTTCCGTTTCGTGCTGCGTCAGGCTGCTCGTCGGTTCGTCGAAGACGATCGCGCGCGCCTGCCCGCTCATGGCCGCCGCGATCTGCACCATCTGCTGCTGGCCGACGGTCAGGCGGCCGACGGGCGCGCGGACATCCAGGCCGGCGCCGATGGCCTCGAGCATCTCCCGCGCGCGCTCCTCCATCTTCGCACGGTCGATGAAGCCGCCGCGCGCGGGCAACGCCCCAAGGCAGAGGTTCTCCGCGACGCTCAGGTTTTCGCAGAAGGCGAGTTCCTGGTGGACGACGGCGACGCCCGCGGCGCGCGCGTCGCGAGGATCGCGAAAGTGCACGGGCTTTCCGTCGAGGCAGATCCGCCCGCCGTCGGGCGCATGGATGCCGCCAAGGATCTTGCCGAGCGTGCTCTTGCCCGCGCCGTTCTCGCCGCAGAGCGCGTGGCAGCTTCCGGCGGCGATCTCAAAGGAGACGTCGCTAAGCGCCTGCACGCCGGGGAAGCGCTTGGCGATCGCTTCGAAACGCACCGAGGCCATGGGGCGTCCGCTGCGCTAGGGCAGCGCGAGGTACTCCGGATCGACGGTGAAGCCCCAGTCCTTGAGCTGCTTCGCCCACGCGCCCAGGGTGTCCTTGTTCACGCGGACGAGTTCCATCCGGTTCATCACCGAGACGTCTTTCTTGTGGACCACTTTCTCGACGATGATGCGCACGGACTCGTAGCCCCACTTGTACGTGGGCTGCGCGAGCAGCACCGGCACGACGCCCTTGTCCACGTACGGAAGGCATTCGGGCAGCGCGTCCACCGAGACCACCTTGTACTTGTTCGGATCGAGGTCGGTAAGCAGCGCCTTGGTGAAGAGCGGCCAGCCGCCGACGAAGGCCCAGCCGTTCACTTCGGGGAAATCCTTGTTCACCGCCAGCACCTTGGCGACCGCGTCCTGCGGCGGCTCGGGGTGGTAGAAGACGTCCACGATCTTGATGTCGGGGTATTTGGCGGCCTCTTCCTTCACGCCCTTCACGCGGTTCTGCAGGTTGGGCGCGTTCTGATTTCCGGCCAGGATCGCGACGTTGCCCTTGCCTTCCATCAGGATGGCGAGTTCGGCCATCACCATCCGGCCGGTCTCGAGGTCGTCCACGCCGTAGTACGCAAAGCGCTTGCTCTGCGCCGCGTCGCTGTCGAAGGTCATCACCGGCACGCCGCCGGCCACGGCGTCGTCGATCGCGCCGGTCACCTTGGCCGCGTCGGAGCACGAGATCAGGATCGCGTTCGCGCCTTCGTTCACCGCCTGCGAGATAAACTGCGCCTGCGCCTGGCCGTCCTCGGCCATCGGCGTCAGCCAGGCGATCTCGATCGCGATGCCTTCGTTCGAGCCGATCTCCTTCGCGGCGGCCTCCGCGCCGGTCTTGGCGCTTAAGAAGACAGGGTTGTTCGAAGCCTTCGCGATCATCGCGATCTTCAGTTTCTTCCCCGGCGGCGCGGGTTCGGGATTGGTTTCGCCGCCGGAGGCCTTCCCGCCGCCTCCCGCGGGCTTGTCGGGTGTCTTGCCACCTCCGCAGGCCGCCAGCGTGAACAGCAGCACGGCCGCGCCGGCCGCCAGGATGGTCCGCAGGTTGGACATCGTGCGCTCCTTTTAAGATAGACTAGACGGGCTTCTCACCTTTTTGCTCACCCGCAGACGGCGCGGCGGCGGCGTCGCGCGCCAGACGCCGGGCCGTCCACCTTGCACTCGCCTGATCCAGGACGACGGCGATGATAATCGCCGCGCCGACGATGATCCATTCGTAATTCTGGTTGAAGCGGAGCGTCGTGATCGACTTGCGGATCAGTTCGATGAGGATGGCGCCGAGCATCGCGCCGACGGCGCTGCCGCGTCCGCCGCTGAGGCTCGCGCCGCCCACCACCGCGCTGGCGATGACGAAGAGTTCGTAGCCGGTCGCGTCGCTGCTGCCTGCTCCGCCGTAGTATCCGCAGCCGACGAAGGCCGCGAGCCCCGCCGCCAGGCCCGAGAGCACGTAGACCCCGGCGACGATGCGGTTCGTGCGCAACCCGGCAAAGCGGCTGGCTTCCAGGTTGCCGCCGACGGCCAAGACGTGGCGCCCCGGGACGGTGCGGGACAGGAACACCGCGCCGGCGGCGGCCGTGAACAGCATCACCAGCGCGGGCACGGGCTTGACCATCGGGCCGAGCCCGAAGTTGAAGCGCACCAGACGGCTGAGCGCGTCCGGAAGCGAGATGCTCTGCGAGTCGCTGACGACGGCAGAGAGCCCGCGAAAAATCATCATCGTCCCCATCGTGATGATGAACGGATGCACGCGCAGGCCGACGGTGAGCACGCCGTTGACCAGCCCGCAGAGCAGCCCGATGCCGAGGCTCGAGATCAGCGCCACGAAAATGACGGCGGCGTCCGAGGGCGGAGCCGCGCCGGCCGGAAAGGCCGCGCGCAGGATCAGGCCCATGCCGACGCCGGCCAAGGCATAGACGGAGCCCACCGAGAGGTCGATGCCGCCGGTGGCGATGACGAGCGTCATGCCGGTCGCGACGATGACGATGGTCGCGACCTGCGTGAGGTTCACGTTGAGCGTCTGCCAGGAAAGGAAGTTCGGTGTCACCGCGACATTGAAGACGATGAGCGCCAGGAAGGCGACGAACGTGCCGTAGCGGCTTGCCAGCGTGAACAGCCGGCTGCCGGGAGAAAGCGTGCCGGAGGGCTGCGGGGCGGGGGTCTCGATCGTCGTCATGTCATTCAACCTGATGGGCCATGGCGGAAAGCAACGCCGCTTCGCTCAAGTCCTTGCGCGGCAGGGTCGCGACGGACGTGCCGTCGCTGAGCACGGTCACGCGGTCGGCGGCGGCGAGCAGCTCCTCCAGCTCGGAGGAGATCATCAGCACGCTGAGGCCCTCGTCGGCGAGGCTGCGCAACAGCTTGAGGATTTCCGATTTGGCGCCGATATCGATGCCGCGGGTCGGCTCGTCGATGATCAGGACGCGCGGGTCGGTGGCGAGCCAGCGGGCAAGCAGCACCTTCTGCTGGTTGCCGCCGGAGAGCTCCCTGATCGGCTGGTCGGGCGAGGCGCATTTGACGCCGAGGGCGCGGATGTAGCGGGTGACGATCTCGTCCTGCCGCGCGCGGTCGACGATGCCGGCCTTCTTCAGCCTCGGCAGCAGCGCCAGCGTCATGTTCTCGCGGATGCTCATGTCGGGCACGATGCCGTCGATCTTGCGATCTTCCGAGACGAGGCCGATGCCATCGGCGATGGCGTCGGCCGGCTCGCGATAGGTCCGCGCGCGGCCGTCCATGCGGATCGTGCCGCGCTGCATCTTGTCGGCACCGAAGATCAGGCGCGCCGTCTCCGTGCGGCCCGAGCCGAGCAGGCCCGCAAGGCCCGATATCTCGCCCTCGCGCACGTCGAGGCTGACATCGCGGACACGCACGCCCGCACCGGCATTCTCGACCGCGAGGCGGACGGGCCGCTCGGGCGCGTCCTCATCCGGCGCGATCGCCTGGAAGGCGGCGAGCTCCTTGCCGAGCATGTGGCGCACCAGCGCCATCTTGGGCATGTCCGCCATCGGGCTTTTCGCGACCGTCTGGCCGTCCCGCATGATCGTCACCCGGTCGCAGATCGCGTAGAGCTCGTCGAGCCGGTGCCCGATGAAGATGACGGCGACGTCCGCGCGTTTCAGCGTGCGGATCGTCTCGAAGAGCACGGCGACCTCGCGCTCGTCGAGCGAGGAGGTGGGCTCGTCCATGATGACGAGGCGGGCCTTTTGCGTGACGGCGCGGGCGATGGCCACCATCTGCCGGGTCGCGGCATCGAAATGCGCGACGGGCCGGTCGACGTCGATGGAGAGGTTGAAGGTTTT
>JAHCJK010000073.1 GCA_026184295.1 Planctomycetota bacterium
CCCGCTCACGCCGGGCGAGGACGCGCTGGCGCACTGGACCCGCAGCGAAGCCGCCAAGCCCAAGCCGAAGGCGTAGACCTGCATCGGCTGCGCGCGTCCGGATCCGGCGGGGAAACCGGGTTCGGCGCGCGCGGCCGGTCGTCCATCCAATTCCACGCGGATTCTTTCGTTCACTCGCACACGGGAGCGCGCTCATGTTCGACTACTTCGCCAGTTCCGTCGCCTTCGGAAAGGTCAGCCTGGAAGAAGCCTGCGCGCGCATCGCGGCGCTGGGGCTGAAGGAGATCGACCTCTGGTTCGTCGGCGGGATGTGCGAACACCTGCCGCCGAACCAGGCCTCGCTCGATACCGCGCGCATCCGCCGCGCGCTGAGCGCCAGCGGGCTGCGCTGCCACGCGATGAGCGTCTACGGGGCGAGCCAAGAGGTGACGCTCGCGCGCCTGGAACAACTCGCGGAACTCGGCGGGACCTACCTCGTCCGCGACAGCCAGACGAACGGGAAGGAACGCCCGCAGGACGTCGTGGACCGCCTGCTCCCGTACCTCGAAAAGGCCAAGGCGCTGAACGTGGTCTACGCGCCCGAGAACCACTGCGACACGGCTTTCGACGCGCTGGAACAGATGCGCTACGTGGTGAACGCCGCGCCGAGCCCGCACCTGGCCGTCGCGTACGCGCCGATCCATTCGTACAAGCGCAAGGAAGACCCCGCGGCCTGCATCCGCGCGCTCGGCAAGGACCTGGGGCTCTTTTACGCCTGGGACTGGGGCCCCGCAGCCGAGAAGCACTGGCGCGACGTGACCGACCAGTGCCCCGGCACCGGCAAGCTGAACTTTGCCGAGATGTTCGCCGCGCTGCGCGCGATTCACTACCCGCGCCCGCTCTGCCTCTTCGCGCACGGTCTGGAAGACATCCCCGCGCAGCAGGCCGAAGACGCAATGCGGAAGTCTCTGGCGTACTGCCGGGGCGTGGAAGCCGGTCTGCCGGTCGCGCAGGCGGCGAGCGTGGGTTGATTTATTCTCACGCAAAGCCGCGAAGGCGCTACGAACTGCTAAGAACGGCTAAGAACAGCAAGCACGGCACGGATTACGGCTCTTCTTCTTTCTTACTTTTCATATCCGCGGGGTTGGCCTCGTCGGGGTTGGGCTCGTCGAGGATGAGCCAGGCGGGAATGGGCGCATCGCGGCCCTCCCGAATGCCTAGCACTTTGTGCTTTCCGAGTTCAGCCTTAAGCCAAGCCTTGCGAGCCTTCGCGCGCGTGACTGGGTCGTCGGCGTTCCAATCCTTCGGCGGGTGCGCGTTGAAATAGGCGAGCAGCGTCCTGCGTTTGAAGACTTCCGGATATTCCAGACCAGGAATCGGCTTGTAGTCGTTGTCCTTCCACTGTTCCTGAAGAGCCCGGTAGGCCCGCTCGTTCTCCTTCGTCCAACGTCCGCGCACGGAAGCGATCGTCAGTTCTTCCGCGATGGCCGCCCGAAAGGCGTCGCGAAAGGCGGGGGCGTACGTCTTGTTGAATTCTGCCTGATGTGCCTCGTCCCACTGGTCCGCGTTCTTCAAGTCTTCGCGCTTCTCCAGCATGGCCTTGGGCAGCCGCGCTTCGACCATGCTCATGAAAATGCCCGCGTCGTCCACCTTGCAGATGGGAAAGCAGTCGTCGCCGATCTCGAGATAGCGGACGGGCTCCCGTGCCGAGAGTCTGCCGATGGCGCAAACCAGGAAGAGGCCCACCACCAACCGGCCCGCGCTGCTCATGGTGTGACCTCGGATACAACCTTCGGAAAGGTCTCGCTGAGGAACTCCTTGGGCATCTCGCCGTTGGCCAGGAGCGAGCGCGGCGGAAGGCGTTCGATGAACGCTTGAATCCACCGTCTGCGCACGGCCAGACGTTTGCCCGAATCGCATGCATTCCAATCGGCGGGCGCGTGGCCATCTGCATAGGCCAACAGGCGCTGCCGTCTAAGCCTCCTGGCACATAGTACGCGTGTATTCGTGGGATTAAGCCGATGCCAGAGCGCCAGCAGGCGGCACGCCTCTTCGTCTTCGTCCTGCCAATACTGCTTCGCCTCGATGATGCGCAGCCGGTCCAGCAATTCAAAACAGAAGGCCTTTCGGAATTCGGGCACGTACATGTCCAGAAACACATCCTGAGTCTCTTCGTTCCACAACTCCGCGACCTGCAATCGCCTGCGCACGTCGAGGATGCGCGGGGGCATTCTCCATTCAATGTCCTTGGCGGTAATGAATTCATCCCGCACGCGCGCGAGGATTTCGTTCTCGAGTTCGAGCCCACAAAGATGATCGGTCGCGTAGAGACAGGAATAGGGAAACAACCATAGCCACGCCGCCACCATCAAACGCATAGGCCGATCCTCCGTGAGAAAGCAGAGGATAGACGTGTTCCTTTTCGGTTCCTTCATCCCTTGCCGTGTCGTTCTTAGCCGTTCTTCGCGCCTTAGCGGCTTTGCGTGAGCATAAAGAAACTACGCCCGCGAACGGACTTGGCGCGGCGAACGGCCTAACTCGCGGCGGATCACCTTGTTGAAGAGGTGCAGGTCCGGGATGCCCACCTGCTGCGCGATGGCCTTGATCGGCTGCGTGGACGCGGTGAGCAGGTAGCGGGCGCGTTCGGTGCGCTGGCGGCGCAGGTAGCCGACCACGGAGGTCCCGAAGCGCGCCTGGAAGAGCCGCGCCAGGTGGTTCTGCGAAATCCCGGCGGCCTCGGCGATCGCTTCGACGCGCAGCGGTTCGGCCAGGCGCTGTTCGATCAGCATCACGGCGCGCTGAAGCGCCGAGTGCATCCGTTCGCCGCCGGGTTCCACGGGGCCCGCGCGTTCGGCGATCTCCCACAGGAGTTCCCACAGCCGCACTTCCGCGCGCAGGCGGTGCACGCCAAACGTCCCGACGATGGCCTCGACCCCCTGGTACGTGCGCTCGAAGTCCTGGCCCAGGTCGATCACCACCGGCAGAGGCGTCAGCGGCGTGCGCGCGTTCGCATCGGGGTAGATGTGATGCGCGTGCACCTGCGGTTCGCCGGTCTTGAAGTGGTATTCCATCTCCAGCAGCGGCGGGATCAGGCTCACGCAGCCCGGCCGGATCGGGTAGTGGCGCCCTTCCACGAACAGATCGGCGGCGTAGCGGTACAGGTTGAAGCACCAGAACTTCAGCGCCTTCCACTTCCCCACCGTGTGCGGCGGAAAAACGCTCTTCCCCACGCTGACCAACTGCGGCCGGGTGCACAGCGGCGCCTGCGAACGGACCTGCGTCCACGGAAGCTCCATATGGTGAATTTATACCACTAATGATGCCTGCGGGCCATTGAGAACCGTCTCTTTTGAGGGAAGAATGGAACCAGTGACGCACACGCTTAGCCCAGGGAGATGCCTGCGATGCCCGCCGCCACCTCGTCCGCCACGCTGCCCAGAACCGCCGGGGTCCTTTCGCCGGAACAGCTCGAACGCTTCGACCGCGACGGCTACCTGGTCGTGGAAGGCTTCTTCGACGACGGCGACCTCCAGCCGGCCATCGACGAGATCGAGGCCGAAGTCCGGCGCCGCGCGGCCGAACTCGTCGCGCAAGGCAAGCTCTCGCGGACCTACGACGGCGAAGGCTTCGAACGCCAGCTCGCGAAGATCAGTGCCGAGACCGACGCGGTCGCCAAGAGCATCTGGAACGGCACGCTCTGCGGCCCTGCCTTCTTCAACCTGATCCGCAACCCGAAGCTGCTCGACCTGGCCGAATCCTTCTGCGGCCCTGAGATCATCGCCAGCAGCGTCTACCGGCTGCGCCCCAAGATTCCGAACCATCCGTACGGCGCGGTGCCCTGGCACCAGGATTCGGGCTACATGGAAGCCTACTGCGACAAGGCCATGATCCTGACCGTCTGGCTTCCCCTGGTGGACGCGACGCGGGAGAACGGCTGCATGTGGGTGATCCCCGGCGCGCACAAGACCGGCGCGGTGGTCAAGCACGGCTACCGCAAGAACCAGCCGTACCTGGTCATTCCCGAGGCCGAACTGCCCGCGCGCGAGCCCGTCTGCGTGCCGGTGAAGAAAGGCGGCGCGCTCTTCCTGCACAACCTGACGCCGCACGCGAGCTTCGACAACAGCACCGAGACCGTCCGCTGGAGCATGGACCTGCGCTACCAGAGCGCCGCGCTGCCGACGAACGCCAAGATCTCGCGCCTGCCGGGCGAGGACGTCCCGTCGCCGGGCGGCGTCGCGCCGATCTCCTGCTATCCGCCCGAGGCCGACTTCCTGGTGCGCAGTTCGGCGCGCCCGGACGAGGTCGTCCGCGAGGCGAAGGAGTTCCAGCGCATCCGCAGGGAACACCTGGGCCATGGGGTGACGCCGCGCTGGTCGCTGCTGGGATGACGCAAATCTTGGGTTGACTGGCGCGAAGGCCGCCGTAGATTGAGCGGCCTTTGAAGCCCAACCCAAGGTCCGCTTAGGAGTTGAAGGAACGATGGCGAAGAGCAAGGAAAAGAAGAAGTTCGTCAGCCTTGAAATGGTGCCGACCGCGAAGGCGCATCAGGAGATCGTCAAGGAGCGCAAGGACAAGCTGGCGAAGGCGAAGGCCACCGTCACCAAGGACGGCAAGACCGACCGCCAGAGCCCCAAGTACCGCCAGGCGCTGAAGCGGCTCAAGCGCGCACAGCGCAAGCTCTTCAAGCAGCGCGTGCGCTTTACCCGGCCCGGCGTGCCGCTGACGCCGCCCGCTCCGGCCGCCGCGCCCGCCGCAGCGGCTCCGGCCGAAGGCGAAAAGAAGGAATAAGCCCGTCCCCTTACCTCCAGGGACGTGAAGACCGCGGGCTCGCCCGCGGTTTTTTCATGCCTGCGCAAACGCCTCGTCCAGCGCCTCGCGGTAGACGCGCCCGAGCAGGCCGATCTCGTCGAGCGTGATCGTGAGCGGCGGGACCGCCAGCACCAGGTCGCCGATCGCGCGCAGGTTCACCCCGCGCTTGCGCGCCGCCAGCACCACGCGGTGCCCCGTGCGCCGCGCCCAGTCGAAGTTCGCGCGCGTGGCTTTGTCGGCGACGACCTCAAGCCCCGCCATCATCCCCAGCCCGCGCACGTTGCCCACCAGCGGATGCGCGCGCAGCGGTTCCAGCATCTTCCAGAAGGCCGGGATCGTCACGTCCTGCACCTGCTTCAGGAAGGCCCGGTCGTGCTCGGTGAAGACCTCCAGGGCCGCCAGCGCGGCCGCACAGCCCAGCGCCGATCCGGTGAAGGTATGGCCGTGGAAGAACGTCCTCCGTTCGGCGAAGGCGCCGAGAAACTGGGCGTAGATCTCCTCGCTGGCAAGCACGGCCGAGAGCGGCAGGAGGCCCCCGGTCAGGCCCTTGGCCAAGCAGACGAGGTCCGGCTTCAGGCCCAGGGCCTCGAAGGCGAAAAGCCGCCCGAGGCGGCCCATGCCGACGGCCACTTCGTCGAAGACGACCGTGACGCCCAGTTCGCGCGCCTTCAGGACCGCGCGGCGGAGGTACTCCGCGGGCTGCGGGATCACGCCGCCGGGGCCGAGGACAAAGGGTTCGATGACGAGCGCGGCGAGTTCGTGGGCGTGGGTCTCGAGGGCGGTTTCGAGCGCCGAGGCGCATTCGAGCGCGCAGGATTCGGGGCGCTTCTCCCACGGGCAGCGGTAGCAGTGCGGCGGAGGCACGCGGTGGACGTGGAACAGGAGCGGCTTGAAGACGCCGTGGAAGAGATCGACGCCGCCGACGGCCACCGCGCCCAGCGTATCGCCGTGATAGGCCTCGCCGAGCGCCAGGAACTTGCTGCGTTCCGGATGCCCGCGCAGGACCTGGCACTGGTAGGCCATCTTCAGCGCGACTTCGACGGCTTCGGAGCCCGAGTCGGCGAAGAAGGCGTGGTTCAGCGGGGGCCCGGCCAGTTCGGTCAGGCGGGCGGCCAGGCGGATGGCGGGTTCGTGCGAGATGCCGAGGAGCGTCGAGTGCCCGAAGCGCTGGAGCTGTTCGGCAATGGCGCGTTCGACGCGTTCGGGGCGGCAGCCGAGCGCCAGGCACCAGTAGCCGCAGTTGGCGTCGAGGTAGCGCGCGCCGTCGGCGGCGACCAGCCAGTTGCCTTCCGCGCGCACGATCACCGGCGGCTCGGGCGTCTCGTCCGGCCAGACCTGCATCTGGGTGAAAGGATGCCACAGCGCGCCGCGGTCGAGGTCGCGGAGGCGCTGGAGTTCGCCGGCGGGCAGCGGTTCGGGGGGCATGCGCGCATGGTAATCGATCCGGGAGCGCCTTGCAGGGCACGAACGCCCCTACTTGCGAGAGGCGGAAACGGCCCTAAAATAGCGCCCGCCATGACCGCCCGATTCGGCGCCGGCCGAACGTCCTTCCGCTTCCGGGCGCTTGCCGCCGCGGCGGGCCTTCTGCTGGCCGCGGCGAGCGGCTGCGGCCGGCCGGTCAAGACGCCGCCCAAGATGGAATCGGCGCTGCCGCCCGAAAAGGCCCCGCTGGTGAGCGGCAAGAACACGCGCGTGTACCACACCCGCGAATGCCAGTACGCCCGCGACATTCCCGACGCCGACCTGCTGGGCTACGACAATCCCGACCGGGCCGAACGCACCGGCCGTTTTCCGTGCGCCGTCTGCCACCCGCGCGAGACCTTCGCCGCGTCGGACGAGGTGCTGACGCAGGAACCTTCGCCCGAACCGCGCCCCGCGCGCTGATCCCCAGGAGCCTTTCGCATGTTCAAGCCCGCCGTTTTCGCGTCTCTCGCGCTGCTCGCGTTCGTGGCGGGCGGCCTCCGGGCCGAGGAACCCGATCCCGACATCCTGCAGCTCGGCGACATCCACATCACCGCCGCGTTCGTGGCCAAGGTGGAAAAGGCCTGGCTGGCGGAACAGAAGGCCAACGACCCGAACTTCGAACTGAGCGACGTGAACTCCTTCCGCCGCGACGTGGCCCTGAAGCAGCTCGAAGTGCTCCTGATGGACCGCTACGTCAAAGAGCGGAAGCTGGCCTGCAACGCCGCCGAGGCCGAGAAGAAACTCGAGGCCTTCAAGAAGGATCTGCTCGCGCAGGGCACCTCCTACGAACGCTACCTCGCGTGCATGGCGCGCACCGACGAGGAGATTCGCAAGGCGAACGAGAACATGGTGGCGATCGAGGAACACTTCGACAAGGACGTGAAGGAAGCCGACGTCGATCAGGTGCTGAAGGATTTCGCGAAGCAGATTCCGTACCGGCGCTGCTCCCACATCCTCTTCATGTACAAGACCGACGCCGACAGCCCCGCCACGCGCACCAAGGACGAAGCGCGCAAGCTGATCGGCGAGGCGCTGGAAAAGGTGAAGGGCGGCGCGGATTTCGAGAAGCTCGCCAAGGAGGTGAGCGAATGCCCCTCGCGCGTCGTCGGCGGCGACCTGGAATGGAACGGGCTGGAAGGCTCGCTGGTGAAGGCCTTCGCCGACGCGCTCTACAAGATCGAGAAGGTCGGCGACCTCTCGCCCGTCGTCGAGACCGACTACGGCTTCCACATCATCAAGCTCACCGGGCTGCGCACCGACGCCGACTTCCGCGCCGGCGTGCGGATCCGGCTGGTCCAGGACAAGGTGGACGCGTTCCTCCAGCAGCTCCGCGAGGAAAACGTCGAGAAGCTGCGCTGGAACGAGAAGATCGTCGGGCGCATCCCGGGCGCTGCGCCGGCGGAACCCGCCGTAAAGTCCGAGGCCCCGCCGGAAGCGCCCAAGACCGAGGAAGCCAAGACCGCGCCCGCTCCTGCTCCCGCCCCGGACGCCAAAACCGAATGAGCGCTCCGCGAAAACCGAAGATCAGCGCCAAGGCCGCGCGCTTTACCGAGTCCGTCATCCGCGAGATGACGCGGCTCTGCAACCAGCACGGCGGCGTGAATCTGGCGCAGGGTTTCCCCGACTTCCCCGCCCCCGCGGCGATGAAGGACGCGGCCAAGGCCGCCATCGACGGCGAGAAGAACCAGTACGCGATCACCTGGGGCGCGAAGAGCTTTCGCGACGCGCTGGTCGCCAAGACGAAGCGCTTTACCGGGCTTTCCATCGACCCTGAGCGCGAACTGACCGTCACGTGCGGCTCGACCGAGGCGATGATGGCCGCGCTGCTCGCCACGCTGGACCCCGGCGACGAAGTGATCGTCTTCGAACCCTTCTACGAAAACTACGGGCCCGACTGCATCCTCTCCGGCGCGTCGCCCGTTTACGTGAAGCTGCGCCCGCCCGACTGGAGCTTCGACCGCGAGGAACTCCGCCGCGCGTTTGGGCCGAAGACGAAGGGCATCATCGTCAACACGCCGCACAACCCCACGGGCAAGGTCTACAGCCGCGAGGAACTCGAGTTCATCGGGCAGCTGGCGATCGAACACGACGCGCTGATCTACACCGACGAGATCTACGAGCACATCGTCTACGACGGGCGAGCACACGTGTACCCGTTCGCTCTGCCGGGCCTGCGCGAACGTACCGTCGCGATCTCGGGACTGAGCAAGACATATTCGGCGACGGGTTGGCGCATCGGCTGGGCGATCGCGCCGCCTGAGATCACCGCCGCCGTGCGAAAGGTCCACGATTTTCTCACCGTCGGCGCCCCGCACCCGCTCCAGGAAGGCGGCGCGACCGCGCTGGCCTTCGACGACGCGTACTATGCGAAGCTCGCCACGGACTACACGCACCGCCGCGCGCTGTTGGTGGGCATGCTGAAGGACGCGGGCTTTACCGTCTTCGTTCCGCAGGGCGCGTATTACATCATGACCGAGTACCCCGTGCCGAACCCGGCGGGGATCGAGAACGACGACGTGGCCTTCGCGAAGTACCTGGTGGAAAAGATCGGCGTCGCCGTGGTGCCCGGGTCGAGCTTCTACCGCCCCGGCGCGCCCGAAGGCAAAAAGATCGTGCGCTTCAACTATTCCAAACGCGACGAGACGCTGAAGGAAGCCGGGAAGCGATTACTAAAACTCAAATAACCGCGGCAATGCCATGGTTATTTTCCCTTCTTGTACAACGGCTGATACAACTGAACCGTCACGCCACCCGGCATCTTGAAGTGCGTGACCAGCCCATAACCGAGGTCTTGAATTTCGTCCACGAACTCCACGTCGCGCGCCTTCAATTCCGTGACAGTCTTCTTTACGTCATCGCAGTAGAAGGAGATCGAATGCGTCCCAGGTTGGGCACCATCACGGGTATCGGACGGGTGCACGCCCATGTCGGCCTCGGGCATATCAAAGATCAGCCAGCCGCCGCCAATGTCCGAAGCGGGAAAGCCAAGCTTATCGCGCAAGAACGCCCGCATCTTCTCGGGCTCGGACGAATAAAACATCGTATGCACGCCTCGAATCATGCGGTTCTCCTTTTCGACCGTATTAAAATGCGCCTGCCAGCGCGTCGATGTATTCCTAGTTTCGCTTCCTGAAAACCTCTCTTCGCTACTCATCGCGAACCACTATTCCAAACGCGACGAGACGCGGAAGGAAGCGGCAAGCGGCTGCTGAAGCTCAAGAAATAGCTACACACCAATAGATGTATACGCACTTGGCAAGTCGGTGGGCTTGATCCCCAGGAATACGCAGGCTTCGTCCGCCGTGCGGAAGACGTGGACGTGCTTCTTGCTGTTCTGCGCCATGCCCCGGTAGACCTCGTACATTCGCCCGAGCCCGAAGGTGATGTCCTGCGGCGCGACGATGGCGAACTTGGTGTAGCCGACCGGCGGATCGTTGAGCACCGAGACCTCGGCGAGTTTGTGCATGTTGGCCGGCGTGGGATCCTCCACCCGCGTCGCGCCGGACATGTCCACCATCTCGTTGAAGCCCTTCACGTCGTCCCGCGTCCAGACCTTCTGCTGGTAGCCGAAGACGTCTTCGGGCTTGATCACGCCGACGCCGCGCGCGAAAACGATGCGCCGGCCGGTATCGATATGGTATTCGAAAGGCATCGCGGGCATTCCTGTTTCAGAGTGGCCGCAGAGTAGCGCGTGAATGCGCGGATGGAAGAGGGATTTTCCAGGACGGGCAAAAACTTTAGTACGTGTACATTCTTTCTCCGCCCAAGCGCGCGCCTCACTTCGCCGGCTCGGCCCAGGGCACCCCTCGAATCTCCGCGGCCGGTTCGTGGCGCTGCCTGCGCAGCAGCAGCTTCAAGTTCCAGTGGTTCCACGTGTGGCGGTACTTGTCCTCGCCCTCGGGGTTTTCGAGCCCGTTCTGGTAGACGCGCGCGAAGATGCGGTGCCTGCCTTCCTTCAGATGCACGGTCTCCATCACCAGGCGCCCTTCGCCCGGGCCGCCGCCGGGCTGCTCGATCAGGCGCTGGCCGCCTAGGAAGACCGCGGCCGTGTCGTCGGCGGTCAGCAGCGCCAGGTAGTCGCCCTCCTTCGTCACCTCGATCTCGGTGCAGAGGTACACGTACTTGTCGCGGAGCGTCCCGTAGGCGTACTCGAAGTTCAGGCGCCGGTACCCGTCGAGCCCCTTCATAGGAAAGCGCGTCCAGCCGGCCAGGTCCGCGTCGCTCACGGAGGTTGCGGCGTTCAGCTTCTCGGCCTGCGGGCCGGAGGTCTCGACCGGGCCGGTGGTCCGCCAGTCGAATTGCGCGCCCAGGATCGCCTGCCCGCGCACGCGCGCGCCGGTGACATCCGTGTAGGACGCGCGGAGCACGCCTTCGCCCGCCACGGCGTCTTGCGGCAACACAATCTTGAACGTCGCCGACGCGACCGGGCTGTCTTTCTCGAAGCGGACGACTTGGTCGCAGACGCCGTCTTCCACCGCGAACGGCGCCGGGACCTTGAGGTGCACCGCGCCTTCGGTCAGCGCGGGCGTGCTGCGGCGCACGTACACCGTCACCGCCTGCGTCGTCCCGCGCATCTGGCTCTGGTACGGCATGGAGAGGCTCAGCGAGGACGGCACGCTTGCGTCCCACAGCGGGCGGGCCTTCGGTTCCTGCCGATTCGGATCGTGGCCCGCGGGCAGCAGCGCCAGCTTTTCGATGCAGACGCCGTCCTCCCAGGCCTGGAGTCTTCCCGCGTGGAAGCCGCGCTTGAGCGCCACGCCGCCGCCGGAGGTGAGCCGCAGCCAGTGCCACGCTTGCATGACGTCCTCGCCGTCGCTGAAGTTGCCGAACTGCGCTTCGTCCAGCCAGACGCCGAAGGAGTTCCCGCATTTGTCGTCGAACCAGACGCGCGCCCACAGGTCGTAGGCGCCTTCCCTGGAAGCCCACAGCGAGAAGCGCGCCTCGCCGACGTCCACGGTGCCGTCTTCGCCTTTCAGCCAGGACATCACGCCGCCCGCGCCTTCCAGCAGCGTCAGGCAGGTCCTCCCGTGCGCTTCCGCGATCTGGTAGTTCGGGCGCAGCCCCTGCGCCCAGGCCGCCTCCCACACCGAATACGGTTCGCTTGAATCCTCCGGCGGCGGCTCGGAAGGTCCGTCCTTCGCGGCGGCCTCGCGCGCTTCCAGCTTCGCGGTCATGTTCGCGCAGAACTGCTGGATGCCCGGCGGCACGCCCTCTTCTTCCTGCGCCTCCGAAAAGTGCTCGCGCCAGGGCGCGCACAGGCCCGCGTGTTCGAGCAGCAGCGGCTGGAGCGCATCGGCGAGGGGGTCGCGGGCGTCCAGGCTGGCCAGCACGAGCCCCTGGCGTTCTTCCAGCGTGGCCCGGTCGAAGGTGCGCGCGAGCACCCTGACCGCCAGGCGCGGGCAGGCGCGGCGGAAGGCGTCCTCGCGCGCGTGGGCTTCCAGAAAGGCGTTCACGTCCTCGCGCACGGGCGCGCGGCCCAGGAGCACCTGCCCGGCGCGGGTGCGTTCCAGGCCGGCGGCCGAGGCGTCTGCCAGCACGGCCATCAGGGCATCGTCCACCTCCGGCGAGGCCGCGCCGCGTTCGCAGGCGGTCATGCAGGCAAGACGCACTTCTTCGGCGGGATCGGCGAGCAGGCGCAGGTAGAGCGCGGATTGCCGGGCGGGATTCAGGAGCGGCAGGGAACGGCAGAGTTCGGCGCGGGCGCGGTCGGACCCGAAGCGCGCGATGCATTCGGCCGTGCGCGAGAGCCGCCAGCCGGCGGCGGCCAGCACCGCAACCAGCACGAGCGCCCACAGGCGCTTGCGGGTCACGACGCCGCCCCGGGCGCGCGCGTAGAACGCGGACGCACCCATACCACCTTGGGCTTCGCCGTCGGTAGCCACCTGTTCATGCCAACACTCCAGCGGCGACGCAAGTCACCCCGTCCCCACCCGCGCCGGGCGCCCCGACGCCGTTTTGATCCAGGCTTCCACGAGGTGAATGCGGCCGTAGTCCGGATAGCCCTCTTCGCGCGCCTGCGGAACGATGTGCCACGCCCAGCGCTGCGGCTGTTCGAGGCCCACGCCGGCCGGCCAGAGGTCCCGAATGCGCTGGTCGTGCAGCGGGTCGAGCCCGCGTTCGAGCGTGACCGGCCAGGCGAAGCGCGGCCGGCCGCGTTCGTCCACGGTGACGCCAGCGTCGGGCGGCAGCGGGGTTTTGAACGCCACCTCCGGCGAGGCCGCCTGCAACGCGTAGGTCCAGACTTCCACGTCGCTGGAAAGGTACGCGGACGCCCCCGCGAACGAGGCCAGGGCCTGAATGTGGCGCGCGCGCACGCGGCAGAAGTAGCGTTCCAGGGCCTCGCTGGCCCGGTCGAATGCGCGCAGCCGCCGTTCGAAGCGTTTCTTAAAAACCGTCTGGATGTGCAGGCGCGGGAAGTGCCCGAGCTGGCTGAGCAGGTTGGTCGAGACGGCCATGCGCACGTCGGCGAAGGCGCGCGGCCAGGCCGGCGCGGGCGGATCGGCCTGGCGCAGACCTTCTTCGAGCAGGCGCGCGGCGACATCGGGGCCGGGCGTGGTCTGAATCGTGTGTTCGGCCCAGGCCGCAACCTGCACCACCGAGTCCGTGCAGTCGCCGATCTCGAAGACCGGCGCGGGCAGCGGCGACGCATGCCGCGCGAGCATGCGTTCGACGAAGGGCGCGATCCCGCCGTCGGCATCGAAGAGCACCACGCGCTCGAACTTTGGGAAAAGGTCCTGCCAGGGCACGTCCAGCAGCCGCCCCGCGCCGAGCACCAGCAGCGTGCCGCCGCGCGCGGGCAGTTGCAGGCCCAGGCGCGCCAGGTTGCCTCGGTTGCGTTCGAGGTGCGGCATCCAGAAGGCGCTGGAGCGCTGGAAGCGTTCGAGCAGGCCCATGCCCGAACTGGGATACCCCTGCTGCCGCAGCCGCGGGTCGCCGGTGGTTCGCAGATCGTCCCAGAGGTCGGTCGAGGCCATGGAACGCCAGCCTAGCAAAGCCGGCGCGGAACTCCAGCGGCCCGTCAGGCCTTGACGAAGCGCTTGCCGGGCAGTTGCCGGCAGAGCCGCCGGACTTCCAGCACCAGCAGCGTGGCGAGGACTTCGTGGGCCTTCAGGCCGCTGGCGGCGATCAGCGCGTCCACGCCCTTGGCTTCCACGGGGTCGAGCAGCGCGAAGATGCTCTTTTCGCGCGGGTTCAGGTTCACGGCGCGCAGGTCGGCCGCGTCGGGGCGTCCGTCGTCCGCGGCGCGCTCCGGCGCCAGCCCCGCGGATTCCAGCAGCGGCGCGGAGGCCGCCGGCAGGCGCAGGCGCGCATCGGGCCTGGGCAGCCGCACCAGCGGCGCCGCGACGCTCTTCAATTCTTCCAGCACGTCGTCCACGCTTTCGACCAGCTTCGCGCCCTGCTTGATCAGGCGGTGCGGGCCGCGGGCGTTGGGGCTTTCGACGCTGCCCGGCACGGCGAAGACTTCGCGGTCCATGTCCACGGCAAAGCGCGCGGTGATCAGCGCGCCGGAGGTCTCGTCGCCTTCGACGACGATCACCCCCAGGCTCAGGCCCGCGATGATGCGGTTGCGCCGGGGGAAGTGTTCTTTCGATGGCGGGCTGTCGAACGAAAGCTCGCTCAGCACCGCTCCGCGCCCGGCGGCGATCTGGTCGAAGAGCTTCTTGTTCTCCGGCGGGTAGACGTGGTCGAGCCCCGTGCCCATGACGGCCAGGGTGCGCGCGCCCGGCTGGGCCAGGCAGCCGCCGTGCGCGGCGCTGTCGATCCCGCGCGCGAGCCCGCTGACGACCGCGAAGCCCGCGAGCGCCAGGCCCGCGGCGAGCTTCTCCGCTTGGGCGCGGCCGTAGGCGCTGCATTTGCGCGTGCCGACGATGGCAACGGCCAGCGCGTCGGCCTCCTGGAGGTCGCCTTGCACGTACAGGACCGGCGGCGGGTCGTAGGTGTTCAGCAGCGTCCGGGGATACGCGGGATCGTGCTGCGCGATCAGCTTCGCGCCGCGTTCGTCCGCCCGCGCGCATTCTTCTTCGGCCCAGCCGTCCGAACGGGCGGCGCGGATGGCGTCGGCGATGCGCGGGGAGATGTCGGGGACTTCGAGCAGGCGTTCCTTGGGCGCGGAGAGCGCGGCCTCGGGCGAACCGAAGACGCGCACGAGCCGGCGGAAGGTGACGGGCCCGACCCCGTCGGCATGCGAGAGCCGCAGCGTGTCCAGCAGTTGTTCGTGGGCGGAAGACATGCGCGTATTCTGCCGCAAGGCGGTACGACCTACAACTGCGCGCGGAGGCGCTTAGACGCGCCCGCGGTCCCAGACGCGCCGCGCGACGTCTTCGGGCACGTCGTCGAAGACCTTGGTCGCGCCGATGGCCGTCGCCAGAACGAAGCGCAGCTTGCCCGCGCGGGCCTTCTTGTCGCGGAAGGTGGCCGCGTGGAGTTCGTCGGAGGGCGGATCGCCCGGCTGGAGCTTCACCGGCAGGCCGGCCTTCTCGATCAGCGCGCGGATGCGGTCGGCATCGCCGCGCCCGAGCAGCTTCTGCTGCACTGAAAGGTCCGCGGCGAGCACCATGCCGATCGCGACGGCCTCGCCGTGCAGGTACCCCTGGTAGTTCATGCAGGTCTCGATGGCGTGGGCGAAGGTGTGTCCGTAATTGAGGAGCGCGCGCGGCCCGCCGTCGCGTTCGCGTTCGTCCTCGCCGACAATGCGCGCCTTGATCGCGCAGGACTTCTCGATCGCCGCGGCCAGCGCCTCGGGGTCCTTCTTGAGCAGTTTCTCGATGTTCGCTTCGATGAAATCAAAGAAAGCCCGGTCGTCGAGCACGCCGTACTTGATCACTTCCGCCAGGCCGGCCTTCAGTTCGCGTTCGGGCAGGCGGCCCAGCACCAGCGGGTCGATGTAGACCGCGCGCGGCTGGTGGAACGCGCCGATGGCGTTCTTGGCCTTGGGGTGGTCCACGGCCACCTTGCCGCCGACGGAGGCATCCACCATCGCCAGCAGCGTCGTGGGCACCTGGACGAAATCGATCCCACGCATGAAGGTCGCCGCGACGAAGCCGGTCAGGTCGCCGATCACGCCGCCGCCCAGCGCGAGCAGGAAGGAACCGCGGTCGAGTTCCGCGTCGAAGCAGCGGTCGTAGAGAAACTTCGCGATATCGAGGCTCTTGGCGCCTTCGCCCGGGGGGAGTTCGGCCAGCGAACCCGAGAAGCCGGTCTGCTGGAGCGACTTCGCCAGAGCCGGGCCGAAGAGCGGGCCGACGTTGCGGTCGGTGACGACAAGCGTCTTGCGGCCCTTGGTCAGGCGGGCCAGGTGCGCGCCCAGTTCGGCCGTGATGCCTTCCTGGATGACGATCTCGTAGCTTCGTTCGCCCAGGCTCACCTGAATCTTGCGCGGCGGCTTGGGCGCCGGGGATGCGCTGCTGTTCGATGGGTTCATGGAGGTAAGGTGCCAAAGCCCCGGGGCGGCGTCAAGGCGCCTGACGCGCGCTCGCCACCCCGGCCGTCACGCCGCCGGGCTACTCGGTCTTGGACGGGTCGCCGGCGGGCGCGGAGGTCTTTTCGGCGGGCGCGGGGGCCGGATGGGTCTTCTTGAAGTCGCGGCAGATCGCCAGCGTGCGGATGGCGAAGGCGGTGACCATCACCGGGTCGTCTTCCTTCCAGCGGCTGCTCTGCTTGTTCTTCCACGAACCGTTCGCGTCCTGGAGCTTGAGGATGCGGTCGGTCAGGTCCTGAGCCCAGTCGATCTCGCGGACCACCTTGCCGGTCTCGTCCTTGAGCGGGATGATCGGTTCGCCGTAGGCGGCGAGGGCTTTGGCCATCGTCATGTAGTAATAATAGAGGCCGTCGGCGCCGATGTTCTTGTTCTCGTCCAGCGTGTAGTTGCGGCAGACCCACTTCCACGCCGAGTCCACGCGCGCATCGTTTTTATCCACGTCCATGAAGAGGAAGCTCTTCAGCCCCGCGTAGCTCATCAGCCCGTAGCTCTGCGCGACATCCACGCCGTCGAGCTTCTCGTACGGCTTCCCTTCCCCGCCGCCGCCGACGCGGTAGATGAACCCGCCGTCATTGGTCATCTTGGTTCCCTTCTCGGCCAGCGGGTTGGTCTCGGTGTTGTTCTGGATGCGGCTGAAGAAGGCGGTCGCGTTCTTAAAGGCTTCGGAATCCTTCTTCACGCCCGCGGCATTCAGGGCCTCGACCCAGTGCTGCGTCACGTCGCCGGACGGCTTCCCGAAGGCCGTCCCGTAGCCCACGCCGCCGCCGTTGGGATTGCCGCCTTCCAGGGGTTCCTGCGTGGTAAGCAGATAATTCTTGGCGCGTTCGATGGCCTGTTCGTAGGCGGGATTGTTCTGAGCCTTCAGCGCGCGCAGCGCGACCGCGGTGGAATACACGTCCAGGTTGAACGCCGGCGTGCAGATCGAACCGTTCTCGCGCTGGTACTTCAGGATGTACTTCACGGCCTTGGCGACGAATTCCTGGTCCTTGTCCGTGTACGGATCGGGACCCATCGCCAGCGCTTCGACCACCAGGGCGGTAAAGGCCGGCTTCGGATCGATGATGCCTTTGGTGAACCCGCCGTCGGGTTCCTGATAGATCTTGAGGAACTCGACGCCTCGGCGGATCGCGTCGAGCGACTTCTCGCCGCTTTCGGTGATCTTTTCGGGCGGCTTCTCGGGCTCCGTGTGGCCCATCATCTCGAACTGCCACAGGTACACGCCCACCGCGCAGAGCAACAGAAACAGGACGCCGCAAATCTTGGCGCACAACCGAATCCAGCCGCGCTTAGGTTTGTCGGCGCTCTGTACATCCGGAGTCGCGGTAGTGGTGGACGCTTGATCTTGGCTCATAGGGCGCTCCTGGAAATGCACACCTGCTGCACGTTACTATGCAAACGTAAGACCGTCGAGATCGTTCAGAACGTGGCGAACGCAACAGCTCTTTGCTTTAGAACCTGCACGATGCAAACCGACTAGAGCACAAGAGCCGCACCAGTTACTTATGTTGCACAAATGGACTCTTTTTCCTTAGAAATACTCGAGCAGCCCACTTCCTGCATTAATTGTAAAGGAATGCGTTGACAAGCCAGTCGAGTAAGTTACTTTGAGAGAAGAAATGAGCAAAATCGGACACGAATGCACTATGGGCGTTGCGCATCCAACCTCCAGCACACAGAGCAAGCGTCCGCGCGCGCGCTCAAAAGCCAGCGCCGCGATCCGCGCAAAATTAGCAAACTCGCCGCTTGAGCCCAACGACGTGGACCAGTTCAAGTTCCGCATCGTGGCCAAGAACGGGAAGCACTACTTCACGGACGTGCGCTTCACGCCGCCCAACGGCCGCGAACTGGACATTTCCACGGTGGTCGGCTTCTTCGAAGGCCAGTGCCTGGAATCCCTGACCCCCAAGTCCATCACCGCCTTCCTCGAGCCCCTCCCCATCGTCCCGCGACTCTGCTCGCTGGTGGACGAACTGCAGCAGGTTCTCTGCGACTAAGCTGTTCGCGTATTCCAGACATACCAATACCTCACGCCGCGAATGCTTCGCGGGCGCAGACTTCGCTTGGCATTGGTCGGCGAACTACTTGGAGGCCAGCCGCACTTCCGGCAGCGGCTCCGGGCGGCCGAGGCCGGGGGCCTCGGAGGTCTTGCGCGGGCCCCAGAGGCGCTGGTGCGTCTGTTCGGCGCGGCGGCCGAGGAAGAACGCGAGCACGACCAGGGCAAGCACCCCGGCGGCCAGCAGGATCAGGAGTTCGGGCGTGAAGCGAACGGTGTAGGCCCGTCCCAGCGCGGGAACGGTGGCCGTGTGAGCATTCATGACGGTAATCCCCCCGGCCTTATAGATCGGCAGGGCGCGGCGCGGCTTTAGGAAATCGCGGAGAGGCTTACGGCGCCGGCGGTTGCGGAGCGGCCGGCTACGTAACGCTGACCAGCGCGCGCAGGGCTTCGGTGTCTTCGGGCTTCAGGCCCACGAACTTGACGCCGATCTTCGACTGACCGTTGGGCTGGGCGACGTGCCAGACCACGCGCCCCAGCAGCGGGCGTTCGGCGGGAAAGCCTTCGAAGCCGAGGCAGAGCACCTGGCCGACGGCGGTCTCCCCGCCGGAGGTCAGGCAGACGCCGCCCATCGAGAGGTCCGCGGTGGTGGCCTCCATGGGCGCCTCGTCCAGGTTTTCCGAGTGGCGGAAGCTGACCTTGAGCATCTTCGTGATGCGGCGTTCGCGGCGCTGTTCGCGCGGGGCCAGGCAGACGCGGTTCTTGCCGCTGCGCTTGGCGATGTACAGCGCGCGGTCGGCGGCGGCGATCAGGTCGCCGCGTTCCAGCGCGTCGCTGGGGAATTCGGCCAGGCCGATGGAGATGGTCAGGTTGCCGGTGGGCAGAATCTTTTCGTTGGGAAAGTCGATCTGTGCGATCACCGTGCGGATGCGTTCGGCGACCAGACGCGCCTGGTCGCGCGAGAGCCCCACCAGGATGACGGCGAACTCTTCGCCGCCGTAGCGCGCGACGAGGTCGTCCTTTTTCAGGTTGCGGCGCAGGACGCTGGCGACTTCCTTCAGCGCCACGTCGCCGGCGATGTGCCCGTTCACGTCGTTGTACTGCTTGAAATAGTCGATGTCGATCATCAGCAGGCTGACGAAGCCGCCTTCTTCCTTGGCGCGGTTGATGTCGCGCAGCAGGCGGTCCTGGAAATAGCGGTGGTTGAAGACCCCGGTCAGCCCGTCGGTGACGGCGAGCTGCGCGGTCTCGATGTACGAGGACGCGTCGATGATCTTCACGTCGTCGAGCGCGCCGAGGATGTTCTTGAAGTAGTCCAGCGCGGCGACGCGGATGCCGACGTTGCGGTCGAGCCGGTCGGACATTTCCATCTTGTGCGTCAGCAGGTTGACCCACAGGACGCGCGCTTCCTTTTCCTCGTAGCGCAGGTTGGTGAGCGTGTAGATCAGGTCGCTATAGAAGGTCTCTTTCTTGACCGCCTTTTCCTTCGCCAGGCGTTCCTCGTGCAGCAGGCTGCGTTCGATGTCGCGCGCGGCGATCTCAATCACGTCCTGCTCCACCTCCCCGCGTTCGTTGAGGAAGAGCTGCTTCACTTCCGCGGCGTCGGCGGCCGGGCTCTTGGGCGCGCCGTCTCCGGCGTCGCCCGGGGTTTCCGGCGGCTGGGGGGCGTCGGTATGGTTCGCGTCCTGCGCGGCCATGCGGCGTGGCGGCTCCCTTGAGCTAGAAACGCTTGATGTCGTTCAACAACGCAAAGGCCAGCAGGCCGAGAATGATGAACAGGCCCACGTACTGGCTGTAAATGAGGAACTTCTGCGGCAGCGGACCGCCCTTCAGTTTTTCGAGCCCCACGGTCAGCAGATGCCAGCCGTCGAGCAGCGGGATCGGCACGAACTGCAGCACGCCCAGGTTCACCGAGAGAAACGCCAGGAACCAGAAATAGTATATCGCGGGGCGTTCCACCGAGACCTGCAGCATGGCGCGGCCGATGCCGAGCGGGCTGGAGAGCGCCTTCGGCGAGATCGCGCCCATCATCAGGCCCTTCACCACCGTGAAGACCGCCGTCGAATGCCGGATGACGTCGCTCCACGCGAGCGCCAGCGATTCAACGACCGTGTCGCACTTGATCTCGACCTGTTCGGGCGCCGAGAACGTATACAGGTAGTCGGACGGACTCCTGGGCTCGAGCGGCAGGATGACGGAGTTCTCCTCGGCCTTGGGATCGCGCAGGTCCAGGTAGGTCAGGCGGATGTGTTCCTTGTCGCGCAGCTTCTCGACTTCGGTGATGAAGAACCCCTCGCGCAAGCCCCCCGCGTAGGCGTCGGAATCCTTGGAAATCCGCACGACCGGGCCTTCGATCATCATCAGCCCGATCATGTAGCGCTTGTCCTTCTCTTCGGTGGTCCCCGGCGGCTGCTCGAGCCGCGCTTTGATCTTGAGTTCCTGAATTTGCCCGTCCCGGTCGATCGCAAGGGTCTGTTCCGCGCCCTTCCCCGCGCGGATGTACGTCACCAGGTCGGCGGTCTCCAGGACCTGCTTCCCGTCCACGCTCAGCACCCGGTCGCGCGTCTGGAGCTTGGCCGTCTCCGCAGGGCTTCCCGGGGTGCAACTGCGGACATAGACGGCGTTTTCCTGCACTTCGAAGCCGAAATCGTGGGGCTCCTTCTTGGCGAAGCGTTCCATGCCGATCACCGGCGCGCCGAGGTTCTTGTTGAATTCCGTGCGCACGAAGACCGGGTTCTGGGCGGGCTTGTCGTCCCGGTCGTAGTCGATCTGGAGTTCGCGGTCCTTCCCCGAGCCCGCCACGTACAGCGAGACATCCATGAACGTGCGCATGGGCACGCCGTCGATGCTGCGGATCAGGTCGCCCTTCTGCAGCGGCGCGGGCACGCGATTGCCGTTCGCGTCCACCGTCTGAGCCTTCGCGATCGGCGACTCGGAATCGACGTGGCCGATGCGCGGCGCGTCCATTTCCACGCCCATGTAGTAGCAGAAGGCGAAGGCGAAGAACGCGAAGATGAGGTTGAAGCCGGCGCCGGCGGCCAGGATCGCCGCGCGCTGCCCGGGGCGCTTGTTGCGGTAATCGTGCGGGTCCTTGGACGGGTCGATGTCCGGGTGCATGTCTTCCTGCCCCAGCATCTTCACGTACCCGCCGATCGGCACGAGCGAGAGCGCGTACACGGTCTCGCCGCGGGTGAACGAGATCAGGTACGGTCCCATCCCGATGGAGAAGACCTTCACGCGCACGCCGTTCCACTTGGCGAGCACGTAATGCCCCAGTTCGTGCACGAACACCAGCGTCGAGAATCCGATCACCAGCGCCAGTGGGCCAATCAGCCAGTTCATGGTGGAGTCTCTGTCCTGCGGCTTGGCCGCGCGGCGCGGACTTACGCCGAACGGTTCACATGGTCGCGCGCCCAGCGGTCCGCCGCGAGCACGGTTTCGACGTCGTCCATCGGTTTGACCTGGTGCGCGGCCAGCGTGCCGCCCACGAGATCGAAGATCCGGATGAAAGGGATCGCGCCGTCGAGGAAGAGCTTCACCGCGGCCTCGTTCGCCGCGTTCAGCACCGCCGGCGCCGTCCCGCCCTTGCGCCCCGCTTCGTAGCTGAAATCCAGCGACGGGAAGCGTTCGCGGTCGGGTTCCTCGAAGGTCAGCGAGGCCATCTTTTCGATCGGCAGCACCGGCAGGCCGCCGTCCAGCCGTTCCGGGAAGGTCAGCGCGTACTGGATCGGCAGGCGCATGTCGGGCAGGCCGAGCTGCGCGACCACCGACCCGTCCGTGAATTCCACCAGCGCGTGCACGATCGACTGCGGATGCACCCACACGTGGATGCCTTCATACGGGACGCCGAAGAGGAAGTGGGCTTCGATGATCTCGAGCGCCTTGTTCATCAGCGTCGCGCTGTCGATGGTGATCTTCGCGCCCATGCTCCAGGTGGGATGCTTGAGCGCGTCGGCCTTGGTCGCCTGCTGCATCGTTTCCTTGGTGGCCTTGCGGAACGGGCCGCCCGAAGCCGTGAGCACGATCTTGCGCACTTCGCCGTGGTTGCCCGCGCGCGCCGACTGGAAGACCGCGGAGTGTTCGCTGTCGATGGGCAGGATCGTCGAACCCGCCGCCTGCGCCGCCGCCATCATCAGCGGGCCGCACATGACCAGCGGTTCCTTGTTGGCGATGCCGACCTGCTTGCCCTTCTTCAGCGCCGCGAGCGTCGGGAGCAGCCCCGCCGCGCCGACGATGGCCGAGACCACGTAGTCGCTTTCCGATTCTTCGGCCAGCGCGCAGAGCGCGTCGTCGCCGGCCAGCACTTCGCCCCGGTAGCCGTTCAGGGCCGTCTTGAGTTCCGGGTACTTGTCCTTCTCGGAGATCGCGATGCGCGCGGGCTTGAACTCCGCGGCCTGTTCCGCGAGTTTCTGCGCGTTGGTGCCGGCGGTGAGGCTGTGCACGCGGAACTTTTCGGGCAGCCGCCGCACCACGTCCAGCGTGCTGACGCCGATGGACCCGGTGCTGCCGAGGACGCAGAGGGATTTCATGCGCTGAGCTTCTTCCTTTTCGCTTTGGCGGCGCGGGGTTTCCGGCGGGTTCGGGCGTACGGCGCGGGGGCTTCGCGGAGTTCGTCGGGCATGCGGTGCGGGTCGTTCTGCATTTCCTTCTTAACCTGTTCGATCAGGTCCGCGTAGCGCTCGCGCAGTTCGACCGGCAGTTTGTCCGCCAGCGCTTCCATTTCAGGCATGCGAATCTTCATCAGATTGGCGATATCGCCGAGATCGCTCACGCGCCCCGAAACCATCTTCAACCACGTCAATCCGAGCAACGAAATGAACCCGTCCGCCCCGCCGACCGTCTTAGGCGAAGGGATAAACCCATACTGGGTCAGGCCGCCTTCGGGCACGAGTTCCAGCACCACGCCGGTCTTGCGGTGCTTGAGATGGTGCCAGCCGCTTTCGGACTTCAGCGTCACCTTAAAGTAGGGCTCCAGGCGCCGCAGGATTTGGGTATCCCAATTCGCGTAGAGAATATCGACATCTTTCGTCGCGCGTTCGTGGCCGTAGTGGCCGATCGCGACGCCGCCGATGATCAGCGCATCGCCCAACACCTTCTTCAGGTCGATCAAGGTAAGGGCCATGCTCTTGGAAGATGGCGTCGTGGACATGCCTTTGCCTTTCGACTCTTCCATCAGTCCCCGCATGAAATCAAAGGTCGCGAGGTGCGATTTTCTCAGTATCGTCGCGGCCATGCGGACATTCCCAGGGCGTTCCGAAAAAGTCGCCTAACGTTACCCGTTTCCACCGCCCGTGGCAAGGCTGGGGCACGTACAACTCTTTCAGTATATCGCATTTACTGCTTTCGGTCGAGGCCGCCGCCGCCGGCGGGCTTGGTGAAGATCACCCACAGGAAGAATCCCAGCGGCGGAGCGAAGAAGATGGCCGCGGCCGGCGCGGTCCCGAGCTTCCAGAAGGCCAGGAAACAGAGACCCAGCCAGATGGTGCTCCAGAAGGCCAGCAGCAGGAACGCGCCCAGGCACCCGCCCGAGCCTTCGGGCGTTGCCCCGTCGCGCGGACCGGACGGCGTCGCATCACTCATTTTTCGGCTTCGGCAGCGAACCGACCGGCAGTTTCAGGGCCTTTTCGACCTGGCCCAGTTCCTTGTCCATCCGCTCAAGTTCCAGTTCGCTCAGTTCCTGGTCTTCCAGCAGGGCTTGAATCGCATCGTCGTGCGGTATCCAGTCCATGAAACCCAAATTGTGCCCGTCGACGGCCTCGCGGATTGCGTCCATGCGATGAATCAGCGCGCGCGAGACATCCGGGTCCAGGTCGCAGCTCAAGATCGTGGTCTGGTAGTTGGAAAGGTCGTCGCGAATGCCGAACTTCACCAGGGCCGACCAGCCGAGCACGAAGCCGAGCACCACGATCACCAGCGTGAGGGCGCTCAGCCCCAGGCAGCCGACCACGAAGATCTTCAGCCACGACGGTCCGGGCTTCCGCGGTTCGTGGCCGGGCTGATCGGGGAACTGCGCGTAGTAGTCCGGCTGCGGGAGGCTCATGGGATCTCAGGCGTTTGCTCGCCCTACGCTTTTCCCACGAACCGGCTCAGGATGCAATTTCCTTCAAGGCTTCCAGCACGCGGTCGGCTTCCGCCTCGGTATTGAAGTACCCGGGTGAGAGCCGGATCGTCCCCGTCGGGAAGGTTCCAAGCGCCTGGTGGGTGTACGGCGCGCAGTGCAGGCCCGGACGCACGCAGATTTCGAAGGCCTGGTCGAGAATCGTGGCCACCTCGGCGTTGTCGCGGTCCTTGATGGTGAACGAGAGCACGCCCGAGCGGTCTCCGGCAACCGGCGAGCCGTAGATCTTGAAGCGCTCGTCGCCGCGCAGCCCTTCGATGAGGCGGTTGAGGATGAGTCTTTCGCGGCCCAGGCCGCCGCCTTCGCGCTGCAGGAAGCGGATGCCCGCCAGCATCCCCGCGATGCCCATCGTGTTCGGCGTGCCGCCTTCGAGGAAGTGCGGGAATTCCACCGGCTGGTGCGGCGAGGCGCTGTCGCCGCCGGTGCCGCCTTCGCGCCAGGCGTGGAGTTCCTTCGCGTCGATGCGCGGATGAATCAGCAGCGCGCCGGTGCCCGTGGGCGCAAAGAGCGCCTTGTGGCCCGGGAAGGCGAGGAAATCGATGCCGGCCAGGTCCATGTCGAGCGGCACCAGGCCCGCGGTCTGCGCGGCGTCCACCAGCAGGCGGACGTGCGGGTGCTTTTCGCGCAGCTTGAACGCCAGTTCTTCCACGGGGCAGACGACGCCGAGCACGTTCGAGCAATGCGTGAGGGCCACGAGCCGGGTCTTGGGCGTCACGGCCGCCAGCACGTCCTCGACGTTCCACGCGCCTTTCGGGTTCATGCCCACGCGGGTGAGCGCGATCGTGCCGTCGTCGGCGGCCTTCTGCAGCGGGCGGTTGATGCTGTTGTGTTCCAGCACCGAGGTGATCGCGTGGTCGCCGGGCTTCAGCACGCCCTTGATGACGATGTTCAGCCCGTCGGTGCAGTTCATGGTGAAGACGCAGCGGCTCGGGTCTTTCAGCCCGAAGAATTTGCTGACCGCGTTGCGCGCTTCCACGATCATCGCTTCGGCGCTGGTGGCCAGGCGGTGCCCGCTGCGGCCGGGATTCCCGCCGTGCTCCAGCATGAATTTCGTCATCGCCTCGAAGACTTCCGGCGGCTTGGGGTAGCTGGTGGCGGCATTGTCGAAGTAGATCATGGCGACCTCGTTTTGTGCGTGCGAAACGGAACGGCTGCGAACGGCGTTACGGCTTCGGCTTGGGCGGCTTGCCCAGAAATACGTTGGCACCCGGCCACGGATTCCCGTGGATGCGCCGCCACGCGTTGAGCTGGCCCACGTGCGTCAGCGCGTCGGCGATGGGCCCGTTGATCAGGTGCCAGAACGGCAGATCGCGCGCCTTCTTCGCGGCCAGATCCACGTCGGACATCCTGCGCAACCCTTCGGCCATGGCCTGCAACTGCTCGAGCGTCTCGAGGCGGAACGATTCGATGCCGTCCGGCGCCGGCCGGCCTTCCGGCAGGCCCAGGTCCAGGCTGACGGCCGAGAACGCGACCAGCCCGTAGATGTGCTTCTGCAGTTCCAGCAGCGACATCGAACTCTCGCAGGGCTTGAACGCCGCGTCGCTCTCGCGCAGGTCTTCCGTCGCCCAGCGGTAGCGGAAGGCCAGGCCTTCGACCATCCGCGCCAGCACCGCCGCGCCGGTCACCTGCGCGGGCGCTTCGGGAATCTCGCGGAAGGGAAGTTCGCCCGGCATGGCCGTTCCTCGCTCGTTAGGCGCCGACGTACTTGGCGTAGGCCGTGCGCGCCACCGGCACCTGCTTGGTGCCCTTCACGATCGCGCGCGCATCGGGGAAGACGGTGATCTCGAGGCCTTCCTCGGGCTTGTCGCCGCCGGGCGCGTTGAACTTCAGCAGGAACTTGTTGACCGTGATGTTGGTCACGCCGGAGGTCCCGCCGAGGGTCTTCGCCATGCCGGAAAGGTCGAGCTTGGAGCCGTTGCGCGGGTTGATCTGCACCGCGTTGCGCCCGCACAGGCCCGAAGTGGTGCTGGCCCCCTGCCCTTCCAGGAACTCGAAGTTGCGCCGCTTGCACGTGGGACAAT
>JAHCJK010000074.1 GCA_026184295.1 Planctomycetota bacterium
CCGCCGCGCGCGAAGCGCCCAAGCCGCCCGCGCCTCCGGCCGTCACCAAGACGCCGCCTCCGCAGCCGGCCGTCAAGCAGGCCTCCGCGCAGCCCGAGCAGTCGGGTCCCACGTGGGCGAAGTGGTTCGAGAAAAAGGCCTGAGGCGCCGAAGCGACCGGCTGCTTACGCGCTGAATAGTCCGAACATACCAACTAAGCAAAAGGGGAGGACGCCTCGGGCGCCCTCCCCTTTTCTATTGGTGTGCAGCCGCGGCGGCCGCAGCCGAATTACTTTTCCTTTTTCGGGCGCGACGGCTCGGCGTCCACGCCGAGTTCGCGGGCGAGCTGGCGCAGAAAGAGTTCGGCGTCGGTGACGAGGCCGAGGGCGTGGAAGGTTCCGCGGTCGGAGAGCTTGGTCACGACGGCGGGGTTGATGTCCACGCAGACGGTCTTCACCGTCGCGGGCAGCATATTCCCGACCGCGATCGAGAGCAGCGTCGTACCCACCATCACCGCCACGCCCAGCGACGGAATGTGCGCGCGCATCGCGTCCTGCCCCGTGGGCATGTCGGTGACGACATCGGGCAGCGGGCCGTCGTCGCGGATGGAACCCGTCAGCACGTACGGAACTTTCCTGCGGATGCAGGCGTGCATCACGCCGCGCTTGATCAGCCCCGCGCGAACGGCCTTCGCGATCGACCCCGCGGCGCGGACGCGGTTGATCGCGCGCAGATGGTGCTCGTGCCCGTGCTCGACCGGGCGCCCGCTGCTCAGGCTGACCCCCAGGCTGGTGCCGAACATGTCCGATTCGATGTCGTGCGCGGCCAGCGCGTTGCCGGCGAAGAGCACGTCCACGAAGCCCGCGTGCACGAGCGCCTCGAAGTAGGGCCCCGCGCCGGTGTGGATGATCGCCGGACCGCCGACGAAGAGAACCTTGCGCCCGTCGTCGTGGGCCTCGCGAATCCAGCGCGCGATCTGGCGGATCACCAGCAGTTTCGGCTTCTCGCTCGAGACCTGGCTGCTCATGAATTCAAACGCCTGGCGGTCGCCGGCCTTGTCCACCGGCTGCACGCGAATGCCTTCGTGCCCGACGGCGACGAGGTCGCCCTTGCGGACGCGGTGCATGCGCAGGCAGCGCGCGCGCATCTTGCGGCGGTCCACGACGAGCGCGCAGTCCATCTCGGTGTGCGAGACCGCGAGCCAGCGGCCGTGGTAGTAGATTTCGCTGGGCAGGTTGGTCGTGGCGTAGAAATCGTCGGGAAGCACGCCGTCGCGCGGCGCGGGGCGCAGTTCGACTTCGGGCTGCCGCGAGATCATCGCGCCCGAGCGCGTCACCTGCTCGAGGATGTCTTCCAGCGTCTCGGCGTCGGGGGCTTCGATGCGGATGCGCGCGCTGCTGGGATCGCGGCTGGAATGCCCGACGCGCAGGTCTTCGATGCGATAGTCGCCGCCGAAGGCCTGGATCTGATCCAGAATCTTCGGCAGCGTCAGGTTGTCGATGATGTGACCGCGAAGTTCGACGGTCTCGATGCGCATGCGCGTGCTCCCCGCGGCGCGGCGCCGGCCTGGAGACCGCAAAGCGCCGGCTGGATTACTTCTTCTTCTCGATCTTGGACGACGGCGGCTCGGTCGCCTTGGGCGCCGGGATCGGTTCGGGAGGCAGCGAGGTCGGCCGGGTATCGGCCAGCGGCGCGTTGGACAGGCAGCGTTCGATGCGCGCGTCCAGGCGTTCGTCGAAATCCTTGTGGCGCGTCCAGACCAGATTCCCGGTCGTCACCTTGCTGCGAATCTCCGGCTTGCCGCCGGCGGTGCTGCGGACGCGCACTTCCGACTTCGCGGCCAGGCGGTTCCAGGTGGAATACGGCGCGCTGAGCGTCGTGGTGCGCACGCCGTCCTTGTCGGCGTCGGCGCGGGCCACGGCGGACGCGGGCACGCCCGACTCGTAGGCCATGGCCTTGATCGCGGCGGCGACGACGCGTTCATGTTCGGCGTTCTTGGCGGGCGCGCTTTCGGCGAAGCAGCAGGGCGCGGCGGCACAGAGCGCGGCGATGCAGAGCAGTCTGTTCATGGCGGAACCTCCGTTACGGACACCTTACTCTTCCGCAGTCCGCACGCCAGCGGCTTTTCCGGCCGGTTACGGCTTGAGCTTATAGGTACTATGGGTGCGGTTGAAGTATGCGTACAACTGGTCGTTTTCGGCCGCCTCGTCGGGCTGGCAGAGCAGGATCGCACGGTCCACTACGGGCTCGTTGCCGTTCGCATGCGTGGCCACCGCATCCGGATGCAGCGTCGCATAGGAATGGACCTGAAAGCCCACGGATTTCAAGGTATCGAGCAGTCCCTTCTTGTTAAAAAAGGTCGGACTGCTCTGGCCGTACGGTCCTTCGGAGGCGAGAGGGCAGTACAGCATCGCGAATTTGGGGAAACCATACATGATGGCCGTTTCGATCACGACCAGCGCGCCGGGGTTGCAGAGGTTGCGAATCAGGTTCAGGCTCCACATCGGATAACGAAGATGGTAGAGCACGCCCGCGAAGATGATGACGTCGAAGCGTCCGTAGTCCTCGGGCTTCAGGTCCAACAAGTTGCGTTCGTACATCTTCACCGATGACTTGAAGTGCGGAATCAGAAACTCGACCGCGCCCTGAGAAAGGCAGTTGTCGATCCCGATCACCTCCGCCGCGCCGCGCCGTTCGGCCGTGAAGCTGTACAGGCCGTCCCTGCAGCCGATGTCCAGCACCCGCTTGCCGGAAAAATCGATCGTCTCGAGCATCTTCAGGACCGGCTGCTGGCTTGCCACATGCGTCGGATTGCCCGGCGTCATCAAGCCCTCGGCCACCGGCATGATGTGGTAGAAGCGGTAGGCCTTCATTTTCTCGCGAAGTTCGTCCTGAGTCATGCCCTTCCCTCCGATCAAATACCATTCAAACAGCGAGCTCCCCCGCATTCCAACGATAGAACACGAATTTTGAGAATGATGCAAGGCTCGAACGGTCAGGCGACCTGTTCGACTTCCAGCGAGACTTCGCTTTCCTTGTGCTCGCCCCCGTCGTAGGTGATCATGCGGCCCTTCCCGCCGAGCACCGTTTCCAGGTGCACGGGGCGGCCCCAGATCTTCTGGATGTTTCGGACGGTGTCGCGCGCGTAGTCGAGCTTCAGTTCCACGCCCTCGTAGCGGTGCTTCAGGTACAGTTCGCCGCGGTTCCCGAAGTTGCCGTCGGTGACGTAGATGAAGGGCTGCCCGCCGTTGGTCAGGCTGGCCAGGAGCTGGCGCTTGATGAGGTTGAAGTCGCGGCTGACGATCTCGTACATGCCCGACTTGGGATTGTACTTGTAGTTGTACAGCTTGTGCTCGTCGCAGAAATCCGGCGTGAGGAACGTGTCGATAAAGGTCACGTCGTTGTGGAACCGGCGGACCTCGAAGATTTTCTCGCGCCCGTTCATCGCCTTGGTGTCCCACGCCTGGCGCTGCTCGTAGTCCTCGCAGCGGTCGAACGCGCTGCCGTGGCGCCCGCGGTTCCAGCGGTCCTCGATGTCGCGGAAGAGTTCCACGCCGACCTTGTACGGATTGATCTGCCCCGGCGGCTGCGCGACCGTGCCGCTGTGGTGGTCGGCAAAGTCCACGATCTCGCCGTCGGTGCAGAGCTGCTGGGTCATCATCGTCGAATGCCAGTACGTGGCCCAGCCTTCGTTCATGATCTTGGTCATCCACTGCGGCGCGAAGTAATACGCCTCTTCGCGCACGATCGAGAGGACGTCGTGCTGCCAGCGCGCCAGCGGGGCGTATTCGAGCAGGAACTGCAACACGTCGCGCTCGGGTTCCTCGGGGATGCGCTTCTTCTTCTTCTGTTCGTCTTCCAGTTCCTTGCGCTTCTGCGCCAGAAATTCCTTCGGATTCACGAACGATTCCATGTAGTCCTTCGCGCGGATGCGCTCGACCTTCATGGCGTCGTCTTCGGGCTCTTCCAGAAAGCGCGTGCGCCCGCGGGCCTCGGCGTGGCGGCGGATGCCCGTGGAGTGGACGTCGATCAGGTTGTCGATCGAGAGGCAGCAGTCGAGGAACTCTTCGACCTTCTCGTGGCCGTAGCGTTCGGCGTGGCCGCGCACGCGCGCGCCGTGGTTGGCCATCTCGTCGATGGCCTTGCGGCTGGTGTGCGCGAAGTACAGGTTGCTCTTGAAGAAATCGGAATGCGCGTAGACGTGGGCCATCACCAGCTTCTGATCGACGAGCGGGTTGCTGACCATCAGGTACGCGTAGCAGGGATCGTTGTTGATGACCATCTCGTAAATCTTCGAGAGGCCGTAGGTGTAACTCTTGCTGAGTTTCTCGTACTCCATCCCGAAGCGCCAATGCGGGTAGCGCGTGGGAAAGCCGCCCAGCGCCGCGATCTGGTTGATCTGGTCGTGGGTGCAGAGTTCGAAGACGACGTCGAAGAAATCGAGGCCGCAATCCATCGCGTAGGCCTTGATCTCTTCCTTCAGGTCGTCGAGTTCAGGCGTCAGGTTCATGTGCGATCCCGTATGATCATTAGGCTACTATTGCTGCTGCAACTCATCCGTCTCTGCTTCAATCCTTCCACGACTCGTCAAGCGGTTCGCCACCCATGGGAAAGGTAAAAAAATGATTAGGAACAATCCCATGAATCCCAGCAAAAGGCTCCAGAACCCACCACGATCGATCAGCAGCAAGAGCCCCCAAAATCCCAATCCCACTGCAGCAACCCACATCAGTATTCCACATACAAAAAGGGCCGTCTGCCAACCATTCAACTCATGCAACCATTTCGACCGAACGAGCCAAACAACTCCAGGCCAAGCAAGAATCAAAACCTTGGCCAACTTCAACACCATCGTGAAGGCATTTGGCTTCATTTCCCCTTACCAAGGAACACCTTGATCGCGTCGTAAATCTCTTCCTTGTTCTTGATGTCGGCGGTGATCAGGTTCTCGGCGTCCATCGCGTCGTCCAGCTTGCGCTTGAATTCGCCCGAACCGTACAGGCTGCGCACCTGGCCGTAGCAGAAGAGGTTCACCTTGGGGAGCATGTCCTCTTTGAGAATCTTGAAGCACTGCTCGTTGTCGCTGAGCAGGTTGTCGCCGTCGGAGAAGTGGAAGGTGTAGATGTTCCATTCCTGCGGCGAGTAGCTCTTGTCGATCAGGTCGGCGCAGAGCTTGTACGCGGTGCTGATGGCCGTGCCGCCGCTCTCGCGCGTGCGATAGAAGGTCTCCTGGTCCACCTCGCGCGCCGCGGCGTCGTGGGTGATGTAGCGGCTCTCGATCGTGCGGTACTGGCTGCGCAGCCACGTGTCGATCCAGAACGCGGTGGTGCGGACGAGTTCCTTCTGTTCGTCGCCCATCGAGCCCGAGACGTCCATCATGTAGAAGATGACGGCGTTCGATTCGGGGACGAACGTCACCTGCCAGCTCTTGAAGCGCTTGTCTTCCTTGATCGGGATGATGCGCGGCTTCTTCGGGTCGTAGATGCCGAGGGCGATCTGGCGCTGCAGCGCGCGGACGAACGTGCGCTTGAAGTGCCGCAGCGTCTCCGGGCCCTGCCGGCGGATCGAGTTGTAGCGTTCTTTTTCCGCGACGACCGTGCGCTGCCCGCGCGGCTGGATGTTGGGAAGTTCCAGTTCTTCGCCCAGGATCTTGGCCAGTTCGTCGAGCGTCAGGTCTACTTCCAGGACGTGCTCGCCGGGCTGGTCGCCGGCTTCGCCCGTGCCGTCGCCGGGCTGCGGCTGGCCGGGAATCGGATCGCCGGGGTCGCCTTCGCCCGAGCCGACGCCGCCCTGGTTCTTGCCGAAGCGGAAATGCGGGATGTCGATCTGCGGAAGCGGGATCGAGACGAGGTCCTTGCCCTTCTTGCCGATCAGTTCCCCGTTGGACATGTACTTGCGCAGCTCTTTCTTGATCTTGCCGCGCACGATCTGGCGGAAGCGCGAATGATCGCGCTCGATCTTGGAAATGTGCTCGGTAAACGAAAGCGGATCGGTGGCCATGTTCGTTCCTGCGCTATCCTTCCCGCCCCTGTTCAGGCCTCAAAGCGTTCCCGGCGCGCGCGCGGCCGCCGGACGGCCGGGCGGACCGCCGCGGGCGCGGGGCTCGCCAGGATCGACCAGCGGAAATAGATCGCGACCACGGCCGCCATCACGGAACTCAAGCACGCCATCTCGACGAAGTCGAACGTGTGCCGGGTGCACGTCAGCGCGAGGCAGAGCGCCGCGGTGAAGAGCGGCAGCACGAAGAACGGCATCGTGATGCCCGCGGCGATGATGCGCAGCCGCAGCATCGAACCTTTGACGAACTTCTCGTGGTTTTCCAGCAGCGTCCGCGGAAGGGCCTTCAGGCGCGTGCCGCCGGCCTTCATCACCAGGTTCTTGTGCCAGGAGCGCACCAGTTCGAGCAGGCGCGCGCGGATCGCCCGCAGGGCCATGCCCCACGTCGCGACGATGGCCACGATCACCAGCAGCTTCGCCTGGCGCTCCCACGGCCAGCCTTCGCTCAGCCGCGCGAGCCCGATGAAGCCCCACGTCAGCGCGGCCTGGAGCATCGTGGAAAGAAACCAGCCGGCGGAACCGCCGCGCTGCATCGTGGCCCACATGCGGAGGTACCACGGAGCCGGGGGCGGCCCTTCGGGGCGGCGCGGCGTCGTTTTCGGCGTCTCTTCCATAAGCCCTTCCCCCTCCGACCGCGCCCATCACCCCTTTATGTCATGTGTACAGCGCCTCTTCGTGTTCCTTGCGGGGACTACTTGTGCCGCCCGCCGCCCTTGGTGTCGCCGCGCGCGAAGATGCTCGCCACGAAGTTCAGCACGTCGCTCGCGCAGGTCTCGCAGTAGCCCATGTTGCGGATCAGGCGGCTCTTGACGATGTCGATCTTCTCCTGCGTCTCGCGGTCCACCACGCTGCTGACCAGCGTGCTGAGCTTGATGCTGTCCTTCTGGTCCTCGAACAGCTTCAATTCCAACGCGCGATGCAGGCGTTCGTTCATGCGGAAATCGAACTGCCGGCCGTCGATGGCCAGCGCGCCGATGTAGTTCATGATCTCGCGGCGGAAGTCGTCCTTGCGCGACTCGGGAATCTCGATCTTCTCCTCGATGGAGCGCATCAGGCGTTCGTCGGGCGGTTCGATCTGCCCGGTGTACTTGTTGCGGACCTTTTCCTTCTGCGTATAGGCCTTGATGTTGTCGATGTAGTTCTGGCAGAGCTTGGCGATGGCCTCTTCGTCCGCGCTGATGGCCCGCTGGACCTCGTTCTTGACGATTTCCTCGTACTCTTCCTTGATCGTCGCGAGCAGTTCCTTGTACTGCTTGCGGTGGTCCTCGTTGCTGATCAGCGAATGGTGCTGCAGGCCGCTCTCGAGTTCGTTCATCACCATGAAGGGGTTGACGCAGTTCACGTCCTGCAGCGCCACCAGGGCGTTGCTGAGCTTGTCCTGGATGTAGCGCGGCGAGATGCCGTTCATGCCTTCGCGCGGCGCCTCGGTCTTCAGTTCGATGATGTGGTCCTCGGTGTAGCCCGGCAGCGTCTTGCCGTTGTACAGCTTCAGCTTCTGGAGCGTGGAGAGGTCGCTCTTCTTGGGCGCTTCCAGGCGCGTGAGCACCGCCCACATCGCGGCCATCTCGATGGTATGCGGCGCGATGTGCTTCTTGACCTTTTCCTTGTTGAAGTCGCGCGAGTATATGTTGATCTCGTCCGTCAGGCGCACGTTGTACGGGATGTCGATCTTGACCGTGCGGTCGCGGAAGGCTTCCATCAGCTCGTTCGACTGGAGCTTGCGGTATTCGGGCTCGTTGGTGTGCCCGATGATCACTTCGTCGATGTCCGTCTGCGCGAACTTCTTCGGCTTGATCTTGTGTTCCTGCGAGGCGCCCAGCAGGTCGTACAGGAACGCCACGTCCAGCTTCAGCACTTCGATGAACTCGATGATGCCGCGGTTGGCGACGTTGAATTCGCCGTCGAAGTTGAACGCGCGCGGATCGCTGTCGCTGCCGTACTCGGCGATCTTGCGGTAGTTGATGTCGCCGGTCAGTTCGGTGCTGTCCTGGTTCTTTTCGTCCTTGGGCTGGAACGTGCCGATGCCGATGCGGTCTTTTTCGGACAGGACCATGCGGCGCACGCGGATGTGCTTCATCACCTGCGTCCAGTCGCCGCTGTACTTGTCCATCATGCTGCGGAACGTGTAGCGGCAGAAGGGGCACAGGTCGCCGTCGATGCCGACCTTGAAGTCGCTCTTCGTGCGCTGGTTGATCTCGTCCGCCACCGACGAGCGCAGTTGCGAGGGCACCAGACGGAGCGGGTCTTCGTGCATCGGGCAGGGCTGCACCGCGTCTTCGCCGTGCAGGTCGGGCATGTTCCAGGAGAAGGTGTAGAGCCGGCCCTGCTCGCTGCGCGAGTAGACTTCCAGGCCCTTCTTCAGCAGGCGCGCGATGGTGGACTTGGCGCTGCCGACGGGCCCGTGCAGCAGCAGCACGCGCCGTTCGGCGCCGTAGCCCATCGCGGCGGCCTTGATGATGTTCACCAGACGCATCAGGGGCTTGTCGAGCCCGAAGACGCCGTCGCGCCCGTTCGAGATCGGGTCGGTGAAGAATTTGTAGCGCGTGATCTTTTCGCGGTGCTGGGTGTACTCTTCGGTGCCGTACGACATCACCATGTCGAAGAGGCGCTGGTACGCATTGCGCGTTACGCGCGGATCCTTGACCACCAACTCGAGGTATTCCTCGAAGCTGCCCTCCCAGTGGAGCTGGCGGTAGTTGTCGGTGTCCTGCTTCTTCGCGATGAGGTTGAAGAGGTCGTTACCGGCCATGTTTTTCCTCCCCGATCCGGGGGCTCAAGTGGCGTCTCTAAGTAAGACGCCTGACAAAGTGTTACAGCAAACGAAAGACCACCAATCCGCCACCCCGCGCACCCAAGACGAGCCGCACGGCGCTTCATCGAAGAAGCTCATGTCTCGGGAGTATCCGCGAAGAGATTGGTTCTCTTGAAGTTACAGCCGCTACAGGAGTTGAGCTTGGGCTTCCAGATGCCAAAGAACGGCCCAATAGATGGGCACTGCACCATGAATATTTAACGTAGATCGCGTTGAAAGTCAATAGTTGTGAAAAGAATTGCACCTTGGGATTCGATCTCCCAAGGTGCTATTTTAATTCATGTTATATGATGGACGCGGCGCGACTGCGCAAGGTGCGATCAAATGGTGCGCAACGTGTGATTTATCGCGCCGCCACCTGTTTCCCCTGTGGCAAATTTCACCTTCCCATCAAAAGCCGGACGATGTACGCCTCCAGGCCTTCGTAGTCGCGCTCCTGCCGGAAGCCTTCCACGGTCTTCTCGTTGACCCGCTTTACGGCGCCCACCAGGTCCTTGAAGAACTGCAGGCTGTTCGAGAGATGCTTCATGCTCGATTCCTGCTTCTGCGTGCGCATGGCCTTCACGTCCAGGCCGACCCATTCGCCCTTGCGCCCAAACCCGCCGCGCGCGAGCACCCACACCTGGTTGAAGGCGCGGCGGATGTTCACGGCGCCGAAGGACTTGTCCTGGTCGTACTTCAGCCCGTCCTGGTCGTTCAGGTGCACGCCCCACAGCTTGCCGCAGGCCATCGAGAAGGCCATGTCGTCGCTGGGATCGACGCCCAGCAGCATCGAATGCGCGGATTCGATGAGCACGCCCACGCGCGCGGGGTCCTTGGTGCGCGCGGCCATGGCCAGGAAGTGCCCCGGCGTCGGCAGGTACGCGGCGTCGGTCGGTTCGTTGGGCTTCATCTCGCCGAGGATGACGATCTTCTTGTCGTAGCTGAGCAGCACGTTGAGGTAGTCCTCGTAGCGCTTGTAGCTCAGGAAGGGGTCCTTCGACTCGCGAATGTAGGTGCCTTCGCGCGCGGGCCAAAGTACGATGCGTTTGGTGCCGAGCTGGTTCGCAATGTCGATGGCGCGCTTGCTGCGGTCGAGCGCGTAGGCGCGCTCCTTGGCGTTGTTGCTCGTCCAGCCGCCGTCGATGGTGTTGGGGTGTTCCCAAAGGCGCGGCGCGACGAACTCCGCTTCCAGCCCGTGGTCCTTCAGGAGTTTCTTCATCTCCTTCACGGCCTGCGCCGTGGCCACCACGGAAAGCTCCGCGGGGCAGACGTCGTCGTCGTGGAACTGGATCGCGTCGAAGCCGATCGCCTTGAACATCTTCAGCTTGTCGAGGAACTCGAACTCATGCCGCACCGGCGGCCCGAACGGATCGGCCCCCGGATGCAGGTTCCACGGCCCAACCGAGAACCGAAAGACTGCCTTGCCGCACTTAATCTCCGCCATCTCACCCACCCTCCCGTAGTTGGATTGACGATTTCAAATTGACGATTGACGATTGACGATTATTGAAACGACCCGAACGACATCGCGCCAATCGTCAATCTTTTAAATCGTCAATCGAAATCACTTGGTTTTCCTTGTGCGACTGCAACGCCGCGGTGAACAGCTTGTGCTGCAGCACCGTCTCCTCCGGCTTCACGCAGCCGAAGGGCACGCCGTCGGGGCCGTGCGCGAGTTCCATGCAGAACGCGGCCCACATCTGCAGGATCGCGTCGCTGAACCCGAATTCGAAGATGTGCCCGGTGATGCTCTTGAAGGCCGTCTGGTAGCCCAGGTCTTCCTCGCGCCAGGCCTGTTCACCGCCTGGAACGTACTCCAGCGTGCGCAGCGTTTTGGGGTAGCGGCTGTTGAATTCCATCGAACAGCTCGTGCCTTTGACGCTGATGAACCAGGTGTTCGTGTCGCCGGGGCTGATGCGCTTGGTCGAGATCGTCATGGGGAACTCGGCGTTTTGGCGCGGGTCCACGGCCGTGCAGAGCAGCGTCGCGTTGTCCCACGTTTCGCAGGGCGCCTTGCCGCCCTTGCCGTCGGGGCGTTCCTTCACGATCTTGGAAAGAATCGCGCGCACGTTCTTCGGCTTCCAGCCCAGGCGCAGCGGGATATGCAGCGCGTGCATCCCCAGGTCGCCCATGCAGCCGTACTCGCCGTTGAACTTCACCATGCGCTTCCAGTTGATCGGCTTGTGCGGGTCCATGTCCGAACTGTGGTGCAGCCCGGCGCTCACTTCGAGCATCGTGCCGAAGCGGCCTTCGCGGGCGGCCTTGACGATCCTCTGCGCCGCCGGGAAGAAGGGGAACTCCGAGCTGCAGCGCACGAAGACCTTCGGGTTCGCCTGGAGCGCTTCCTGGATGCGCGCGTTGGCCGCGGCGTCGATGCCGAAGGGCTTCTCGCCCAGCAGGTGCTTGCCGGCGGCGACGATGTCGCGGTACAGGTCCGCGTGGAGGTTGTGCGGGACCGCGCAGTAGATCGCTTCGACCTCGGGATTGGCGAGCAAATCCTTGTGTTCACCCGTGAACTGCTTGATCGTCGGGAAGTGCGTGCGGTACCAGCCGAAGAGTTCCGCGTTCTTGTCGCAGATGGCCACGAGTTCCGGGCGGACGTCGAGGTCCAGCAGGTGCCCCCAGCGCGCCGCCGCGCTGGCGAATTCCCGGCCCATCAGGCCGCATCCGATGATCCCAAATTTGATGGTCTTCATATTCCTCATCCACGAATCGACACGAATCGGCACGAATCGAAGGTCACGAAAAGCTTCAACCGATTTTGAAACAAGGTGCCGTTGCACTTCACTTCGGCCTTGTTAAACCAGGGAACAATTGAAACCAGGTACAGACAGCTATGTCCGACGAAGGCGAATGGCACTATAAGAAAGCGGGCAAGATATTCGGCCCCGTTCCCACGGTCCAACTGCGTGAATTTGTCGCCGCCCACAAGATCAAATCGAAGGACTTGGTCCGCCCCGTCGGCGGAGAAGACTGGGTGCCCGCCGGCGAGATCGCGAATCTGTTTAATGAGGACCTGCTGAAGGAGGAAGCCGAGCGCGCGGAACGCATGAAAGGCCCGTGGCGGTCGGGAAAGGATTTGATCGTTCACAGTTCCTCGCGCCTGCCCCAACGCTGCGTGCTGACCAACAGCCCGGAGATCGACACATTCGTAGCTGTACGCATGGACGGTAGCCGCCTCATGACGCTCATCATGGCCGCGTTGGTTTCCGTTTGGTTCGCCATGTTGGAAGACAAAGGTGCGATTCTTCACGTCCCACTCAGCGTGGAAGGAAAGAAGGTCAGGCTCCGGCGCACCATGGCCGGAGTCGGCATTGTTCTTGCCGGAATCGGGGTTGGCGTCCTTGGTTTGGCCCTCAAAGTACTGCCCGTCATTGTAATCGGCATTGCACTGAGTGTGGTGGGCGTGCTGTGGGCGGGTGCCCAGCACAATATTCTTTGGACCGTCAAAAAGGGCGAACAAGTATACTGGCTTCGAGGCTGCTGCCCGGAGTTCCTCGACGGTCTGCCGGAATATCGCAAACGCTGACATCGTTCGCCCCACCTGCCGATTCGTGCCCATTCGTGAAAATTCGTGGACCACTGTCCGTTCGTGCCGTTCGATTCGTGCCCATTCGTGAAAATTCGTGGACGCTAGCCGTTCAGAATACGCAGCGCGTCCTCGACGCCCGCGCCTTCGTGCACGATGGCCATGAAGGCCTTCGTCATGCCCAGCGGGTTGCGGTGCTGGATCACGTTGCGCCCGTACACGATGCCGCTCGCGCCCTGCTTCATCAGTTCCACCGTGCGCGAAAGGATCTCGCGGTCTTCGGCCCGGCCGCCGCCGCGCGGGAGCACCCGGCAGCCCGCGGCCTGCACGACCTTGTGGTAATCCTTCACGTCGTCGCACGGGTCGCACTTGATCAGGTCCGCGCCCAGTTCCTTGCCCTGCCGCACCAGCGCGGTGATCTTGTCCAGGCTCCCGTCCACGGTGTAGCCCTTGCCGTCCTCGCGCTTCTTCATCACCAGCGGTTCGACCATCAGCGGCATGCCGTACTTGTCGCACTGGGGCTTCAGTTCGCAGATGTTCGAGACGCACTGTTCGTGCAGTTCGGGCTGGTCCGGGAGCAGCAGCAGGTTGACGCACAGGCAGGCGGCGTCGAGGCGCACGGCCTGGACGACGCAGTCGGCGATCAGGCGGCTGTAGAGGTGCCGCGGGTAATTCGCGCCGTAGCAGTTGGCCACGTCGGTGCGCAGCACCAGCGCGGGCTTCTGCTTGCCGGGGATGGCCTGGAGCACTTCGGCCTGGCCGACGCTGAGCTGGATCGCGTCGGGCCCGGCGGCGACGACGGTCTCCACGGCCTTGCGCATGTCCTCGATCCCGCCGAGGAACGCGGCCTCGTTGAAGAACCCGTGGTCGATGGCCACGTCGAACATCTTGCCATCGCGCGCCAGCAGGCGGTTGAGGCGGGCTTTGAAGCTCATGCGCTTTCCTCCTGGTAGGGCGCGGCGCCGAACTCGCGGTCGTCGCCTCGCCCGGGGATGCGTTCTTCGAGCACGAAAGGTCCGTCGGCGGCGAAGAGTTCCACGCGCAGCGCGCCCCGGCGGCCCGTCAGGTCCAGCTTGCGGACGATGCGCAGCACCGGCGCGCCCGTCTTGACGCCCAGCACGCGCGCGACGCGGAGATCGGCCGCCACCGCGCCGAAGCGCTGCATCCCGCCTTCGGCTTCGAGCCCGAAGCGGTCGCGCAGGGTCTCGTACAGCGAGCGGTCGTTCAGGTTCAGGCGCTCCAGGCCCGGCGCGGCCTCGGCCAGAATCCAGGTGCGTTCGTACAGGGCGGGCTTGCCGTTGATCTGGCGCAGGCGTTCGATGCGCACCCACGGGCGCGGCAGCGGGTCTTCGAAGACGGGGCAGCGGTCGGCGAGTTCCAGCTTCAGGACGCGGGTCTTCAGGCGCAGGCGCTGGCGGGTAAAGACTTCGGTCGTGCCGGCGAGCGAGAAGAGCCCCACCGGGGCCTTGGGCGGCGCGACGAACGTCCCCAGCCCGCGGCGCTTGGTGACCAGGCCTTCGCGCAGCAGCCCGTCGAGCGCCTGGCGCACGGTGGGCCGCGTGACGCCGTGTTCGCGGCAGAGTTCGTGTTCGCTGGGGAGCTTCCGTCCGGCGGGCCAGCGTTCGGCCTCCATCTGGCGGCGGAGGAGTTCCCCGAGCTGGTGGTAGAGCGGCACCGGGCTGTTGGCGTCGAGTCCCATACTCGTCATGTTGTCTACTTGTCATGACAAGTCAACAGGCAAAGGGCGAAAATTTTCGGGGCTTTGCGCCTTTCGTGGCCGGAGGGCGTTGGACGATCGGCACTAACCCAAGGCGTAAAACGTAAAAGCGTAAAACGTAAAAACGGCCAGGAGGCACGGGAGGCGCACCCAACCTTCGCGGTAATGCCGTCCTTACGTTTTACGTCTTTCACGTTTTACGTTCTTACGCATTACGTTTTAGCCGTTCGGCAGCTTCTGCGGCCGCACCGGGCAGGTCGGACAATGGGACAGGCAGAGTTCCATGCCGGCGGCGATGCAGTCGGCGCCCCGAAAGGCCTGGATGCGCGCATGGCCGACGCGGGTCTCGCGCATCTGGCCGCGGGCCACCAGCAGGTCTTCCAGCTTCTGGAACTCGAAGGGGCACTTCCCGTCGCGCCACGTCACCGTGTACGCGGTGATCAGGTCGTTGGCCGGCTGCAGGCGCACGGGCCAGGGGTTCTGGCGCTGCCCGATGCACGGCACGCCGTAGATCGTCTGCGCGACGTGGACGGCCGTGCAGGCGGTCATGCCGCAGCCCAGCATCACGATCCAGCCGTTGAGCGCGCAAAGCTTCCCGAGCGGCGAGCGCGCGTCGAAGCAATCCAGGTACAGGTGGTCGCGGGTCAGCCATTCGGCCAGCGGCCCGTGGGCCACGTACGGGTGCGAGGGATGGATGCTGCGCTTCACCCCCGCGCGGTTGCGGAAGGCCTCGGTGATCGCGCCGTTGACCGAGCGCGTCTTGCGGACGTCGAAGATGCAGCGGTCGCTGTCGAAGGCTTCGCGCTGCCCGTGGTTGAAGCTCGGCATCATCACCGTGCCGCCGGGCCCGAGCGCTTCCAGGCAGGCCTCGACCACCGCCTCCGCCCCGCCCTCCACCCGCCCGAAGCTCTTTAAGCTGCTGTGGAACTGCGCCAGCCCGCCGGGCTCGATCCCCAGGCCGCGCAGCGCCGCGGCGATCTCGGACGAAGTGACGGTGGGCACGGGCGCGTCGGACATTGGTTCGAGCGACTCCCTTCCGCTTCCGCGCCGGCTACCGCCAGCGATTCACGAACGCCGGGTCGGTCCACGCGTGATCCAGGTCCTTGCCGTAGCAGATCCATTCCTGGACGGTGCGGAAGCCCGCGCGCGGATAAAAGCGTACGGCGGCCTCGGGGTACGTCCAGATCGTGCCGCCGACCGCGCCCATCACCCGCCAGAGTTCGTGGGCCTTGATCAGCAGCACGCTGCCCAGCCCGGCGCCGCGGAATTCCTTGAGGAAGTAGATCAGGTGGATGCCCGAGCGGCCGTTCTCGTCCATCGCGGTGACGTGGATGAAGCCGACGATGCGCCCTTCGTGCCAGGCGAGGAAGAAGCGCTCGGGTTCGGCGGTGAACTTTTCGAGCCTGCGCTGCGGCCGGTCGATGCGCGCGACGTCGAGGAACGCCTGGAAGGCCGGGATGTCTTCCTTGCGCGCGGCGGCGAAGCTGAAGCCCTTCTGGCGCAGCTTCTCTTCGCGTTCCACCAGTTCCTGCGGCGGCGCGTACCCGGCGTACTCGGCTTCCATGTGGCAGGTGCGGCGCACTTCGGTGTAGCCCATGGCGCTGAAGAAGACGCGCTGCGTGTGGTCGCCTTCGGGCACGCCCGGGACCAGGTGCGGAAAGTTCTCCACGCCTCCGACGAAGATGCGCGGGCGCTGGCGGCGGCGCGCGGCGGCTTCCACCCACTGCATCATCGCGCGGCCCGCGCCCTTGCGGCGGCGCGCGGGATCCACGATCAGCGCGGCGACCACCGCGGGAGTTTCCAGCCACCAGTAGCCGTCGTCTTCGAAGGCCGGCTGGCGCATCGCCAGCACCACGCCGGCCAGCGACCCGTCCGCGTTCAGCGCCACGGCGCTCGATTCGGCGTCGAATTCCGGCGAACGCAGGAACTTTTCGAACTGCGCGTCTTCCTTGGGCGAGGCGTGCGCGATGGCCGTGCAGGCGCGGTTCCAGAGGTCGCGGAAGGCCGCGTAGTATTCGGGCTTCCACGGCACGACGCTGCCCCCGGCCCACGTGCCCGGGGCTTCGGCGGCCGCGGGTTTTTCGGGCACGGGCGGCTTGGGGAGCACGCGCGTCGAGCGCGCCAGCCCGTGGTGCCCCGCGCGCAGGAGCGCGTGGTCGCGTTCCTCGCGGTAGGAAAACGCGAGCAGGAAGAGCGCCGCGAGGTTCAGCACCGCGACGCCGCCGAGCACCGAGAGGTACGGGGTGCCGATGCGCAGGAGGGCCTTGGCGCCGTCGGCGGCGGGGTCGTCGGGCGCGACGGCGCCGGCTTCGGCCAGGCGGCGGTCCAGGTCGATGGCCAGCCACGCGCAGCCGGCGGAACCGGCGAGCAGCGCGAGGATCAGGGCCAGACGGAGGTTCATAACCGGAGAAGGCCTCGGCGCCGGGGCCCGGGACGGGCGGCGGCGGGCTTAGTGCGCTTCCGCGCCGATGCTGCCTTCCTGGATGTTCAGATTTTCGGCCAGTTCGATGCGGTCGATGCGCCCGTCGCGGATCCAGACGATGCGGTCGGACTTCTTGAGCATCTTATGGTCGTGGGTCGCGGAGATGACGGTGACGTCGCTCTCGAACTTCAATTTTTCCATCAGGTCGATGATCTCGGCGCCGGTCTTGGTGTCGAGGTTCGCGGTGGGTTCGTCGGCGAGGATGATGTCGGGATTGTTGGCCAGCGCGCGCGCGATGGCCACGCGCTGCTGCTGCCCGCCGGAGAGTTCCGCGGGGCGGTGGTGGGCGCGGTGGTCCAGGCCGACGAGCTTGAGCTTTTCCATCGCCTGGTCTTCGGCTTCCCTGGTCTTCACCCCCGCGAAGATCATCGGCAGCATCACGTTTTCGAGCGCCGACATCACCTCGAGAATGTTGTAGGTCTGGAAGATGTAGCCGATCTTGTGGCAGCGCAGCCAGGCGAGCTGCTGGCTGTCGAGTTCCGAGACGTCGTTGCCGCTGATGAAGACCTTGCCTTCGGACGGCTTGTCCAGCCCGCCGACCATGTTGAAGAGCGTGCTCTTGCCCGAGCCCGACGGGCCCATGATCGAGAGGTACTCGCCCTTGTAGATTTCCAGATCGACGCCGCGCAGCGCGTGCACTTCCTCGTCGCCCATGCGGTAGATCTTTTTCACGCCGACGGACTTCACGACGACGTCGTTCGACTTCTTACGCGTCCGAGCGGGCGCGGTGGCCTGGGTCTCGCTCACGCTGGTCTCTATCCTTCCCCGCCGATGGTGCCTTCGACGATGTCGAGGTTCTCGCGCAGTTCGATCTTGTCGATGCGCCCGTCGCGAATCCAGACGATGCGGTCGGACTTCTTGAGCATCTTGTGGTCGTGGGTCGCGGAGATGATCGTCACTCCGCGCTCTTCCTTCAGGCGCGTGAGCAGGTCGATGATCTCGGCGCCGGTCTTCAGGTCCAGGTTGCCGGTCGGTTCGTCCGCGAGGATGATCGCCGGGCTGTTGGCCATCGAACGCGCGATCGCGACGCGCTGCTGCTGGCCGCCGGAGAGTTCGTAGGGCTTGTGGTTCACGCGTTCGCCCAGGCCGACGAGCTTGAGCAGTTCGACGCCGTTGTCGCGCGCCTGGTCGCCGCTCATGCCGGCAAAGACCATCGGCAGCGTCACGTTCTCGAGCGCCGTCATCACCGGGATGATGTTGAACGACTGGAAGATGTAGCCGATCTTGCGGCAGCGCAGCCACGCCAGTTCGTAGGCGTCCAGCGCCGCGATGTCCACTTCGTCGATAAAGACCTTGCCCGAGGACGGCTTGTCCAGCCCGCCGATCATGTTGAAGAAGGTCGATTTGCCCGAGCCCGACGGGCCCATGATGGACAGGTATTCGCCGGAGAAGATTTCGATGTCCACGCCGCGCAGCGCGTGCACTTCTTCCTGGCCTTTGCGGTAGATCTTTTTGACGTTCTGCGCGCGCACGACCACCTGGCGCTGCGCCGCGGCCGATCCGCCCAAGTCCGCGAGCGCGACCGGGGGCACCGTCGGGGGCTTTTCGGCATCGCCCGCGCCCGGCGTCGCCACCACGCTCGGCACCGAAGGCGCCAGCAACGCGCCGGGCTCGCTTTCGCCCTTGGGCATCACTTCCGGGCCGGGCGGTTCGTTCGGGTCGATGTCGGACATCGCGGGTTCTCGGTCTCGCAGGGACTACAAGGTGTAGCACCGCAAGATATAAGAAAAGTCACGCGACCTGTCCAGCAGGGAATGAATCCTGCCCTCGGCGCGGCGGCCCGATCTCATCCGGGCCCCGCCCGCCGTCATTTCTCGAAAATCTGTTCGTTCTGCCCGGGCCCCTGCTTGGCCGGAGCCGCCCCGGCCGGCGGCGGGTCGTCGTCGCCCGCGTTGCGGACGATATCGAGCAGCTTCTTGCCGCTGGTGCGCAGTTCGGGGTCTTCGGCGCGCGCGAGCACCGCTTCCAGGACTTCCTTGATCTTGGTCGCCCTGCCCGCGTCGGCCTCGGCCCATTTGGCCAGCTGCTCAAAGGCCTCGGTGCGCGCGGCAAAGGCCTCGTCGCCCAGCTTGGCCACGGCGGCTTCAATCGCTTCCACGGCCTTCGGATCGAGCGCCGCGGCCTCGGCCTTGGCGCGTTCGGCCCGTTCGATGGTCGCGGAAATCAATTCCGGCGTCGCGTAGGTCTCCGGGAGGAAGTAGCCCATCTTCGTGGCGATGTGCGCGCGGTCGGCAAGCGTCGGGGCCGAGGAGTAACGCGCCTTGGGATCGTTGGCCGTCTCCTGGCGGTTGCGAACCAGGTCCATGCGCCAGAGTTCCTTCTTGCCCTTCGCGCCCTCGGACATGTCCAGTTCGTCGAAGCGCAGGCAGATTTCCGCGGTAAAGCCGCCGCCCTTGGTCTCGGCTGCGGCGTGTTCGGGCTTGGCGTTGGTGGCGCCCTTCAGCGGCGGGCTGGACGGATAGATGTGCAGGCGACCCAGGTTGAAGTGGTTCTGCGCGTCCACGGCCATCTCGAAGTAGGTCTGCCCGCGCACGCTCTCGCCCGGCATCAGGAAGAGTTCGAAGCAGTCGTTCTGGTAGACGGCCCATTCGTTGAGCACCGTGGGGGCCTGGGTGTCGCCGAAGCGCGCGCCGAAATAGATCGCCTCGTCGGTGCAGAACGCGAGGACCTCGCTGGGCTGCGCGGCGGGCTTGCCGGTCTTGTACTCAAGCAGCGGGATGACCACCGCCGTTTTCCAGACGGGATCGGAAAGGTCCCCGGTGAGCTTTTCGGGTTTGGCGCGCTTGGGGATGAAGTGCAGCGGCCGTCCTTTAAAGGTAGCGGGGAGCTTCTTGGCCGCTTCGGCCACGGGGCTGGCCTCGGGTTCCGCCGCCGCGCCTCCACGAACCGCCAGGCCGGCTACAAGTAGGAGCATCCAGGTGAGGCGAACGGCGCGCATGGTGATCTCCAACGGGTAGAATGGTTTAGTCAAATTGTAATTTACACACACTATCATGTAAACGCTTGCCCTCCTATTACCTCTTAAACTTACTTAGGTTTCACGAATTTACTCGGAATATATGATCGGGAAAAGGCCAAGGTAACAAAATTAATAAGCCTTTCCGAAAGGAGACTGTGGCCTTCTCGAGACGATACCTCGGGTAGCAGGAGGTACGATATGAAATGCGCGTTGTGGACGCTGAATGGTCTGTTGTTGCTATTGTTATGGGTACTACTTCGGCCCAATGCTCACGAGCAACTCGCCACGACTCAACGCAATCGCGCTGCATGCGAAGTCGATGCCGCATTCCGCATCCTTGGGCGTCCCATTCATCCGTTGGTCGTCGATAACCTGATTGCGTCCATCGCAGAGTCCCATCCGCAGGTCAGCGAAATGAACCTCGTGTCGCCCACGCTTGCCGTGCAACCGGAGCCACTACCCGTAAACCAGTACCAGGGGTTCGTCATCGCGAATTATCCCGATGGCGAAGGGGCCATCGGGTACCGTTGCCTAGGTCAGACGTCCCAGGGAATCTATGTGCTGGACTGTTGGCAGAATTGGGGCGGGTCGGGTTACTTCTCTACGGTCCTCCTGGCCACGGTCGAACATCGCGCCATCTTGGACGGCTTCGAGGCAGATCAACCGCCCCAACCGACGGAACGAACCGTGATCCGTTCCCTGGGTGAAATTGGACACGGCGACCGCGACGACGGAACCATCGCGCTCATAGGCGACTGCCTGATCCTTGGGAAATCCAAGTATCGTGAAAGCGATCAGCACATCGATCTGTCGCGCCTGAAATAGCCTTCGCTCCGCCTACAGCCGTTCGTCCCGCTCAAACCCCGCCAGCGGGCAGCCCTCGCACTTCGCGGTCGGCTTGCAGTGGTACTTCCCGGCGCGGACGATCAGCGCGTGGTACTCGTTGAAGAGTTTGCGACTCTTGGCGACGTTGCTTTCGAAGAGGTCGCGGATGGCCTCGTAGTCTTCGTCCCCGCGGATCAAAAAGTGCCGGCGCAGCAGACGGCGCGTGTACGCATCGACGACGAAAACGGGGCGGTTCAGCGCGTAGAGCAGGATGCTGTCGGCGGTCTCGGGGCCCAGGCCGTTGATCGCGAGCAACTTCGTGCGCAGTTCGCGCGTGGGCAGCGAATTCAGCCGCGCGTAGCTCCCCCCGGCCTCGCAGAAATAGAAGTCGAGAAAATTCTTCAGGCGCTTCGCCTTCACGTTGAAGAACCCGCTCGGGCGGATCAGTTCGGCGATGCGTTCGATGGGCGCGTAGTGCAGGGCCTGGGCGTCGAGCATCCCTTCCCTTTTCAGGTTCGCGATGGCCTTCTCGACATTGGTCCAGTTGGTGTTCTGCGTCAGGATCGCGCCGACCATCACCTCGAAGGGCGTCTCGCCCGGCCACCAGTGCTGCCGCCCCCAGGCCTCGAAGAGCTTCGCGTAAAACGCGTCGAGGGTCTCCTGGATGCGCGCGGGGTCGGTGACGAGGTTCGCGGGGACGCGCGCGGAGGTCGCTTTGGCCATGCGGCTCCTCGGCAGCGCCTACCTTTTCAGTTCGATCGGGGCCGGCGGCTCATGTTCCGGGTCCTTCCCGGCCAGAATCTCCAGGCGCAGCGGCGGGGTGAACACCTTCGGGCCCTTCCAGAGCGGCTCGCTTTCCCTGCGGTCCAGGCTCCGTTCGAAGAGCGGCGCGTCGCCGTCCAGATCCTTCGGTTCGATCTGGTAGCTGGCGGACAGTTCGTAGACGCCGGGCGTGCGCAGCGCGCCGAAGTTCTTGGCCTTGGGCAGTTCGACGTTCAGGCGATGCTCGCGAATCGTCTGCATCAGGAAGCCCTCGTTCAGCAGCAGGTTCATGGGCCGTTCCACCCAGGCGCCCGGCGCGACCGAGACGAAGACCCGTTCGGGCATCGCCATGTCGCTGAGCGGGTACAGGTCGAAGTACGCGTTCAGAGCCTCGCCCGGCTTGCCGTCGGGCCCGACGGGGCAGATCTTCAGCTTGCAGAAGTAGTAGATCGGGTAGGAGGAAAACGCGAGCTGGATGCGCTTGTCGCCGACGTTGGTCAGGCGCAGGGTCAGCATGTACTCGTCTTCAAAAGGCGCGCGGAGCGCCAACGCGCCCTTGTCGTTCAGCGGCTTCACGATCAGGCGGGCGCGCAGGCCTTCCACGACCGCGCCGCCTTCGCACATTTGCAGGATGCGCGCGGCGCGTTCCAGGAGTTCCGGTTCGTTGGGGTGCTTCTCCTTCGCCTTGGCCAGCGCGGCACGGACGCCCGCGTCGTCGCCCTTCAGGATCGCGTGGCGGAAGGCCATCTCCCCTTTGTCGCGCGCCTCGAATTCTTCCGACGTGAGCGCCTCGGCGGCGGCCTCCAGCGAGAGGACCGCGTCTTCCGCGCCCGCCGGCCGCGCGCAGGCAAGCATCCCCAGGACCAGAACGAAGTACGTTGATCGCAGCAGGGTCACGCGGAAGCCTCCGGAAGCCGCAGGGTTAGACGGCCCGTACGCGCGAAGGTAGCCGCAATTTTCGGCGGGTCCATGGTGGAACTGAGGGGTCAAGCGCCGGCGGGGCGCATCTTAGTCCGTACATCAGCGCGGACGAATATGGCTGTTCATCTGTTGCTTGCCACCAGCTTTCAGCGGGTGGAGCAGAAGCCCCACGTGCGACCTTCAGCAAGCTTTAGCCTGCTTCTCTGATTCCGATGGCTTAAGCCGCACGTTGGAAGCCGGCTAAAGCCGGCTAGGCGCTTAGCGATAGGCTTCACTCCACCAGCTAAAGCTGGTGGCAAGCAACGGATCAACTAAGGGCTCGGCCATTTAAGGGCTCGGCCATTCTGAACGTTGGCCAATCGGACCTGTCCGAGATATGCAGGTACGCACCGATTCCTGATTCCTGCCCTTGGCCGTTCTCCGTGTCCTCTGTGCCCTCCGTGGTGAATGTAGGACTCACGCGCCCAGGTAGGCCTCCAGAATCCCCGCCGCCGCGACGGCGTCCACGCGGGCCTTGCGCTTCTTGCGGGTCAGGTTCATCTCGCCGATCTTCTTCTCGGCGGCGTAACTGGTCAGGCGTTCGTCGCAGAAGGCCACGGGCAGCCCGGTCGCGTGGGCGATGGCCGCGCCCATCTCGCGCGCGAACTTGGCCGAAGGCCCTTCGGTGCCGTCCATGTTGTAGGGCAGGCCGACGACGACGCCCCGGCAGTCGCGCTCGGCGGCGAGCGCCGCGATCTTGCGCAGCAGGTCCGCGCGCGGTTCGGCGTTCAGGAACCCCAGGGGCGTGGGGATGCCCAGCGGCCCGGCGACGGCCAGGCCCACGCGCACGGTGCCGGGATCGACGCCGAGCAGCGGGAGCGCCAGCTTCGGCGCGGGGCCGGCCTCAGCCACGGCGCGCCTTGCGGGCCTTCGGGCGGCGCGCGGCGCGCTTGCCCGCGGACTTCGGGCCGTTCTTCGGCAGCATCGGGTGCGTGGCGCTGGCGAACTTCTGCGAGACCTGCTTGACCAGTTGGTCCTGGTCGAGCCGGCAGATCAGCAGGCCGGCGGGGTCGTCGATGACGGCGATGCCCTGCACGCCGATCAGCGCGACGCGGCGGCCGGGGGCGATGACCACGTTCCCCTGGGACTCGATCGTCTCGAGCGTCACGCCGGGCCCGGCGGCGTTGCCGGTCTGCTTGGGCAGGTGGTCGCCGACGGCCGTCCAGGAACCGATGTCGTCCCATTCGAAGTCCGCGGCCACGGTCGCGACCTTGCGCGCCTTCTCCATGATCCCGAAGTCGATGGAGATCTTCTCCAGCTTGGGGAAGTGCTCGGCGGCGCAGGCCTTCCAGGCGGCGGCCGAGCGCGCCTTGCTCAGCGCCAGGGCCATCGCCGCGTGCCCGGGCAGGTGCGATTCCATCTCCTGCATCAGCAGCGCCATGGGGAACGCGAAGATGCCGCCGTTCCAGAAGTATTCCGCGCTGCGGACGTAGCGTTCGGCGGTGGCGCGGTCGGGCTTTTCCTTGAAGGACCGCACGAGAAACACGAGCGGTTCGTCTTTGGCCTTGGAGGCCGGTTCGAGCGGGTCGCCGCGGTGCACGTAGCCGTAGGCGGTCGCGGGCGCGCGCGGGACGATGCCGAAGGTGACGAGCGCGGCTTCGCGCACGGCCACGTGGCCGGCGGCGAGCGCGCAGCGGGCGAAGCGTTCGACCGGGGAGATGACGTGGTCGCCCGGGAGGATCAGCATTACGCCGTCCAGGCCTTTCTGGAGCACGCGGCCGGCGGCATAGGCCACCGCGCCGGAGGTATCGCGCCCTTCGGGCTCGATCAGCAGGTTCTGGGGCGGGAGATCGGGGAGCGAGGCGCGGATGCGCTCGGCGTGGGCTCGTCCGGCCACCACGAGGCAATGCGGGGCGGGCGCGACCTTTCGAGCGCGCGCCCAGGCCGCTTGCAACAAGGTGCATTCACCGAACAGGTGTAAGTCCCACTTGGGACGAAGTGGGTCGGAAGCGGGCCAAAGCCTTGAAGATGCGCCCCCGGCCATGATTACAGGAAACAGGTTTAGGGACATAAGACGTTTGAATCCTCCACACGCCCGGTTTAGTATTCTTATACTGTTGAGCCTAAGGATTTGCGAGTTACTCACGCGCCGAAAACATCCCGTTTTGCCCGTGTGCAAAGCGTCTTGCGACGCGCGTGATTTTTTTGCCGGGATTTCTACCAACAGGAAGACCTAGACGCATGGCGGACATGAAAGACAACCTTTTCGGGACCCTGGCCGTCCGTGGCCATTTCGTGCTGCCCGAACAAGTCAACGAAGCCCTGGCGATTCAGCTCCAGTTCGAACAAGGGGGCCAGAAGGCGCCGCGCATGGGCGAAATCCTCGCGGCCAAGGGCTACATGACCCCCGAGCAGGTCCAGGCCGTGCTCCGCGGCCAGGGCAGTCCTCAGGGCAAGATGTTCGGGCAGGTGGCGTCCGCCTGGCACTTCTGTTCCGAAGAGGACGTGCAGGCCGCGCTCGCCTTCCAGCAGGAACAGCGCGCCATCGGGCAGCGCGCGCCGCGCATCGGCGAAATCCTGGTCAGCCGCGGAGCCATGAAGCCGCACCAGATCCGCGCGGTTTTGCAGGCGCAGGGCAAGCAGATCGTGATGTGCCCGACCTGCGGCACGCGCTACAACGCGGTGAACGTCAGCGCCGGGGCGAAGCTGAAGTGCCCGCGCTGCCAGGTCGTCTTCGTGCCCTTCTCTTCGGCGACGCGGCCGGACGAGGACGTCCGCGCCGACATCACCGTCAGCCTGCCGGCAATCAAGGTGGGCGAGACGCAGTCGAACCAGCCGCCCAAGATGGACGTCGGCGGCTACCAGCTCGGCCAGAAGCTGGGCATGGACCACTCGGGCGTGCTGTACAAGGCGCTCCACCCGCAGACCGGCAACCACGTCGCGCTGCGCCTGCTCTCCAGCCAGGTGATGCAGGGCGCGGAAGAGTTCGACCTGTGGGTCAGCGCCGGGCAGACCGCGACCGAACTCAACCACCCCAACCTCCAGCGCATCCTTTCGATGGGCTCGGAAGGCGGGCGCGCCTACCTGGTCATGGAGTACGTCGAAGGCAAGTCGCTGCGCGCGCGCGTGGCCGAAGCCCACCGCCTCCAGCCGCTGGAAGCGCTCGAGATCATGATCCAGGTCGGCGACGCGCTGGCCTACGGGCACGCGCGGGACCTGATCCACGGCGACCTGCGCCCCAACCACATCCTCATCGGCCTCGACGGACGCGTGCGCCTCTCGGGCCTTGGCACGCCCAAGCAGGTGATGAAGGACCTGCGCCTGATGGCCGAGAAGTCCGGCAACATCCCGCTCTACACCGCGCCCGAAGTGCTGATCAACGAGGCCTCCGCGGACGAACAGTCCGACATCTACAGCCTCTGCTCGATCGGCTACCACATGGTCACCGGCAAGCCGCCGATGGACGGGAGCGACGTGCTCCAGGCGGGCATGCGCATCGCCAGCCAGGACGTGGCGCTGCCGCGCTCGCTGGACCCCGGCATCGCGCCGTACCTCGAACGCCTGCTGCTGAAGGGCCTGAGCCCCGACCAGGAAGACCGCTATCCTTCGATCGTGGCGCTGCTCGCGGACCTGAGGAAGTGCCGCGGCGGGCTGCTGATCCAGGCGCAGGACCTGCCCGAAGTCGCTTCCGAGATTCGCCC
>JAHCJK010000075.1 GCA_026184295.1 Planctomycetota bacterium
TCCCCGGACGCGGCGCCGCAACGCCTCGCGGCCCTGGGCATCACCTAAGCGGGAGACCTCGATGGCCCAAGCTCAACAGCGGTACGAAGGCAAGGTGGCGCTGATCACCGGCGCGGGCGTGCGGCTGGGCCGCGCGATCGCCGTCGAACTGGCCGCCCACGGCTGCCACATCCTGCTGCACGCGAACCGTTCCGCCAAGGAGGCCGAGGCGCTCGCGCGGGGCTTCGTGGCCGCCGGGCGCGAGGCTGCGGTGCTCCGCGCGGACCTCTCCAAGACGGCGCAGGTGGAAAAGCTCGCGCGCGAAGCCTGGGCGCGGTTCGGACGCGTCGATTTCCTGATCAACAACGCCGCGAACTTCCACGCCTCGGCCCTGAAGGGCCTCGACGCCTCGGCGCTGGACGAAGCCTACGCCGTGAACCTGCGCGCGCCGTTCATCCTCGCCAGCGAACTCGGGCGGCTGATGAAAGCGGGGGAGGGCGCCGGGCGCGTGAAGGGCGGTTCGATCGTGAACATGGCCTGCCTTTCGGCCGCGCGCCCGTGGAAGGATTACATCCCGTACTCCATCAGCAAGGCCGGCGTCGTGGCCATGACCGCGGGGCTCGCCAAGATCCTCGCGCCCGAAGTCCGCGTGAACGCCGTCGCCCCGGGCACGGTCCTCCCGCCCGAAGGCATGGACACGAAACGCCGCGAGGAACTCCGCGCGCGCATCCCGCTCCAGCGCCTCGGCAGGCCCGACGACGTCGTCCGCGCCGTGCGCTACCTCCTCGACGCGCCTTTCGTCACCGGGCAGGTGATGTCCGTGGACGGGGGGCGCTCGCTGGTCTGACGGGGTCGAAAAAAAGGCCGGCGCAAGGCCGGCCTTTCTTCCCACGCGGTCGCAACGGGACGTTACGGGATTGGAATCTCGCCCAGTTTGGCCTTGAACGAACGCTCCGTCTTCTCGCCGTGCCACTGGAAAAGAATCGACTTGGGTTCTTCGTTGAAGTTGAGGTCGTAGGTCATCGTGCGCCCGTCGCCCGAACCCGACATGCCCTGGCTCTGGATCATGTCCCCGGCGGCGTTGAGCACGAAATACCCGGGGCTTTCCTTGGGCGGCTTGTTCCCGCCCTGGTTGCCCGCGACGACGAAGGCCGCGCGCATGCCCGCGTTCCCGCCCTGGACCATCTCCGAATTGGCCGGGAAGACGATGCGCAGCTTCCACGAGTTGCCGCTCTTGGCCGGCTTCTGCACCGTAACCTTGCCGTCCGAGACCTCCAGGCTTCCGCCTTCGCTGAGATCGTCGAGCGTCTTCGAGACCATCTTGAGCGGGATCAGCACCTTCAGGTCCGCGGTCCAGGTAAGCGGCCCGCTGGCCTCGCCGCCCAGTTGCATCCCGTCGTTCAGATAAATGTACCCGCCGCCCTGGTTGTTGCGGAAACCGAACCCACGCCCGCGCATGTGGTTGTAACCGTTGGTCTCGGTGCCCTTGGCGTCGGTGAACTTGGTGTCGTTGACCGTGACGTCGCCCAGCGTCAGGCCCGGCTGAGCCACCGCGCCCATCTGCATGTTCAATTGGCGGTTCTCCTGCATTGCGCCGTTGGGGTTCAGGGTCCGCTGCCCCGAGGCCGAGACCGACTGGACCACCAGCAGGAACGGCCCCGCCGGAGCGGCCGCGCACCAGCCTTTTTCGCCCGGCTCGTCCAGGCTGACGCAGAGGGTGCTCTTGTCCTTGTTGTTCATCCCCGCGGCCTGGTCCACGCGGTACGCGAGCTTGGCCGCCAGGCGGACGGCGTCGAGCGCTTCAAAGAAGGTGAGGCCCTTCTGGCTCACGGTCACCTTCTTGGCCGCGGCGCCTTCGGCCGCCTGGACCGCGACGCCGAAGGCCTCCTTCAGTTTGGCCAGCGCTTCGCTGACCGGCGCGTCCTTCAGGTCCAGGTCGATCGTGACCGGCTGGTCGAAGGGGCGCAGCATCTCGTTCTGCCCCAGGTTCTTCATCACCTGTTTGATCTGGGCCTTGAAGTCCGGGTCCTCGGCCCCGTCCAGCGCCTTCTGCAACTCCGCGCGGATCGCGTCGCCTTTCAGGCTCAGGGCCGTGCGGGCCACCGCGCGCTCGTCTTCGTCGTCGGATTTCAGCTTCTGAATCAGGTCGGGGACGCTGGCCTCGGGTTTGGCCGGGGCGTCCTCGGCCAGCGCGCCTGCAACGCCTGCCAGCAGCAGGACCAAGGTGGCCGGCAGCATCCGTGAATTCACGATGTGCATGGAGTCCTCCTAAACGATGTCCGAGCGTGCTCCCAGACCAAAGAAGTTTATACCGAAAGCACGTGCGCAAGTAACGCCTTTTGTAAGACGCAGCCAAGACGCCCGGCAGGATATAAGTTTAGGCTCGAACCGCATTGACAGGCTTCCTGCAACTGAGCAAACTCCCGCCATGCCGCGACAGGCGATCATCTCGGATATTCACGGCAACCTTGTGGCCTTCCAGCGTGCACTCAAGGACTGCGAAGACCAGAAGGTTGACCAGATCGTCTGCATCGGCGACATCGCGGGCTACGGCCCGGACCCGATCCCCTGCGTCGATATCGTCCGCGAACGCTGCACCTGGTCCCTGTGCGGCAACCACGACGTGGCCCTGTTCATGAATTTCCCCATTGGGTTCAACAAGGTCGCCCGCGAAGCCATCGAATGGCAGCGCACCCAGTTGCAGCCCCGCTGGTACAGCCTGCCCGCCAAACGGCGCCGCTGGGCCTGGCTCCAGAACCTCCAGCCCTCGCGGCTGGAAGACCGCACGCTGTACGTCCATGCCTCGCCGCGCGACCCGATTCTGGAATACGTGGAAGAAGGCGACGTCGCGGACATGGGCTTCGGGCCGTCGCAGAAGATCGTCGAGATCTTCGAGAAGATTCCCTGGCTGAGTTTCTGCGGGCACAGCCACCGGCCCGGGGTGGTGACCGAGGACTTCATCTGGATCAAACCCCACGAACTGGACGGCTACAGCTACGACCTGCCGCCCGGACGCAAGACGCTGGTGAACATCGGTTCCGTGGGCCAGCCGCGTGACGGCAACCCGGACCTCTGCTACGTGATCCACGACACCGAGCGCAAGCGCGTGACCTTCCGCCGCCTGGCCTACGACGTCGCTGCCGCGCAGGAACGCTTCAAGCGCGTCCCGCAGCTTCACGAGAAGACCTGGAAGCGGCTCTCCGAAGGGCGCTGAGCCCACGGCGTTCAACGATCCTACAGGTCCGCGCCCCAAGGGCCGATGGGCAGAAAACTCCGCAGCCAACCTTGCAGGCCACGAAATCCTGTTACAATAAGACGCTTGCCACGGGCATCATGTGAACGACCCCCGGGCGGGTGCATTTTTTGGGAGGAGTGCCGGTTTGGATAAGCGTAAGCGCAGGATGATCATTCGCATTAAGCGCAAGCGGCGCGCGAAGAAGAAGCTTTCGGAAGGGTTCGTCCGGGTGGTCGAACGGAAGAACGGGCGCAAGAAGGTTCGTTTTCTGAAGCCGGCCACGGCCTAGCCTTTCCGGGGAGAAGCGATGTCCGAGCAGACCTCCAGCAACGGTTCGCACGCCCAGACCAACGGGCAGTGGCGTCTGCGCGCGATCATCAGCGACATCCACGGCAACTACGAGGCGCTGGCGGCGGTTCTCGACGACATCAAGAAGCAGAACGTGGACCAGATCGTCTGCCTCGGCGACGTGCTGGGCTACGGCCCGGACCCGGTGCTGAGCCTCAAGACGATCCGGCAGGTCTGCTACTGGTGCCTCTGCGGCAACCACGATGCCGCCGCCTTCATGTCGCAGGCGGTGGGCTTCAACGAAGCGGCGCAGAAGGCCATCAACTTCCACCGCAACCTCGTCCGGCCGACGTTTTTCAGCCTGCCGGGCAAGGTCGCGCGCTGGCGCTGGCTGGAAAACCTGCCCGCGCAGCGCATCGAAGGCCGGGTGATGTACGTCCACGCCTCGCCCTCCGACCCGCTGATGGACTACGTGCTGGAAGAGGACTTCCAGGACATGGGCTTCGGCCCGTCCGAGAAGGTCCTCGACCGCTTCGACCGCTTCGAATGGGTCTGCTTCGTCGGGCACAGCCACCGCCCGGGCGTCGCGACGCACGAGTACAAGTGGATCAAGCCGCTGGCGCTCGACAACATGACCTACGAGCTGCCGCCGGACAAGAAGACGCTGGTGAACATCGGCGCCGTCGGACAGCCCCGCGATCACAACCCCGACGCCTGCTACGTGCTCTTCGACGGAAAGTCGGTGCGCTACCGCCGCGTTCCGTACGATATCGCGTCCGTACAGGCCAAGATTCGCGCCATTCCCGACCTGGAACCGCGCCTGGCCGACCGCCTGGCTCGCGGCGCGTAATCCTTTTAAATATCATGAGTTAGCTCGAGCGACGCGCTCGTGCAGCACCGTTAGTATGTATGCGTACAAATATTTGGAAATTATAGCCCGAAGAAAGTTCGCCCGGTGTAACTAACTCTGTAGGACAACGCCGGGGAAGTTCGAAACCCAGCCCCGGTTCACGACGTCAAACCCAGCAACTTCTCGAGCGGGAAGGAGCGGCGGAGCGCAATCTCCGCCCGGAGGATCGTGCCATGTACAACGAACACGGAAACGACGTCGTGATCGAAGAATATGCGCTCGCCACCGACGGCCAGGCCAGCGCCATCGTCCGCCTTGAAGACTTCCACTACATCCGCACGCCGCGCAAGCCGAAGGACCTTCGCCGCACCGCGCTGTACGACGCCCTGAGCACCGTCGAGACGCTCCCGCGCATCCGCGCCGCCCGCCGCCGCGCCCGCAGCGAAGGCCGCCCGGCCGAGACGCGCGCGACGCTGTTCGGACGGCTCTGGCGCTGGGTCTGCCGGAAGGACTGACGAAGTCGCCCAGGTTCCCGCAGGCGCTCGACCGCGCACTTCGCCGCCGCCCTTCGCTTTCGAACGATCTCCCCCGAAAAACTTCCTCTGCCGCCGAAGGCTATTTCAGGACGGCCCGCGCCCACGCGACGGCCTGGTCGAAGTCCCGAAAGACGTTGAACTCGGTCGGCGGATCTTCCCGCAGGGCTTCGAAGATGCGCGCCAGCCCGAAATCGACGTCCCGAGGCGTGACGAAGGCGACGCGGCGGGGCCGCGAAGGCTGGTCGCGCAGGACGAAATGCGCGATCTCGCGAATCTCCGCGGGGGAAATCTCAAAGCGCGCGTCCCGAAAATCCCAGACGACCGCTCGGCCCGGCCAACCGGGCGTATGCCACAAGGCCGCCGCGCCTTCGCGCGCATCGGCCACGAGCAGAACGCCGGTGCAGGTGGCCATGGCCAGCCCGGTTTCAGGATCGATGCGAATCGTGATCGCCATGGGACCTCGTGAAGCGCCGGATAGTGCCGGCCCAGTCGCTTGCATAGCAAAAGCAGGTTACTCGAATCGTACGGATGTCAAAGGGCGCCGCGGAGAAGCGCGTCGCGCGCCCGCGCTCGCGTGCAACCCAACGCCGGCCCGCGTGCTACGCCAGCAGCTCCTTGACGTCCACGATGCGGCGTTCTTCGGCGGCGCGGTACATGGCCTGGATGCAGGCGACGTCGCGGAGGCCGGCTTCGGCGTCCATTTCGAAGGGGGCGCCGTCGCGGACGGCGCGGGCGAAGGCGAGGTGCTGGGTGTGGGGGAACTGCGCGGAGCCTTTGCTCTTTTCGCGCGCGACCAGCTTCGAATCGGGCGCGTAGAAGACGGTCTCGCCGGGCTTGCGGTCGGGGCCGGGGTATTCGAGCCATTCGTCCTTGTAGGCTTCCTTGGCTTCCAGCCACATCGCTCCGTTTTCGACGACCGCATGGCCTTCGGTGCCGTAGATCGCCATGCAGCTTCCGACCGAATTGTAAGCCGATTCGAGCGCCATCAGCGCGCCGCTCTTCAGTTCCGCGCTGGCGACGAGCGTGTCCTCGCCTTCGAGCGAATGCTGGCAGTACAGGTTCTTCGCGAAGCAGCTCACCCGTTCGATCGCGTCGGCGGCGATCCAGAGCGCGCAGTTCATGGGGTGGATGCCCAGTTGCATGAAGGAGCCGCCGCCGATGTTCGACTTCTTGAAGCGCCAGTGGTTGCCGTCGGTGCGCTTGAGCGGCCCGCGGTGCGCGAGGCGGATGCGCAGGTTGCCGATCTGTCCGAAAAGGCCCTTGGCGTGCATGGCGCGCAGCGAATGGTGGAAGGGCATGTTCAGGAGCGTCATGTTCACGCCGACGCGGCGGCCGGTGGCCTTCGCGGCCTCGGCGATGGCGCGGCATTCGGGGACGCTGGAGGCGAGGGGCTTCTCGATCAGGACGTGCTTGCCGGCCTGCATGCAGGCGGCGGCCTGTTCGGCGTGGAGGTGGTTCGGCGTGCCGATCTCGACGATGTCCGCGTCGCATTTGAGCAACTGCGCGAAGTCGGTGGTCCAGGGGACGCCGCCGCATTCCTCGCTGATCTTTTTGGCGCGCGCTTCGTCGATGTCGTGGAGCAGCGTCAGGGTGGTGTCGGGGCAGGCCAGGTAGCCCGGGAGCATGCTGTGGGTGAACCCGAGGCCGGTGATCGCGATCTTGACGGGCGCGGTCATAGGGCTCCTTTGTGCGCGAAGTTTGGGGCCAGCGTAGCGGGGGCGCGCGCGAGGTAAACGGCAATTCGCGCTTTGCGCGGGCTATTCGTCCTTCTGCGCCGATTCGGCCTGCTGGACCTTTTTCCAGTGTTCGATGCGCGCGGCGATCCAGGCGGCCTCGTCCTTCATGGCGTTCGTTTTATAGAAAGCCTCGAGGTCGGTGTAACGTTTGAGCGGATCGAAGCCGATGCTCCAAAGAATCTTGCGGTGGCAGACGGGGCAGAAGTGGATCGGCGCGGCGTCGGTTTCCTTCAGGCTGTTGCTCCCGTTCATCGAACACTGATAAAAGATGCAGTGCTTGAGCCCGAAGATGTGCCCGGCCTCGTGGTTCAGCACCTTGCAGGCGCGGAGCAGCGCCAGGCGTTCGTCGCCTTCCTTGCGCGTCATGCCCCAGAATTCCGGAAAGTAGCGGATCAGGCTGTAGACGCCGACGCGCTTGTCGAAGCTGCCGAGACCGAAGACGTAGTTCATCGAGGGGACGTACAGGTCTTCCAAAGTGATGCCGAGGTAGAGGACCGCGTCCTTGGGGACTTTTTTGCTCAGCGACTTTTCCAGGATGGTGTCGGCGTTGCACTGCCGCGTGTAGCCGTCGTGGCGGTGGTTGATCGGGACCATGCGCACCCAGTCGGGGTCTTCCTCGAACTCCTTGGGCACCGCCGGCATGGGGTCTTCGACGCGCGCGGGCAACTGGTAAAAGGCCTCGGCGTAGGCCTTCATCGCCTGGAGCATCTTCTTCTGATCGTCGGTGAACGGGCCGAGCGGCTGGAGCACGATCGTGCGGCGTTCGGGCGTGGGGCGGATGCGCGCCTGGGACTTGAACTTTTCCAGCGGTTGCGGGGATTCCCGGTACAGCGAGAGCCATTCGCCCGGCTTGGGCGCGGGCATGCGCGTGAAGCCGGCCTCGTCGTCGGCGGAGACGGTCTGGTAGACGCGTTCCTTGTCTTTCTGGAAGGCCTCGGGATCGGGCGGAGCGTTCTCGGCCGAACAGCCGCGCATGGCGCCGAAGATGGCTGTGCCGAGGAGGATCGAGACCCCCACTCCCGCCATGCCGCTGAGGAGACGCGCTTTCATCGAAGGTACCGTACCGGTCTGAGGCGAAGTGGACATGGTTGAAGGACTTGCTCCATGTGGTTCACGGTTGGCTAGGCGCCGAGTGTGGGGCCCATTTGACGAGCTGCACGCCATGGCAGGCGCCGCAAAAAGCCGTGAATGACTCGAGTCGGTCGCCCTTCTCAAGGTCTACATTGGGAAAGACGACCCGGATCAAGTCCGAGGGCGCGTCGAAAAGCTCGGTCAAGCCGCACTTCGAACACGGCCTGATTTCCCACTCGGCGCGTTCTTTGAGGTACTTGTCGGTCACCATGAGCGGGTGCGCGCCGCCGCCAGGCACAATGAATTTAATTTCCTGATAGGCGGAAACGGTTTTCAATTGCGTTGGTTTATTCAAAACTTGTCCAGAAAATAGGTCTCCAGATCCACCCGTAATGCGCACCCAAATCAGCTCCGGACGCGCCTGGGTAATGCGCGGCCCGCCGTCATGCACGATGACTTGCAGGTCGTCCGGGTAGTCTGGATGAAACTTGCCCTGCAAGCGTGGATGATCGTACCAGGTTCCCCAGACCGTTCCTGCCGCTGGTTGTGGGCCATACGCGGCGAGCCAAGTAGGGACCGCGGGTAGCCCGTGCTGCTTCCCTTCTTCTGGAGTCATGGCACGCCAAGAAAGTCCTTTCATGGGTAAACGCAAAATCATGCGGACCGGTTTACCGTCTTCCACCGCGTCGCCCTGTGCCGAAAACCCCTGCATTCCGTCAACGTAGGTAAAGGCAGGGAAGGGTGTCGTCTTGGACGGATCCACCAGCAGCCAACGCCCAACGGGCATCTTCAAACCGGTCTCCATGGTGGGCATAGCGTTCACCTTCTCTTCAGTCTGGGCGAGAATTGCTGCGTGCGTCGGAGTCTGGACGGGCTCGGGCGTGGGCTCGATGGCCTGTGAATCGCTCCACGCATGCCACGCCATGAATAGCCCGGCAATCGAGCAGAGTATTATGAGTCCGACGCCAACCTGCATGGCAGTCTGCATCGTCTCTTCCGAGCGCCCCATACAATGCGACCCCTAAAACCTATCTTGTGGACGAACGGAAGCACATCATAATTCCGCGTCTGCTTTATGGGAATACGCATGTTCGTGGGAGCTGCACAATCATGCTCTTCAGCTCCCTGGAATTCTGGGTCTTCTTCGCGGCCGTCTTCGGGCTGTACGTCGCGCTGAACCATCGCGGGCAGAACGCGATGCTGCTCGCCGCCAGCTACCTGTTTTACAGTTGGTGGGGGCAGCAGGGGTTCGACGCCTCGGGCGTGCTGGTGGAAGACCTGCACGGCTGGGCCGATCCGCTGCGCTACCGCTTCGCGGCGCTGATGTTCGCGACCGCGGCCTTTGACTGGTACGCGGGGCTGAAGATTCACGCGGCTACGGAGACCCGGGCGCGGCGCTTCTGGCTGGTGCTCTCGCTGGGTTCGAACCTGGCGGTGCTGGGCTTCTTCAAGTACTGCAATTTCTTCCTCGCCAACACGCAGGCGCTGCTTCATGCGCTGGGGTTTTCGGCCGAACCGTTCGCGCTCAAGATCATCCTGCCGGTCGCGATCAGCTTCTACACGTTTCAGTCGATGGCCTACACCATCGACATCTACCGCAACGAACTGAAGCCCACGCGGAACCTCTGGGACTTCATGCTCTTCGTCGCCTACTTCCCGCATCTGGTCGCGGGGCCGATCAACCGCCCGCAGGGGCTGCTCAGCCAGTGCGAACGCCCGCGCCGCATGACCTGGGACGGCTGGCGTCAGGGCGCGACGCTGATCCTGATCGGGCTCTTCCGAAAAGTGGTCGTCGCCGACTCGCTGGCACCGCTGGCCGAAAAGGCCTTCGTCGATCCCACCAAGTGTTCGTCGCTGACGCTGCTGCTGGGGCTCTACTGCTATGCGTTCCAGATCTACGCCGATTTCAGCGGCTACACCGACATCGCGCGCGGGCTGGCGAAGCTGATGGGCTTCGAACTGATGCACAACTTCCACCAGCCGTACTTCGCGGCCAACATCACCGACTTCTGGCGGCGCTGGCACCTGAGCCTTTCCACGTGGCTGCGCGACTACCTATACATCCCGCTTGGCGGTAACCGGCACGGGAACTTCAAGACGTACCGCAACCTCTTTTTGACGATGCTGCTGGGCGGGCTGTGGCACGGGGCGAGCTGGACGTTCGTGGTCTGGGGCGCGCTGCACGGGCTGTACCTCGCGGCGCATAAATGGATGCTCGGCGACCGCAAGCCTTCCGCGGACCCGCCGCCGGCCGGAGCGGGCTGGGGCGCGCGGCTGGTCTTCGCGGCCAAGGCCTGCGGGACCTTTCATCTCGTAGCGCTGGCGTGGATCTTCTTCCGCGCGCCGACGTTTGCGGGGGCGTGGAATTACCTGGCGGGGCTGGCGGCGCTGCGCGGGAAGTTCGCCAAGTCCGCGGGCGGGGTGGGGCTGGACTCCGACGACCTGCGGGCCGCGAGCCTGGCCGTCGCGGCGATGCTGCTGCTGATCGACCTGCCGCAGTACCTGCGCAAAGACCACACGCGCATCCTGGCGTGGCCGTTCGCGGCGCGGGTGGCGGGCTTCGCGCTGCTGGCGCTCTGGCTGATCGCTTTGCGGAGGACCGGGGAACATGTCCCGTTCATCTATTTTCAATTTTGAATCGTTCGAAGGCTTCGCCCCGCGCGTGCCCTGGACGCTGCTCGCGGTCGTGGCCGTGATCGCCGCCGTCGAATTGGCCGCGCGGCTGACGCCGAACGATGCGCTGATGCCGCCGAACAGTTCGTGGGGGCAGGTGCGCTTCGTCGAAACGGCCGTGATCGCCCCGGCTTCGGCGCCGCGGATCGTGGTGCTGGGTTCTTCGAGGATGCGCGACGCCGTGGCCCCGCGCGTCCTCGAAAAGGCGCTCGGCCTGCCCGAAGGCGCGGTGGTGAATGCGGCGCTCGGCGGCGGGCGGCTCTTCGACGCGCTGCTCGTCTACGAACGGAACCGCGCGGTGCTGAAGCAGGCGAAGGTCCTGATCGTGGGGCTCGACGACTGGCATTTCAGCCTCGGCGCGCACCCGCTGGGCACGCTGTACGAACTCGAGGCGCCCATGGCCGACCGCCTGGCCCTGCCCGAGCCCCCGCGGAACCTGTACGCGCTCGACGGGGTCTTTCAACTGCGCGTGAAGATGCCCATCGCCGGCGCGCGGCTGGCGCGGGCGCTCTCCGGCCGGCCCGAGCGGGCGCTTTGGACGCTGGACGCGCATGGGCGGTTGCGCAACAGCGAAGACCGCCTGGAGCCCGAGCGCGACCGCGCGGCCGACGCGCGGCAACTGGCCGCGCTGCATTACCTGAACTTCAGACAGAGCAAGTTGTTGACCGGGCACCTGGAACGGCTGGTGGCGCTGGCCAAGGCCGACGGCCTGGAGGTGATCCTGATCGATCCGCCGAACAGTTCGTGGTACCGCCGCGTGGTTGGGGAAAACTACGAGCAGGCGTGCCAAGCGTACAAGGGTCTGGCGCAGGAAACCGCGGTCAAGCTTGGCGTCCCTTCGTATCGATACGAAGCGCCGGAGGACTGCGGGCTGACGGACGCGGATTTCCGGGATTATGGGCACCTGACGCCGGCGGGCGCGGAACGGTTTACGGGCTTTCTGGCGGGCAAATGGAAAGACTCCGGGTATGACAAGTAGCCGGCACTCTCTCGATTGACACCCGGACCACTATGCACCATAATAGATTCTTCGCTCTAACTGCCTGTGCAGGCAGCACCTAGCGCTCCGCACAGGTGGGGTGCGGCGGCTCGCATTACGGAGGCCCGTCCCGCGTGGCCAAGCTCGTCGTACGCAAAGGCCGAAACCTCGGCCAGGAGTTCAAGCTCAATTCCGACCGGCTGGTGATGGGCCGGCGTTCGGCCTGCCCGATTCCGGTGCTCGACCCGAAGGCCAGCCGCGAACACGCCGCGATCGTCCGCAAAAACGACCTCTTCTTCCTCGAAGACCTGAGCCGCAACGGCACCTTCGTCAACGGGAAGCTCTCCACCAAGAACAGCGACGGGCTGGTCCCGCTTAAGTTCGGCGACCAGATCAAGATCGGCGACACCGTCATGGAGGTCGTGGACGAGAAGAACGAGCCGATCAGCATCGAGATTCCCGGCTACAAGATTCACGAGAAGGTCGGCGTCGGCGGGATGGGCACGGTCTACAAGGCCAAGCAGCTCAGCATGGACCGCATCGTGGCGCTGAAGGTGCTGAACGAGCGCTACTCGAACGACCGCGAGTTCGTGGACCGCTTCATCCGCGAAGCGCGCGCGGCGGGAAAGCTGAACCACCCCAACGTCATCCACGTCCACGACGTCTCGAAGGCGAACGGGCGGCACTACTTCTCGATGGAGTACATCGACGGCAACTCGGTGAAAGAGATGCTGCGCGTGGACGGCAAGGTGCCCGTCGAGAAGGCCGTGGACATCGTGATCCAGACGGCCAAGGCGCTGGAGTTCGCGCACGAGAACGGCATCGTCCACCGCGACATCAAGCCCGACAACATCATGCTCACCAAGGACGGCGTGGTGAAGATCGCCGACCTGGGCATCGCCAAGACGTTCGAAGAGACCGGCCTGACCGCGAAGGACAACCGCCGCGTGATGGGCACGCCGCACTACATGGCCCCCGAGCAGGCGCTCGGCAAGGACATCGATCACCGCGTGGACATCTATTCGCTGGGCGCGACGTTCTACCACATGCTCACCGGCACCACGCCGTTCTCGGGTTCGACGGCGCACGAAGTCCTGAAGGCGCACATTCAGGAGTCGCTGCCGCCGATCCAGGAGTTCACGCAGCTCGTGCCCGATCCCATCTGCTTCATCATCGAACGCATGATGGCCAAGCTGCCCGAGAAGCGCTATCCCAACATGACGCGCCTGATCGAAGACCTGGAGCGCGGCCAGAAGGGCATGGGCGAAGGCATCGAACGCATCGCGGCCGGCGAGAGCACGGTCATGCGCGCGATGAGCGCCAAGGAAGCCGCCGCCGCGGCCAAGAAACGCAAGAAGAACGAAGGCACCGAGAACGTCAGCACCGGCGTCGTGACCCCGGTGAAGAACATCCTTTTCTACGCCGGGCTGGTGATCCTGTTCCTGCTGGTCGTCGGCGTGGTCGTGCACCTGGCCAAGCCGGGCGGCGATACCCCGCCGGTGCCGCCGCCTCCGGTTCCGGTGGTCAACACGTCCAGTTCGTCGGGCAGTTCGAGCGGCGGAACGCAGCCGGACCCGCTCGCCAATCCCGAAGCGGAGAAGATGCTCACGGAGGCCAAGGCGCTGCTGGCCAACGACGCGATCTCGCCGCAGGCGGAGAAGCAGCTCCAGGCGATCATGAACCAGTACCCGGTCAGCACGACGGCCGACGAGGCCCGCAAGCTGCTGGACGTGCTGGTGAATTCGCGCAAGGAGGCCGATCGGCGCAAGGTCGCCACGCTGGCCGACGAGGCGCGCAAGTTCGAAGCCGACCACAAGGACGACGCGGGCAAGATGGCCGAGATCGCGAAGAAGTGGCGCGACCTGCAGGCCGCCGCGCAGATCGCGCCGGACATCGAGGCCGAAGCGAAGGGCAAGGCCGATCAGTGGGAAAAGAAGATCAGCAGCGAGGCCGAACGGAACACCACCGCGGCCTTCGCGCAGGCCGACGGCGACAGCAAGGCCGCCGTGGCGCAGAAGGATTTCGACGCCGCGCGCAAGCCCTGGCAGGCCTTCCTCGCCAAGTTCGGCGGGACGCCGCACAAGGCCGAGGCCGAAGGGAAGCTCGCGGGCGTGGAGACCGAGGCCGACGCGGCGTACAAGGCCGCCGAGGACGAGGCCAAGCGCAAGGAAGCCGACAAGGGCGCGCCGATTCCGCTGGCGCTGGACGTCTGGGAACGCTACCTGACGGACGTGAAGGACGCCAAGCACAAGGCCGACGCCGAGGCGGCCAAGAAATCCCTTGAACAACGGGCCACCACCTTCGTCCAGGAAGAGAGCAAGAAGGTCGGGGACCGCATCAAGGCCTTCGACTACGACGGGGCGATCCAGGTGGTCAAGACGGTGCAGCAGCGCCTGAACGGCATGCAGGTGTTCGTGGCGATGGCCAAGGCGCGCGAGACCGACCTGACCGTGCAGCGCGACCTTCACGAAAAAGCCGTCAAGGCGATCAACGATGCCGCCAAGCCCACCGTGCCGCTGAAGGACAAGATCGAAGTGCCGAAGATGGGCGAGGTGGAAAAGTGGGGCGTCCAGAGCGCGACGCCGGCGATGCTCCAGCTCGTCGCGATCACCCCGCCGGGCCCGGGCGTGGCGCGCAAGTTCGGCGACATGACCCCCGTGGAGATCTACCAGGTCTATATCCAGTTCCTGGGCAACCTTACGCCGGAAGACCACAAGGCGCTGGCGGTCTTCTGCAAAGAACGGGGTCTGAACGACGAGGCCCAATTGCACGAACAGAAAGCGGGAGGCAAATAGCCTCCGCCGGCGTCTAAAACGGATGCAGGCTAACCTTTAATAGTTACCTGGCGTGTCTCCCGGTACGCCCGTTCGCCGCCCCGCCGTCACGAGGACTCCGCTCATGCCATCTTTCGTTCGCCGAACCCTGCTGGCCGCTCTTGCCGTGGCCGCGCTGCTGCCCGCCGCGTGCCGGGCCGAAGAGCCCGCCGTGGCCGAACCGCCCAAGCTGCCCGAAGGCGTCGAGCCGCTCGATGCCGAGATGCAGGCGCATATCGAGAAGCTGAAGGCCGCCGCGCAGCAGTACCGCGGGCTGGAACTGAAGAACAAGAACCTCGCCGTCGGGCAGAAGACCCGCGAGGCGTTGAAGAAGAAGGTCGTGGAGATGTTCAAGGAGGAGATGCCGAAGGAAGTCCTGAGCCCGTTGGAACGGACGCTGAAGAACTTCGACCTGATCCCGCAGGAGATGGACCTGGGCACGTACTATCCCGAACTGCTGACCAGCCAGATCGGCGGCTACTACGATCCCCAGGCCAAGTACCTGGTGCTGGTGAAGGACGCCAACGGCATCCTCGGGCAGGAGATGACGAAGAAGCTCGGCAAGGGCGTGGCCGACAAGATGGAAGAGACCGTGCTGGTCCACGAGATCGACCACGCGATCCAGGACCAGCACTTCGACCTTTCGAACTACGGGCACGACAAGACCATGAGCGACGCGGCGGCGGCCAAGCTGGCGCTGATCGAAGGCGACGCGACCCTGGTGATGTACGGGTACATGCTGGGCGTGCCGATGGAACGCTTCCCCGGCGTGGACGCCTCGCTGGACATGTTCGTCTCCGATCCGGTGCAGATGGCCAACATGATGCCCGAGATGCCCGGGAGCAAGGAGATCGCGCAGGCGCCGGCGTACATCCGCGACAACCTGATCTTCTCGTATATTCAGGGCCTGAACTTCTGCCTCCAGGTGCGCAAGGCCGGCGGGCAGAAACTGCTCGACCATGCCTTCGTCAAGGACCCGCCCAAGTCCACCGAACAGATCCTGCACCCGGAAAAATGGATCGCCAAGCGCGACGACCCCGTCGAGATCGAACTCCCGGACCTCGCGGAACTCCTGCCGGGCTTCAAGAAGACCAGCGAGGGGAACTGGGGCGAATTCAACACGCGCCTGCTGCTGGCGGAAAAGCTGGGCCAGGCCCAGCGCAAGAAGGCCGCGGCCGCCGCGCAGGGCTGGGGCGGCGACAAGTTCGCGCTCTACACCAACGGCGATGGCAAGGAAGTGCTGGTCTGGTACACGGCGTGGGACACGCCGGAGGACGCGGGGGAGTTCTACGACACGGGCGACCTGGCGTTCAAGCAGGGCTGGCAGAAGGCGCTCCAGGCCGTGCACGAAGACAAAGGCGTGAGCACCGTGGTGCTCGTGCGCGGCGAACTGGCCAAGGAAGGCTTCGACGCCGTGAAGGAGAAGCTCTTCGCGCTGAAGCTGGCGCGGCCCGCCAACGCGAACCTGGACCTGGCCAAGCTCGGCATCACCGACGAGGACAAGCCGAAGATGCTCGGCGCCGGCGAGATGATGAAGGTCGCCAGCGATCCGACGATCAAAAAGCTGATGGCCGCCGGCATGGGCGGCGGCGAGGGCGGCGAGGCGGATGTCGGCAAGCTGCTCGACGATCCGCGCATGCAGGACGCCATGAAGCAGATGGGCGACCAGATGCTGGGCGAAGGCGGCGGCGACAAGATGAAGGAACTGATGAAAAATCCCGCCGTCCAGAAAATGATGCAGGACATGCTCAAGCAGGATGCGGCGCCCAAAGGCCAGGCGGAAGACGGCGCCTACGTGAACAAGGACCTGGGCATCGCGATCAAGTCGCCCAAGAGCGAAGGCTGGAAGATCGACGGCGACCCGCCCGCGAACATGGGCGTGAAGCCGCTCGTGCAGATCACCGGGCCCGACGAGGCCTCCATCGTGTTGATGCTGCAGGCCATGCCGATGCAGGTGGCGCTGGAACAGGTGGCGCCGCTGATGGAGATGGGGCCGCAGATGCAGTTCCAGAACTACAAGCGCGTGAACGCGGGTTTTATCAAGAGCGGAGAGACCAAGGGTTACGAACTGGAATACACCGGCAGCACGATGGGCCAGGAGGTCCACGTCGTTCAGCGCGTCTTCCTGCGCGGGCCGAAGATGCTGCTCGTCGTCGGCACCGGCACGACCGAAGGCTGGGAGAAGCACGGAAAGGACGTGAAGGCCGCGCTGGAGACGCTGACGCTGAGCGAACCCGCAGCCAAGAAAGACGCGCCGAAGCCGGAACCCAAGAAGGAAGAGGACAACGTGTTGAAGGAATAAGGGGGGCGGGTTAGCTGGTTGGCTCGTTATCTGGTTATCTGGTTATCTGGTTGCCTGGTGTGCCGAAACCAGATAACCAGCCAACCAGATAACCAGCCAACTTGTCACCACGCTCATTATTCCGTTTCACGTTCCGGCCCAACGCGCTACGCTCGTTGGGCCTTTTCGTCTCCCGTGCCCGGATGCCTACAGCATGACCTCCTCCGCAGACAAATCCCACGCCATCCGCGTGCGCGGCGCGCGCGAACACAACCTCAAGAATGTCGATGTCGAAATCCCGCGCGACAAGCTCGTCGTCGTCACCGGGCTTTCGGGCTCCGGCAAATCGACGCTCGCGTTCGACACGATCTACGCCGAAGGGCAGCGCCGCTACGTCGAGAGCCTGAGCGCGTACGCGCGGCAGTTTCTCGAACAGTTGCAGAAGCCCGACGTCGAATCGATCGAAGGCCTGACGCCCACCATCGCCATCGAACAGCGCACCGGCGGCGCGAACCCGCGTTCGACCGTCGCGACCACAACCGAGATTTACGACTACCTGCGCGTGCTCTTCGCGCGCGTGGGCGTGCCGCACTGCCCGCAGTGCGGGCGCGCGATCGAGAGCCAGTCGGCCGAACAGATCGTGGACCGTCTGCTGGAATTCCCCGACCAGTCGAAGCTGATGCTGCTCGCGCCGCTGGTGCGCGGGCGCAAGGGCGAACACAAGGACGTCATCGCCGCGGCCAAGCGCGCGGGGTTCGTGCGCCTGCGCGTGGACGGCAAACTGGTGGACGCGCGCGAAGTAACCTCGCTGGCGAAGACCTTCAAGCACGAGATCGAAGCGGTCGTGGACCGCATCCTGATCAACAAAAGCGGCCGCTCGCGCCTGACCGACAGCGTCGAGCTGGCGCTGAAAGTGGGCGAGGGCCTGCTGATCGCGAACATTCAGGAGAGCGACAAGGCCGCCGCGAAGGACCACCTCTTCAGCGAACGCTTCGCCTGCCCGATCCACGGCGTGGGCCTGGAGGAACTCAGCCCGCGCGTCTTCTCCTTCAACAGCCCCTACGGCGCCTGCCAGGCCTGCGCGGGGCTCGGCACCAAACTCGAGATCGACGTCGATCTGCTGATTCCGGAGAAGAAACTCAGCATCCAGGACGGCCTGATCAAGAGCCTGTACCGCCTCGGCTACAACTACGGCATCTGGTACGGGCGCGCGGTGCGGCGGTTCTGCCAGAGCCACGGCGTGGCGCTTTCGATGCCCGTCGAAAAGGTGCCCAAGGACATCCTCAAGGCGCTGCTGCACGGGACGGCCGCGCGCGGCGCGAAGAGTTCCGGGGCGCCGTTCAAGGGCCTGGTGACCTCGCTGACGGAACGGTTCCACGCGACGGACAGCGAGATGATCAAGCAGCGGATTCACGAGTTCATGTCGGACCTCTCGTGCCCCGACTGCAAAGGCGCGCGCCTGCGTCCCGAAGTGCTGGCCGTGAAGGTGAACGGGCTGAGCATCCAGGACACGGTGACGCTGACGATCGAGAAGGCGCAGGCCTTCTTCAAGGACCTGCCGGTCAAGGGCGAGAAGGCGCGCATTGCCGCCCCGGTGCTCAAAGAAATCCGCGACCGCCTCGGCTTCCTCTTCGACGTGGGCCTCGGCTACCTGACGCTGGACCGAACGAGGGGGACGCTGAGCGGCGGCGAAGCCCAGCGCATCCGTCTCGCCAGCCAGGTCGGCAGCAAACTCGTCGGCGTGACCTACGTGCTCGACGAACCGACCATCGGCCTGCACCAGCGCGACAACGACCGGCTGCTCGACACGCTGCTGCTGCTGCGCGACCTCGGCAACACCGTGCTCGTCGTCGAACACGACGAAGACGTGATGCGCCGCGCCGACTGGCTGATCGACATGGGCCCCGGCGCGGGCGAGAAGGGCGGGGAACTCGTCGCCGCCGGCAAGGCCGAGGACCTGCACCGCACCGGACGCTCGCTGACGGGCAAGTACCTCACGCGCGAACTCGAGATCGCGCTGCCCAAGGAACGCCGCCCCATCGAGAAGAAGCGCGCGATCGTGGTCAAGGGCGGGCGCGAGAACAACCTCAAGTCCATCGACGTAAACGTGCCGCTCGGGCGCTTCGTCTGCGTCACCGGCGTTTCGGGCAGCGGCAAGAGTTCGCTGGTGAACGAGGTGATCTTCAAGAGCCTGTCGCGGCTGCTGCACCAGTCGCGCGCGAAGCCGGGCGCCTGCGACCGCGTGTACCTGACCGACCCGAACCTGGACAAGATCATCGACATCGACCAGTCGCCCATCGGGCGCACGCCGCGCAGCAACCCCGCGACGTATACGGGGCTCTTCGACGAAGTGCGCAAGCTCTTCGCCGCGCTGCCGGAAGCGAAGATTCGCGGCTACAACGCGGGGCGCTTCAGCTTCAACGTCAAAGGTGGGCGCTGCGAGTCCTGCCAGGGCAGCGGGCAGAAGACGATCGAGATGCACTTTCTCGCCGACGTGTACGTGATGTGCGAGCAGTGCAAGGGCAAACGCTTCAACCGCGAGACGCTGGAGGTGAAGTACAAGGACCTCTCCATCGCCGACGTGCTCGACCTTTCGGTGGACGCCGCGCTGGTGCTCTTCCGCAACCACCCCAAGATTCTCGAGGGTCTCCAGACGCTCCACGACGTCGGCCTGGGATACGTGCGGCTGGGCCAGTCGAGCACCACGCTTTCGGGCGGCGAGGCGCAGCGCATCAAACTCGCGTTCGAGCTTTCGAAGAAGGCCACCGGCAACACGCTGTACGTGCTCGACGAACCGACGACGGGCCTGCATTTCCACGACATCGCGAAGCTGCTCGACGTCCTGCAGCGCCTGGTCAGCCTCGGCAACTCGGTGGTGGTGATCGAACACAATCTCGACGTCATCAAGCAGGCCGACTGGATCATCGACCTGGGGCCCGAAGGCGGCGAGGCCGGCGGGCGCATCGTCGCGCAGGGTTCGCCGGAGGAGATCTGCCAGACGCCCGCGAGCTTTACCGGGAAGTACCTCAAGCGCGTCATCGACGCGCACACGGTCTCGGCCTGAACGCCGGCCGCGGGAGCCTTTCCATGAACGTGGATTTGAAGAAGGACTTCAACGACGGCACCGTATACGTGATCGTGGACCGGCTGCGCCTGCGCTTCGCGCCGCCCGAATACCACGACCCCTTCGCGAGCCTCGAGGCCGCGCACGACCACATGCGCCAGCACGTCCTGCCCGAATACGCCGCCGACGCGAAGGCCTCCGCCGCGCTGAACAGCCTGCTGGAAGGCATCGGCGCGCGGAAACTCGCCGCCGCCATCGAGGACTTCCAGGAAATCTATCTGGGCGGTTCCACCGGCGTGGACGGGGACGACGACGAGGCCGGCGACGAGGAGGAGTGATTCTTCGGCGTCAGGATCAGGTACGCGCCGGCCTGTTCGGCGAAGTCGTAGTGCTTGAAGATATGCGCCGCGACAAGGTTCGTCGGGAGGAAAGGTTCCTTCTTCATTTCGTAGCTGAGGGGGAACATCAGCAGCCACCGGTAGAACCGCCGGTTCTCCTCTTTATACGCGGACCAGTCCGGCGTGTATTTCTTCACGTATAGCTCGTAAGGAATCTGCATCGTCGAACTCGGCACCAGGACGGGGCAATCCGGCCTCAGGTCCCCGATCTTCCGCCGCAAGTCCTTCTCGTTCATCACGTCCACCAGGTCGCGGTAATATTCCGGGACGAATTTTCCATGCTCGCGCAGGTATCGTTCGGTCGCGGTATCGACGATGAACGGCGTCTGAAGCCGGTCGTAGCGGTCCAGGACGTTCGCGAACGGCGGCGGGTACGGCGTGGCCGATGCCTCGCGGAGAGAGGCGTCCCAGATGGGCCGCATGATCGGCTCATACATGACGTACAGGCTGATCTGACCGGCCACCAGAAACGCGAGCGCCCACGCGCCGATCCAGGCCCGCGCAAGCGAGCTGCTCCCGCGAAGGAGCACGTCGGCCGCCGCGAGCATGATCGGCCAGCCGTACATAAGCACGTGCCCCGAATCGCAGCGACCGAGCGCTCCGGGGATCAGCCCCACGGCGAAGAGCGTCCAGCCGGTCTCCAGCGAACCCGCGGCGCCCGGTCCTTCGCGGCGGACGCGTTCGATGATGGGAGGAACGGCGACGATCAGCGCCGTGAAATAGACCAGGATGGCCGGCGTGGGGAAGACCGGGAAGAGCATGCCGCCGCTGCTGAAGCCGAGGATCGACTGAAAGTATTCCGGTCCCGCCAAGGCCGCGAAAAGCCCCACGGAGACCGGCCAGCCGAGCATCGGAACCGCGTAGGCTCGTCCACGCGCAAGCGCCAGCGACGCGAATAGCACGGCAAACGCGACGCTCATCACCACCGAGTACTCCGGCGAGACGAGCAGCATCGCGAAGATCGCGCCGGCCGTGCGCAAGGCAAGCGACTTGACGTCCGGCGGAGCTGACGCGCTCTCGGGAACCCTGCGGTAGACCCAGACCAGCAGCGCGAAGGGCAGGATCCAACGCAAGACGGTGTACTGCATGCCCAGCGTGGGGTTTGACCAGGCCAGGGCCATGAGCAGAAACGCGCCGATGCGCAGATTCCTCCGCAGCGGCAGCGCATCCAGCGTGCGCGCAAAAAGAAAGAGCCCGGCCGTGTTCAGGACGATGTGGCACCCCGTGTAGACCGCCGGAGGAGGCACGAGGCCGTGCAGGGCCTTGACGCAAAGGGCTGGAAAAAAGAGCAGGAGCGGGCCGTAGGCGAACTCGAAGTCGCGGTACGGATGCAGGCCCAGATCGACGAAGTACTCGACGCGCGGCAGGGTGTAGGCGCTTTCGCCGTATTGCTGGAGCGGGAGCCCGCCGTTTGCCGCCCAATCGATCAGGGCGTAAAGCACCGCCAGGGCCAGGCACAGCAGCAGGGGCACGCGGCCCGGTTCGGCCCGTTTGGCCTCGAAGAACACGGAAGCGCCGCCGGACCTGGGCCGGAGCCATCCCAGCAGGCCGAGCGCCAGCACCAGCGCGAGCACCGCGACCCGGTTGTCGAAACCAAGCGTGTAGGACTCCGAACGCGTGGGCAGGCTTGGAGGAAAAAAGTAGGGCAGCCAGAAGACCCCCGCCGCGCCGGCGAGGACCGCGGCGGCGGCGAGCCACCTGCGCGCCGAGGGCGTCATGGGGCGCGGCCCGGCGTGCGGATGCCTTGACGAAAAATCATCGTGGGATACTATCCGCAAGAGGTGACGCATGAAATTCCAAATGAGCCGGTGGATCTGGCGATGGGCCGCGAATTCCGTGCTCCGGCGTGCGGAACGCGTGGCCCATTCTCGCGGAGGATAGCGGACCGCAGGGCAACCGGCTGAGATCATGCAAGCCCCGGGTTCGCGTCCCGGGGTTTTTTGTTTTTGGAGAACGTCGATTCATGGCCACGCGCATTCTTTCGGGCGTACAGTCGTCCGGAAAGCTCCATCTCGGAAACTACTTCGGCGCGATCAAGCAGCACATCGAAATGCAGGACCTCGCCGATGCCGAACCGTTCTACTTCATCGCCGATTTCCACGCGATGACGACCGTCCAGGACGCCGCGCGCCTGCGCGAATACGTCCTCGGCGTCGCGCTCGATTACCTCGCCCTGGGGCTCGACCCCAAGCGCAGCGTCTTCTTCCGGCAGTCGGACGTGCCGGAAGTGACGGAACTCGCCTGGATGCTGAGCACCGTGACGGGCATGGGGCTGCTCGAACGCGCGCACAGCTACAAGGACAAGATCGCGAAGGGCCTGACGCCCAACGTCGGGCTCTTCTATTACCCGGTGCTGATGGCGGCGGACATCCTCATCTACAAGCCCAAGTTCGTGCCGGTCGGGCAGGACCAGGTCCAGCACATCGAGATGACGCAGGACATGGCGCAGTATTTCAACAACACGTACAAGGCGCAGGTCTTCGTGCGGCCCGAAGCGAAGCTGAACAAGACCGCCAAGGTGCCCGGCACCGACGGCGAGAAGATGTCGAAGAGCTACGGGAACACGATCGACCTGCAGATGGAAGGCAAGGAACTGAAGAAGACCGTGATGGCGGTGAAGACCGACAGCACGCCGGTGGAAGCGCCCAAGAACCCCGAGACCTGCAACGTCTACATGCTCTACCAGCTCTTCGCGACCGAGGCGGAACAGCAGGCGATGGCGGAGCGTTACCGCGCGGGCGGGATGGGCTACGGCGATGCCAAGAAAGCGCTGCTGGAAAAGATCGAGACCTATTTCGCCGCGTACCGCGCCAAGCGCGCCGACCTGGCGAAGAATCTCGATTACGTGAACGAGGTGCTGAAGGAGGGCGCGGCGCGCGCGAGCGCCGTGGCGACGAAGACGCTCGACGAGGCCAAGCGCGCGGCGGGCCTGCTGTAGCCGCCCCGCCACGATTCGCGAGGAAGCCCGCATGTTCGAGACGACGGCCGTGCCGGAGGTCCTATCGCACGCGAGCTGGATCTGGCCGGACAACTGCGGCTGGGACCCCTACAACACCTACGCGCTCTTCCGCAAGGCGTTCGAACTGCCCGCGGTTCCGGCGAGCGCGCCGCTCTTCGTCACCGCGGATCAGTCGTACCACCTGTACGTCAACGGAGCGTACGTCTGCCGAGGGCCGGCGCGCGGCTTCCAGGCGCACTGGCCCTACGACGAAGTGGACGTGGCGAAGTTCCTCCGCCGCGGGCGCAACGTCGTGGCCGTTCGCGCGCACAACCCGGGCTTCAGCAACTTTCAGTACCTGAACCAGGGGCACGCGGGCCTGCTGGTGGCCGCGCAGTGGGGCGCGACGCGCATCGTCAGCGACCGTTCGTGGAAGTGCCGGCGGCAGTCCGGCGTGAGCAAGAACACGGTGCCTGCCAGCCTGCAGCTCTTTCCGCAGGAACACGTCGATGCGCGCGTCGAAGCCGACGACTGGGCAGCGCCGGGGTTCGACGATAAGAAGTGGTCCGGGCCCGGGCACGCGCGCCCGTGGAACGCGATGCCCTGGCCGGCGCTTGAACCGCGCGGCATCCCGTTGCTTGAAGAGCGCGCGATCGCGGCCGCGAAGCTGGTCGGCATCGGCGAAGGCGTCTGCGCGAAGGGCTACAGGACCACGCGCGACGCCGCGTGGACGCGCCACCAGGAAGACAGGACGCACCGCCCGGCCTCGGGTTCGCCCGCCGATCTGCGCGTGCCCGCGACGGGCGCGGGGCGCTTCCGCAGTTACCTGCTCGACTTCGGGCGCACGGTCGTCGGCTGTCTGACGCTGGAAGTTTCCGGCGCGCGCGGCGGCGAGATCGTGGACAGCCTGCACGTGGAGAGCATCGACGAAGCGAAGCTCGAACCGCATCTCAAGATGCCCGCGTGGTGCAAGATGGCCTTCGCGAACCGGCTGACCTGCCGCGCGGGCCGGTCGCGGCACGAATTCTACCATCCGTTCGGATTCCGGTTCCTCGTCATCACCGTGCGCGACGCGAAGGCGCCGCTGCGCGTGCGCGTGGGATTGAACTGGGTCGGCTATCCGCTGCCGCGCGACGGCCGTTTCACCACCAGCGACGAAGGGCTCGCGAAGATCTGGGAGACCTGCGCGTGGACGCAGCAGTGCTGCAGCCTCGACGCGTACGTCGATACGCCGTGGCGCGAACAGGCGCAGTGGTGGGGCGACGCTCGGGTGCAGGCGTGGAACACCTTCCACCTGACCGACGACGCGCGGCTCTTCCGGCGCGGCATCCACTGCATCGCGTCGCAGCAGTTGCCCAGCGGCCTGACCTACGGACACGCGCCGACGATGGCGCACGACTGCATCCTTCCGGACTTCACGCTCATCTGGATGCTGACCATCTGGGACCACTACTGGCAGACGGGCTCGCTCGAAGCCTTCCGTTCGCACCGCGAGGCCGTAAGCCGGGCGTTCGGGTACTTCCGCACACGGATCGATCCGAAGCTGGGCCTGATCTCCTACGATCCGCGTTACTGGCTCTTCCTCGACTGGACGGACCTCTTTAAAGACCATGCGCCGACGGTCTACAACCTCTGGCTGGTGCTGGCGCTCGAGCGCATGGCGGCGCTCTTCCGGCTCGACGGCGACGGCGTCCGCGCGCGCGAGCTGGACGCATGGTCCGCGCGGACGCGCGCCGCGCTCGCGAAGCTCTTCACCCCCGACGGCCTGCTGCGCGACGGCGTGAAGAAGAACGGGTTCATCGTCCCGGCGGCCTCGGTGCACAGCCAGACGCTGGCCCTGATGACCGGCCTGCGCGGCGGCAACGAAGCGCGCATGCTCGGCCGCGTGCTGCTCCCGCACATCCGCGAACAGATGCGATTCAAGGCCGTGCCCTCGTCCTACTGGATCACGTACGTCTTCGGCGTGCTGCAGCAGCGCGGCTACGCGACCGACGTGCTGCGCTACATCCGCAAATACTGGACGCCGATGGCCAGGCACGGGACGACCTGGGAAAACTACAAGCCCGCGCCGGGCGACTGGAGCCTCTCGCACGCGTGGTCGGCGCACCCGCTGTACCACCTGATGCAGACGATCGGCGGCGTCACGCAGGCCTCGCCGGCGTGGAAGGACGTCGTCTTCCGCCCGCACTTCGCCGGCGCCTTCGGCGGCGCGGTGATTCCGTCCCCGCAGGGCCGCATCGAGAGCCGCTGGGCGCGCTCCAAGGATGGCCGCGTGGAGGTGACGCTGGCCCTTCCCAAGGGTGTGCGGGCTCGGGTAGAATTGCCGGGTCGCGCGCCGCAGCGCGTGACAAACCGCTTCCGCGCCACGCTGTAAGGAGCCGCGCGTGGTCCAGACGTCCAAGCCCTGGTGGCAGCGCCTGCTCGCCTTCGGCACGGAGCCCGAACGCGCGGACGCGGACGTCGTCTTCCCGCCCGGCTTTCTCGAATCGCTCGAACGCCTGCGCATCCTGGCCGTGCGCGCGGCCGGCGGCGGCCTGAAGGAAGGCCACCGCCTGGGCGCCTACAAGGGCGGGCAGCTCGAATTTCACGACTACCGCAATTACGTCCCCGGCGACGACCTGCGGTACCTCGACTGGAACCTGTACGCGCGCCTGGGCAAGCCGTTCGTGAAGGAGTTTGCGCGCGAGGAGGCGGGCTCGATTCACCTGCTGCTCGACGCCTCGCCTTCGATGGGGCTGGGTGCGCCGTCCAAGTGGACCTTCGCGCGGCGCGTCGCCGAGCTCTTCGGGCATGTCGGCTGGAGCGCGCGCGA
>JAHCJK010000076.1 GCA_026184295.1 Planctomycetota bacterium
CGATCGGCGACGGGCAGTGGCACCACCTCGCCGTGGCGCTCGACGGGAAGGTCCTGCGCTGCTACCTCGACGGCGCGGCGCTGCCGCCCCGCGACGTGCCGGGCGCTGACGTGCGCATGGAAGGCACCTGGGCCATCGCGGTGATGGGTTCGCCCTGGAACGGCTGCACCGTGGGCGCGATGGACGATTTCCGCTACTACAACCGCGCGATCTCGCCCGAGGATGCCGCGCAACTGGCCAAACGCTGACGTTTACGTCGCGCAGACATGCTCGCGCGTGCCGGCGAGCTTCCAACGCTGAAAAAGATCCTGGAGCGTCTGCTTCGAGACGGGCTTGGGCAGAAAGTCGTCCATGCCGGCCTGCATGCAGCGCGCGCGGTCGCTGGCCATCGCGCAGGCGGTCAGGCCGACGATGAGCGTGTGCCGCTGCGTGCCTTCGCGGCGGCGGATTTCGCGGGTGGCTTCCCAGCCGTCCATGCGGGGCATCTTGCAGTCCATCAGCACGGCGTCGAAGGATTCGGCCGCGAGGGCCTGGACGGCCTGGAGCCCATCGGTGGCGATGGCGACCTGGAAGCCGAGCGAATTCAGCATCGCGGTGACGACCTTGCGGTTGATGCGGTTGTCTTCGACGACCAGCACCCGGCGGCCGGCGGCGGAGCGGAGGCCGGGCGGATGGGGGGGAGCTGCTCCGGCGGCGGTCAAGGCTTCGTCGCGCTGCGCGCGGCGGTTGTCGCGGGCGGCGGCCATGGCCTGATTGAGCGCGTCGGCGAGGCGGTCGCGGCGGACGGGCTTGGTGAGGCCGGTCATGCCTTCGGGAAGTTCGGCGATGCGCGGCACGCGGCGGGTGAGGACGAAGAGTTCGACCGGCGCGTCCTGCCCGAAATCGGGGCGTTCGCCCGCGGGCAGCGCGGCCTTCATCAGCGCGGCCTCGTCCACGAAGGCCACGGCGTAGGGGCGGCGGTCTTCCGCGGCTTCCAGGCCCAGGTGGCGGGCGGCGGCCAGGCTTTCGCAGCAGTCGGCCTCGACGCCCAGCGCGCCCAGGCGTTCGCAGAGCAGCCGGCGGACCTGCGGAGCGGTCTCCACGACCAGCGCGCGCAGGTTCCAGCATTCGGGGTGCATGCCCGCGGCATGGACCATGGCATGCTCGGCCTTCAACGCGACGGTGAACCAGAAGGTGCTCCCCCGCCCCGGGACGCTCTCGACGCCCATCTCGCCGCACATCAGTTCGACGAGCTGCTTCGAGATCGCCAGGCCCAGGCCCGTGCCGCCGAAGCGCCGCGTCATCGAACTGTCCACTTGGCTGAAGGGCAGGAAGAGGCGCGTGCGCCCCGCGTCGTCGATGCCGATGCCCGTGTCGCCGACCTCGAAGCGCAGCAGCCCGGGGGCATCGCCGAAATTGGCCACGCGCACCCAGACTTCGCCCTGCTCGGTGAACTTGATCGCGTTGCCGAGCAGGTTGGTCAGAATCTGGCGGAGGCGCACGGAATCGCCCGAGACCACCCGCGGGACGCTGGGCCCGATCGCGACGCTGAGTTCCAGGTCTTTCGTGTGCGCTCGTGCGGCAAGCAGTTCGACGGCGCTTTCGATCGAGGCGTGCAGGTCGAACTCGTGCGATTCCAGCGTCAGCTTGCCGGCGTCCACCTTGGAGAAATCGAGGATGTCGTTGAGGATGCGCATCAGGCCTTCGGCTGAGGACCGGGCCAGTTCGGCGAATTCGCGCTGGGAAGGATCGAGCTCGGTCTCGAGCAGCAGTTCGGTCATGCCCAGAACGCCGTTCATCGGCGTGCGGATTTCGTGCGACATGCAGGCCAGGAACTCGCTGCGCGCCCGTGCGTTGGACTCGGCCTCTTCTCTCGCGCGCGCCTGGGCGCGCACGGCGGCGCGGCGTTCCTTGCGCGCGTTGACCTGTTGTTCGGCCGCCGAAAGCCGCAGGGAAAAGTTGGCCGCGTTGAGCGGGCTCGGCAGGCACTCGTCGGCCCCCGCGGCCAGGGCCGCGCGCAGGGCGTCCTGCTTCGCGAAGGGCGGCAGGATCAGCAGGATCACGATGTCGTCGCCGTGCGGCATCGAACGGATCGTGTCGCAGATGCGCAGGCCGCCCCCGCCGCTGAACCAGTCGGTGAAGATCACCGCGTCGTAGGTTTCGTCCTGGATCTTCTCCAGGAACTCAACTTCGGAGGTGCACTCGGCGGCATCGCTGCCGCTGCGCTGGATTTCATGGCAGACAAAGGTCCGTATGGCGGGACTGCGATCGGCCACGAGCACGCGCATGTACGAATTCCTTCCCCCCAGCCCGCGGGCCGTCAGTCTCGCAGCAGGCCCGCCAGGATCGAATCTTCGAACTCCTGCGCCGTGGGAGGCGCGCCCGCGCCCCGGAGGCCGCGGACGATCACGCGCACGCGAAAGGCCTCCCCCAGCAGCAGATGGCGGAGGTTGGCCATGCGGTGGTTGTGCGCTCCGCCGATGTAAAGCGCCCCGAGACGCTCCGTGATCTCCTCCAGCCGCGCGCAGACGGCCTCGAGTTCATCCGCGGAAATTTCGACCTTGCTCTGCATGGAAGCTTGCGTGGCGCTCATGAAGCCATCCCCCGGGTGATGCCGCACTCTACCGTTGCTTTGTATTTCCCGTGTTAGCAGGCGACCAAAAATCCAGTGCACGAGTAGGCTCGGGCACCGGAATAATTTGCTCGTTTCCGCTATGGCGTTCGCAGTTTTCGCGCCAAGCATGCAAGAATGGACGCAACACATTTTATGCGTCGAAAATCGAATAAAATTCAGCGGTTGGATGCAAGGGGAAGGATTTCGAGCAGCGTGCGAAAAAAAATAAAAGTGGCGTGGGATCGTTCCAGTCCGCTCTGCGAACTCGATGAATCCGCACGCCACGGTGCACGCTGCACGCTCCGCCACTCTAAGCTCTCAGCGGCTCTCGGGCCGCTCTCAGCCTACGCTGGCGCTCCGCGCACTCTGCACAAATGCAAAAACTCCGCTTCCAGCGGAGTTCCGGGCGCGCGGTACTTTGAGCAGGCACAAGGACGGCACGCGCGGAAACACCGAGGAAACTTGGGCTTGAGCCCGGCTGGCACCGGGGGCTGCGGTAAACGGGGCCGCCAATACCAGCGGGCCCAAGGAGTTGTGTCCAACTCTGCACTACCTTCATATACTTCAACGAACGAGGTGCTTATTTCCTTCATTCGTTGGGTAAAATGTACCACAAGCGCGCTGAAATTGCCCGCTAGGAGTCCGTAATTCCGCCGTAAATCTTAAGTAAGGTGATTCAGGCCAGCCCGGCGCGCTCCAATACCACGTCGCCGATCTTCTCGTGCAACCCCAGCGGCTTCGTGCAGCGCCATTTGACTCCGGGAAACTTCTTCGCGGCTTCCGAGGCCATGACGGGGATATCCTTCGCCGCGTGACGCCCCGGCGAAAGCATGTACGGGTGCACGACCACCTCGGTCGCGCCGTCCTTCACGCACGCTTCAAAGCCTTGCGAAATGGACGGCTCGGCCAACTCCATATGCGCGAAATGCACGATCAATTCCGGGCGCTTGCGGCGCAGAATCTCCGCGACCTCCGCGAGCATCTCGTTCGCTTCCGCGCGCTTGGAGCCGTGATCGACGATCAGGAGGGCGGTCCGCATGGGTTGCTATTGTAGAGCGCGGACAGCCGGGAGCAAGCGCGGCGATGAACACTGGACTCGATGCAAGCATTCAATCACAAAACGCCACCAATCCCATTTGTGCTGCGATTGATTTGGCCAGAATCTGGAGCATTTTTTCGCATGCCGCCGCATTGCCATCGCTGCTTTGCGCATGCAGTCGTTCAAGGGCGAACTTGAGTTGATGGACCATTTCAAGGGTGAGCTTGGTATCTTCGAAATAGCCAAGGACGTCCTGAACAGGTTTTAGTCTTGCATGCTCGGACATCGAGATGGAACCGGCGTATTGCAGGTCGTCGGGGGTCTCAGGCATGAGAGCGTCTTCCGGGCATAAATAGAAATCGAGCATGGACGGCACTCCTGAGAACGCTCATGCATCCTTAGTCGCTGGTACAATCAAAACGGCTGTTGCATCATCTACTACATAATCGTGCCGGTCTTTCAGATAAGCCGAAGTCAGATTCTCCAATTGCTTCTTCTCACGCATCCAAAGCGCCAGGCCGTCTGGCCGAAGTACGCGCCAGAGGCCGTCGGTTGCGAGCAGCACACGCGATTCCGCGGTCAAGGTCGCATGGAAGATGCAACCGGTAGCGTTGCCGCTGCCGACGGGCGGATTCTTGGGCTGGCCGGAGGTCAACTCCATGGCACCGGCAACGCCGAGCAGCAAGCCCAGGCAATCGCCGCAGGCGACGCCCGTCAGTTGATCGTCTTCGATGCAGACGCAAGCCAGGGCGCAAAATCCGGCGAGCTTTTCCGAAGAGACTGCTTGATCGACGGCAGCCAAGAACTTTCGCAGATGTTTGCGGTGAAGCGCGTCCTGCAGCAACAGTCCAGCAAACTCCACTGCCACTGTGGCAGCTTCCCGGCCGCCGGGGCGACCACCTTGGCCATCCGCGATGACCGCGTAGATACCCTTGCCGCAGGCACCGGTTGCAAAGGCATCTTCGTTTGTGGAAGGATCGTCGCTCTTGGCGAGCGTCCAGCCCATAGCAGACCAGCGGATTGGGTTGGGCTTGTTCCAAAACACAGCGTGAGCCTAAGCCTTATTGACTGCAAGCATGTGATATCGGTCGAGGCGTCGATCAAAGATCGCACCCAAATCTAGACCGTCATGATTTCCTTCGACTTCTTGTCGAACGAGGTGTCGAGTTGGCCTTCGTACTGCTTGATCAGGCCCTGCACGTCTTCCTTGGCCTTCTCGACCATGTCTTCGCTGATGCCGGGCTTGCCCTTGTTGTCTTCGATGTGCTTGAGCGCGTCCTTGCGTTCGTTGCGCAGCGAGATCTTGTGCTGCTCGAGGCGTTCCTTGATCTGTTTCACCGTCGCCTTGCGGCGTTCTTCCGACATGGCGGGGAAGGCGCAGCGCAGAATCTTGCCGTCGTTCGACGTGGTGACGCCCAGGTCGGCGATGGAGATGGCCTTCTCGACTTCCTTCAGCGTCTTCGGGTCGAAGGGCTTGATGATGATCATCGTCGCGTCCTGGCGCGAGACCACCGCGACGGACTTGAGCGGCACGATGCCGCCGTACGCGGGAATATCGACATGCACGCGGTCGAAGACTTCGATGGAGGCCTGGCCCGTGCGCACGCCCTTCAGGAAGGCGTCGTAATCGGCGCAGGTCTTGATCATCTTGTCTTCGGCTTCCAATAGCGCTTCGTCGATATCCATGAGCGTTCTCCGATGCGGGGATCGTTTTGCGGCGTCCGGCCCACGTATCTTTACGTGCCAAGCGGGCTTGCGTCAAGCGAACCGGGCGGCGCGGTTTATCCTCACGCAAAGCCGCCAAGACGCCAAGAACGGCCAAGAACAGCAACGGCAGGACGGCCCAGAACGGCAGAAACATCAACGGCTTATCCACGAAGGACACGAAGACACACGAAGCACGGAAAGTAAAAGTCTGCCTGTCGTTCTTCGTGTGCCTTCGTGTCCTTGGTGGATAAAAGCCGTGGCTGTTCTTTTCAGTTCTTGGCAGTTCTTAGCGTCTTCGCGGCTTTGCGTGAGCATAAGCACACTTCGGCCGGCGCCTTTGCGCCTTTGCGTGAGAAAAAAAGGCGCGTACGCTGGCGGGATGCCCGCGCCGCGTACCGCGTCCAACGATATCCTCGACCGGCCCCTTCAGTTCATGAAGGGCGTCGGGCCCAAGCGCGCGGAACTGCTCGAGCGGCTCTTCCTCAAGAATGTCCGCGACCTGCTGTACTTCTTCCCGGTCGCGCACAAGGACCGCGCGAGCGTCACGCCGGTCGCGCACCTGCGGCCGGGGCAGGAAGCCAACGTGCGCGCGCAGATCGTGGACATGCGGGCGAAGCGCATCGGGCCCGGGCGCGAGATGATCGTGGCCACGCTGCAGGACGAGAGCGGCACGATCGACGGCGTGTGGTGGAACCCGTACGTCGCCGACAAGCTGCCCGCGATGGCGTGGGCCTTCTTTTCCGGGAAGGTGATCCGCAACAAGCTCCAGCAGAAACAGCTCGCGAACGCCGACTTCGAGATTCTGACCTCGGGCGAGGCCGACGACGACGAGGCCGCCGCGGCCATGGGACCGGCCTCGGCGAGTTTCGGGCGCATCGTGCCGGTCTATTCGCTGCGCCCGAAGCAGCGGCGGCCCGACGGCACCGAACCGCCGGAGGTGAAGCTGAGCCAGGCGTTCGTGCGGCGCATGGTCTGGAACGTGCTGGAAGAGGGCGCGGCGGAGCGCATCCGAGACGACCTGCCCGAGGACCTGCGGAGCAGCCGCGGGCTGATGAACCTGTCGGAGGCCGTGCGGCAGTTCCACTTTCCCGAATCGTTCGCGGCCGTCGAACAGGCCCGCCGGCGCCTCGCTTTCGAGGAACTCTTCGTGCTCTCGCTGGGCGTCGCGCTGCGCCGCGAGGAGATCGCGAAGCACGAGACCGCCCGCCGCATGCCGCTTACGCCCGCGATCCACGAACGCATCCGGGCGCGGTTGCCCTTCGAACTGACCGAGGCCCAGGCGCGGGCCTTCCGCGAGATCGCCGCGGACCTGGAGCGCGCGCGGCCCATGAACCGGCTGCTCCAGGGCGACGTCGGCTGCGGCAAGACCGCCGTCGCGCTGGCCTCGATGCTGCTGACCGTCGCCCACGGCGCTCAGGCCGCGCTGCTGGCCCCCACCGAAGTGCTGGCCGAACAGCACATGCGGACGTTTTCCAAGCTGCTGGAAGGCTCGCGCGTCAAGCTGGGCCTGCTGCGCGGCGGCGCGACGCCGGCCGAACGGCGCGCGTTCGCCGAAGACCTCGCGGCGGGCGCGATCCACGTCGCCGTCGGCACGCACGCGCTGCTCGAAGAGAGCGTCCAATTCAAGGACTTGGCGCTCGTCGTCGTGGACGAACAGCACAAATTCGGCGTCGAACAGCGGCGCGCGCTGCGTTCGAAGGGCAAGGCTCCGCACGTGCTGGTGATGACGGCGACGCCGATCCCACGTTCGATGAGCCTCACGCTGTACGGCGACCTCGATCTTTCCATCATCGACGCCCTGCCGCCCGGGCGCGGCGAAGTGGTCACGCGGCTGATGAAGGAAGGCGACCGGCCGAAGGTCTACAAGCATCTGATCGCCGAGGCGCGCGCGGGGCACGCGACGTACGTCGTGCTGCCGCGCATCGAAGAGAACACGGTCTCGTCCGAAGCGCCCGCGCCGAAACCGAAGGCCAAGACGCGCGCGAAGGCCCCCAAGGCGCTCTGGTCGGAAGTGAAGGGCGTCGAGGAAGAAGTGAAGCGCCTGCGCGAGCACCTCCCCACCCTGCGCGTGCTGGAACTCCACGGGCGCATGCCCTCGGAAGACAAGGACCGCATCCTGACGATGCTGCGCGACGGCAAGGTGGACGTGCTCGTCAGCACGCAGGTGATCGAAGTCGGCATCGACCTGCCCAGCGCCACGATCATGCTCATCGAAAACGCCGAACGCTTCGGGCTCAGCAGCCTGCATCAGCTGCGCGGGCGCGTCGGACGCGGCGGGCTGAAAGGCTGGTGCCTGGTGTTCGGTTCGCCCACGACCGACGACGGCAAGGAACGGCTCAAGGCCTTCGCGGCGACCAACGACGGCTTCCAAATCGCGGAGGCCGACTTCCGCCTGCGCGGGCCCGGGCAGTTCTTCGGCACGGAGCAGAGCGGCTTGCCGGAACTGGTCGTCGCCGACCTGCTGCGCGACCAGCGCCTGCTCCAGGAAGCGCGCGACGACGCCTTCGCGCTCGTGCGCGCCGACCCGGCGCTGAAGGCCGCCGGCCACGAAGCCCTGAAGAAGCGCGTGAAAGACGTCTTCATGAAGGGCGGGCGGCTGGGCCTGGTGGACGTGGGGTAGCGCCGCGCAACAAACGTTCTTTTTCCTCTTGGCTCCCGGCGCGCGCGCCTTAGCGTACTCGCGTTAACGGGGCGGGAGCCACGAGAAAGAACCGACGCATGGGCACCGACAACTTTACCGATCGCCTTCCGGCGGCCAGCAGCGCCGCCGGTTTCCTGGACGCGCTGAAATTCGACGAGAACGGGCTCCTGACCGTGGTCGTGCAGGACGCTCTGCGCGGCGACGTGCTGATGCTCGCGCATGCTGACCGCGCGGCTGTGGAAGAGACGCTCAAGACCGGCGTGATGCACTACTATTCGCGCTCGCGCAAAAAGATGTGGAAGAAGGGCGAAGAGTCCGGCAACGAGCAGGAACTGGTCAATCTGTACGTCGATTGCGACGGCGACGCGCTGGTCGCGCAGGTGAAGCAGAAGTCCGCCGCGTGCCACCTGGGCTTCCGCTCGTGCTTTTCAAACTTGGTGGACCGCAAGGGCAAGGTCGTGAACGTCGGCCAGAAGGTGGCCGACCCCGCCAAGCTGTACGCGAAGAAAAAGAAGTAGCCGCCCACAGCCTGCGGCAGCGTGAAGACGCGCGGAAAGCCTTCGAGCTTCACCGGAAATCGCGCGCCCGAATCTCGACAGCGACGTTCCGCCGCATTTTGTCACTTCACCTCGCGAACTGACGCGTTGCGTTGACGCAAGTTGTCAGCGACGAGCAGTCGTGATGGCGGTACACTGTCCGCACGTCTATAGGATGGCGATCGGGAGCGCGGCGGCGCGCGGTTTGCGTCGGGGCATGCGTTCGGTCCCGATCCGGTGCGGAGCGAAAGCCTTGGCCGAAGCCTCCAACGAACCCGCCCTGCGCATCGCCGGCCTGCGCATGATCTACAACCCCGGGCTCCTCCAGAAACCCAAGCTGGCCGTGGACAACCTCGACCTGGAGGTCCCGCGCGGCAGCATCTTCGGCTTTCTGGGGCAGAACGGCGCGGGCAAGACCTCCACGATCAAGATTCTCGTGGGGCTCCAGTTCGCCACCGCCGGGCAGGCCTGGATTCTGGGCACCAACATCGTCGAACGCGGCGCGCGCGCGTCCGTCGGCTACATGCCCGAGAACCCTTACTTCTACGAATACCTGACCGCCGTCGAGACGCTCGACTTTTACGGCCAGCTTTCCGGCATGGCGAAGGAAGCCCGCCGCGCGCGCGCCGCGGAACTGATCGAGAGTTTCGGGCTCGGCCACGCCCGCGACGTGCCGATGCGCCAGTTTTCGAAGGGCATGCGGCAGCGCCTGGGCCTCGCGCAGGCGATCCTGCACGCGCCGCCGGTAGTGATCCTGGACGAACCGATGTCGGGCCTCGACCCGCTCGGCCGCCGCGACATCCGCAACACGATCCTGAGCCTGCGCGACAAGGGCTGCACGGTCTTTTTCAGTTCGCACATTCTCAGCGACGTCGCGGACATCTGCGACCGCGTCTGCGTCATCCACCGGGGCAAGAAGATCAGCGAAGGGCCGATCCATTCGCTGCTGAGCAACCGCGTGCTGGAAGTCGAACTGGCCGCCAGCGGCGTGCCACCCGAAGGCCTGCCCGACGCGGCCGCGCTGGCGCGGCGCGCGTGGCACGACGGCGCGCTGTACCACCTGCTGCTTGCCGACGAAGAGACTGCGCAGAAGGCCAAGGCGCTGCTGGAAGCCAAGGGCGCGACCATCCGCCTGCTGATGCCGCACGTCGAATCGCTCGAAGAGTACTTCGTGCGCGTGACGGGTGAAAAGCCTCCGGCGCCCGACGCGAAGGTGCGGGGGGCGGCCGAATGAGCACCTTCGTCATCGCGCTGAACACCTTCCGCGAGGCCGTGCGCGACAAGATCCTGTACGTGCTGACGCTCTTCGCGTTCATGCTCATCATGGTCTCGCGCGCGGTCGGCTGGGTCAGCTACGGCGGGGAACTGAAGATCACGACGGACCTGGGCCTGCTGGCGATCTGGCTCTTCGGCGCGTTCATCGCCATCTTCATCGGCACGGGGATGATCTATAAGGAGATCGACAAGCGCACGCTCTATACGATTCTCTCGAAGCCCATCGACCGCTGGCAGTTCGTCGTCGGGAAATACCTGGGCCTGCTGCTGACGATCTACGTGAGCCTGACCATTCTGAGCGTGATCTTTTTCGGCTACCTGGCGCTGATGGGCGCGCCGATCGGGCTCCCGATCCTGCAGGCGGTGCTGCTGACGTACCTCGAAATGATGGTCGTGACGGCCATCGCGATCTTCTTCAGTTCGGCCAGCACGCCGGTGCTTTCAGCGATCTTCACGTCGGTCCTCTTCGGCGTCGGACAGCTGACCAAGTGGATTGTGGACCTGGGCAGCATCCTGCGCACCAGCGCGCCGTGGGTCGAAGAGTTCCTGCACGGCCTGTATCTGGTCATGCCGAACCTGCACAACTTCAACGTGCGGCAGGAAGCTGTGGTCGCCGCGGGCAACGCCGGGGCGCTCGCGCTGCCCTGGAGCGAACTCGGCTATGTGGCGCAGTACGGCATCTCGTATTCGGTCGTGCTGCTGCTGCTCGCGATCCTGCTGTTCCGGCGCAGGAACTTCTGACATGGACCCGAACGTCGCGAACCTGATCGACCCGGCGCTGCTGCCCGACGTGCTGCGGCACCTCCAGAAGGTCGAACGCCTGGCCGCCGCCGACACGCTGCGGACGTGGGGCATGATCGCGTACTTCGCGGCCTTCGCGGCCGCCTCGCTGCTCCTGCTGGCGTGGGTGTACTGGCCGCGCGCGCGCACGCTGACGGCGCAGGGTTTTCGCGCAGGGTCCGGCGCGCGCGGCATCGCCCGCATCGCGCCCGGCGTGGCCGGCGGAGTACTCATGATGCTGCTGAGCGCCGTGAGCATGCAGACGGGCATCGACCGCAACCGCGGATTCATCGCCGACCGCCAGCGCCGCATGACCGCCGAAATCCTGAACGCCGAAGCCCGCGCGCGCAACGAATACCTGCAAGAACACCCGCTGCCGCCGGACGCGCCGCCTTCGAGGGAAGTTCAGGCCGAGATCAAGAAGGCCGAGGACGCCGCGCGCGACGACATCGTGCGTTCGCACTACCTTTACATCCCCACGGGCAACTCGCTGCGCTACCTCTCGCTCGGCAACAGCGCCATCGCCGCCGACTATCTGTGGCTGACCAGCCTCCAGTACGTCACCAGCCCGTTCCGGCAGGGGCAGAAGTACGACATGCTGCACCGCTTCTACAACGAAGTTCTGGAACTCGACCCGCACTGGATCGACATCTACGTCAACGCCGCGAAGGTGCTCTCGGCCATCGACCCCGACCGCTACCGGACCGAACGGTTCATCTGCAGCACCATCACGCAGAACCCGGGGGACTTCCGCCTGCCGATGGAAGCCGGACGGCTTTTCGTCGTGCCGACGGTCAACCTGAAGCAGAGCCGCGATTATTCGAAGCGCGCGAGCGAATACTTCGCGCAGGCGCTGAGCCGCCAGGATCTGCCGAAGGCGGAACGCGCGGTGCTCGAAGACCTGATCGGGCGCCTGCAGCGCGAAGCCGGGCTGCATGCGGCCGCGGCGGAAAAACTCTGGAGCATCGTCACCGATCCCGACGTGCCGAAGAATCTTCGTGAGAGTTCCTCGCGCGAACTGCTCCAGGCCGATTCGCTGGTGCGCGCGGATTTCTTCCAGACGATGGTGAACGCGTACAAGCAGCGCCGCGGGACCTACCCGGCCTCGCTGCAGATCGCGCTGGTGGATTTCGTCTCGCAGCCCGGCGCGCGCGGCCCGAAGTGGCTCGAAGAAGGCCTGACCGGCAAGACGCCGCTCGACGCCTACGGCGTCCCGCTGGCCTACAACATGGCGACGGGCGAAGTGGCCTCGCGCGGCGTGCAGGCGCTGCGCGCGATCCAGGCCTCGCGCATCGTCGAATCGCTCTCCACCGGCCTCTACCCCGCCGTGAAAGGCCACATCCCGCCGGACCTGAAAACGCTGACGACTTTTATCCGCCAGTACTACGCCGGCCCCCAAGGCCCGCCCTACACCGTCGTCGAATCCCTCGGCGAGGAACTCGACGCCGAGATCAACCCGCTCGGCGAACCCTGGATGTACGACCCCGCCACCGGCCGCGTGACGCTCCCCCCCATCTGCAACGCGCGCGAACTGCTGCGCAATGCCGACGCGACCCTCGAAGGCCGCATGCCGCCGCATTTCCGGTGACGCCGCAGTCTTTTATTCTCACGCAAAGCCGCGAAGGCGCCAAGAACGGCCAAGAACAGCACGAACGGCCAGAACCGCAGGACGGATCGACTACGAAGGCGCAGGAGCGCCTATGCGACTTTGATATTCGCGCAAAGACGCGAAGACGCCAAGCACTGCAGGAACTAAACGAAAATACGAACGACGATTCACGAAGGACACGAAGGCACACGAAGGAAAGCACCAGACCTGGCCGTTCTTCGTGATTCTTCGTGTCCTTCGTGGACCATCCGTGGCTGTTCTGCCGTTCCGCTGTTCTGCTGTTCCGCTGTTCCGCTGTTCTGCTGTTCTGCTGTTCTTGCCGTTCCGCTGTTCTGCCGTTCTGCCGTTCTTGCCGTTCCGCAGTTCTTAGCAGTTCTTAGCGGCTTCGCGGCTTCGCGTGAGACTAAAGAAGGTTAGTACCCCACCGCCCGCAGCGTCTTGATCGCGGCGTCGAGGTGCCGGTTGGTCTTCGGGTCGTCGCTCGGGCCGATCTCGACGGCGACGCGGCCTTTGAAGCCGGCCTTCTCGAAAATGGCCTTCGCTTCGCGCAACGGCATCTTCTCAAGCGGGATCTCGTGCTTGTTGTAATCCTTGACGTGGAACTGGACGACGCGCGGCGCGACGCAGCGGGCCGACGCGAGGTTGTCTTCGCCCGCGTAGAGGCCGTTGGCGATGTCGTAGTAGACGCCCAGGTTCGGCGCGTTCACCTTTTCCACGAGTTCGTACACGAGCACCGCGGTGTTGCGGTACTTGCTGCGTGGGATGTGTTCCAGGCCCAGCGTAAGGCCCAGTTTCGCGGCGCGTTCGGCGCCTTCGCGCAGGAACGAGACGTACAGCGCGTCGAAGTCCTCGCCGTTTTCGCCGGCCCAGTTCGGCAGCAGCAGGACGTTGCCGCCCGCGGCGGCCAGCGTGTCCAAATACCGCGCGAAGATGTCCATTTCCAAGGCGCGGCCGGCGGCGTCGCGGATGCGCTTGCCCAGGTCGGAAAAGCTGCCGTGAATCGCGGAACGAACCGGGCAGCCGGTGCGCGCGCCGAGGGCCTTCAGTTCCTCGCCGAAGCCTGCGCCGAGCTTCGCGTGGTCGTCCGCGCGCCATGCGGGCTCGACGAAGTCGAACCCCGCGCGCTTGAGGTCCTCCATCTTCCGCTCCAGCCCGTCGCCCGCGACGCAGTCCGCACAAAATCCGAGTTCCATGGGGGTCTCCAGTTTTTTTATTCTCACGCAAAGCCGCTAAGACGCCAAGAACTGCTAAGAACGGCGGAACAGCAGAACAGCAGAACAGCAGAACAGCAGAACAGCGGAACAGCAGAACAGCGGAACAGCGGAACGGCAGAACGGCAAAGCATGATCCACGAAGGACACGAAGGAACACTAAGAACGATGGCGTCGTTGCTGTTCTTCGTGTGTCTTCGTGTCCTTCGTGGATGGTCCTTTCGTTCTTCCGTTCTTAGCAGTTCTTCAGTTCTTCAGTTCTTCAGTTCTTCAGTTCTTCAGTTCTTCAGTTCTTCAGTTCTTAGCAGTTCTTAGCAGTTCTTTGCGCCTTTGCGGCTTTGCGTGAGCATAAAAGCCCGGCTTTGCGTGAAACTACAAAACCCGCGCTTCCAGCCCCTGCTTCACGGCGGGCCATTCCTCGGGCGTGACCGAAAACATCACCGTGTGGCGGATGGTGCCGTCGGGGCGCAGGCGGTGGTTGCGCAGGACGCCTTCGTGTTTCGCGCCGAGTTTCTTGATCGCGGCTTGCGAGCGCGTGTTCAGGTGGTCGGTCTTGAGCTGCACGCGCAGCGCGCCCCAGGTCTCGAAGGCGTGTCTGAGCAGCAGCAGCTTGCATTCGGGGTTCACCTTCGTGCCCCAGACGTCGCGCGCGTACCACGTCCAGCCGATCTCGCAGCCTTTGTGCGCGGCCACGACATCCAGGAAGCGCGTGCTGCCGAGCACGCGGGCACTTTGCGCGTCGAAGATGGCGAACGCGTACGAAGTCCCCGCGATCTCTTCTTTGCGCGCCGCTTCGATCCAGCGCTCGACGGCATCGGGCGTGACGAGGCGTTCGGGCATCCACGGCCAGAGTTCTTCGGCCGTCTGCCCGGCGGCGAGCAACCCGGCGGCGTGTTCGGGGCGCAGCGGTTCGAGGCGCACGAACGTGCCGCGGAGCGTGACGGGGCCGAGCGCGGGCATGGCTAGAGTTCGCCGAGGAAGTCGTCGAGCTTCACCAGCGCGCCGCCGTTTTCGGCCGACTTGTTGCACGCCAGGGTCACCGCGGCCGTCTTCAGCGCGTCGTCGTACGGGCTGTACAGCATCGACGGAATCCCGTTCGCGATCGCGCGCACGAAGGCCGCGTCCACGCTCGGCGTCTCCAGCGGCAGCGGCGGCAGCAGCTTGGGTTCTTCCGGCGCCAACTGGCAGCCTTCGGCCTTCCAGACCACCTTCGCGTCCCTGATCACGAATTCGGTGCCGCCGCCCCAGCCCTTGCCCAGCGCGCAGGACGTGTTCACCGTCGCGACCGCGCCGGACTTGAACGTGAGGATCGCCGCCTGGCTGTCGGGCACCGTGACGTTGGGCTCGTCCTTCAGCACGCGGTTGAACGAATAGCTCGCGGCGACCGACGCCACGTCGCCCATCACCCAGCGCAGCAGATCGACCTGGTGCGTGGTCATCTCGACCAGTTGCCCGCCGGCCTGGTCGTAGCGGCGCCACCACGGCACGCCTGGCAGGCCGCTCCAGCGGACCACGTTGGCCGTCGCGACCTGCTTGTCCGCGAGGAAATTCTTGAGCTGGATGCCGCCGGCCGTGTAGCGCAGGCTGTAGCCGCTTTGCGTGAGCACCCCGTTCTTCTTGATCTCTTGCCAGGCCTTCCGGGCATCGTCCATGAAAAGGTTGACCGGCTTCTCGACGAAGAGGTGGATGCCCTTCTGCGCGGCGCGCACTTCCAGGTCGCCGTGCACGTGCGGCGGAACGCAAACGTACAGCGCGTCGAGCTTGGCCTCGGCGAGCATCTTCGCGCTGTCGGTGTAGGCGGCCGCGCCGAGCGGGTCCGCGGCGGCCTTCACGCGCGCCTCGTCGATGTCGCAGAGCGCCACGATCTTGGCCTCGGGGATTTCCACGAGCCGCTTGATGTGAGCCCCGGCGATCCCGCCGGTGCCGACGAATCCGATCTTGACGATGTTTGGCATGTTGGCTCCCGTTGTTTGAAAAAATCAGGATTCAGGGGTCAGGATTTAGGATTCAGGGAAGGTGCGGCTTCGCCGCCTTCTTAGAACGGCAGCGCGCAGCGCTGCTCCTTCCCTGAATCCTGTATCCTGATCCCTGTCCCCTGCCGTTACGTCGGCATCTCCACGCTCTGCCGCACCACCATGCGCGGCGTGAGAACGATTTCGGCGCGCATGCCCATGCCGACGCGGCATTTGTTCAGCAGCGCTTCGACGGCCAGGTAGCCGAGTTCGAAGGCGGGCACGCTGACGGCGGTGACGGCTTTGCGCGATTGCGAACTGAGCACGAAGTCGCTGAAGGCCACGATCGAGAAATCCTCGGGCACCTTCAGGCCCAGGGCGTCGGCGGCCTGGAGCGCGCCGTCGGCGAAGGCTTCTTCGCAGGCGAAGAGCGCCGTGGGGCGCTGGCCCTTGGGCTTGGAGAGCAGTCTGCGCGCGGCTTCGCGCCCTTCGTCGCGGGAGAGTTCCACGCGCGCGAGGCGTTCGGCCGGGAGCGGGACCTTGGCGGCGGCGAGCGCTTCCTTGAGGCCGAGGAGGCGTTCTTCGAAGAACTGGTAGCGCGACGGGCCGGCGATCACGGCGATGTTTTTGTGGCCCTGCGAGAGCAGATACGCGGCGGCTTCGCGCGCGCCGTGGCGGTCGTCGCTGCGCACGGTCAGTTCGGCGCCGGGCAGGTTGCGGTTGAGCGCCACCCAGGGCAGCGGCGTGTGCGTGTTCAGCAGCAGGCGGTCCTCGTCGCGGTTCGAAAAGAGGAAGACCATGCCCTTCGCGCCCGCGCGCTGCTGGCGCTGCAGGTGGTCGGGCGCGAGCAGTTCGCCCAGATGCCCGGCGGAGTACGGCGTGAGGCTCATGCTGAGACCGAGTTCCTCGATCTTGCGCATCATCCCGGAAAAGACGTACGCGAAGTAGCCGACGGAGCGGTCGTGGATCGCGGCGGCGTGCGTATGCGGGATAAAGAGGAGCACCGAACCGTTGGCGCCCGGCGCGCGTCCTGACGGCGTGGGCGCCGCGGCCGTCTGGCCCAGACGCTGCGGGCGCGCGGACGGACTCTTGGCGCGCTTGCCGCGGCGCGCGGTTTCAGGGCGGTAATTCAATTCCGCGGCGGCCGTGCGGACCTTCTGGCGAAGGTCTTCGCTCACCGACTGCGGATTGGTCAGCGCGCGTGAAACGGTCGCGGTCGAAACCCCCGCCGCCCGCGCAATTTCGCGAATGCCCGCCATGGATGCTCCGGTTGAAACAGTTGGGGAGCCAGTGTTACACCGGGAGCCTGCACTGGCAAGTGGGAACGGCGTGAACAGTGAGCGGTGGTCAGAGAACAGTGAACAGTGGTCAGTGAACTGCGAGCGGCTGCGCCGTTGTAGGACAGGCGTCTCGCCTGTCTGTAACTTGCCCTGAGCCATCACACGGCGCAGTCCAATAGCGCGAAAGCGTTCGCTCGCGGCGGTGCTTGCACCCTCCTCCGACCGGACAGGCGGGACGCCTGTCCCACAACGGCGCAGCCGTCCGCTGTTCACTGTTCACTGTTCACTGACCACTGTTCACTCAGAAAACCCTGCGTTTTCCCCATTGACCCCCGTCGGCCCACGGCTACACTGTAACAAAGAAAGTAGTAATTGTTACATTGTTACAAGGAGCCCCGCCATGCGCGTCAAGACCTCCCCCTCCGATGCGGTCACGCTGATGGAAATGGAATGCGCGGGGTTGAAGTTCCGCAATCCGTTCATGGTCGGGAGCGGGCCGACGAGCAAGACGGTCGCGCAGCTTGTGGATGCCGAACGCTGCGGCTGGGGCGCGACGTCCATCAAGCTCGTCATCGATCCCCCGCCCTACATCAACAAGGAACCGCGCTACCGCTGGTTCGAGAAGGAACAGTTCCACATCTTCACCAGCGAGAAACGCCTGAACATCGACGAGGGCCTGCGCCTGACCGAGGGTGGGCGCAAGCACACCAAGGAGATCGTGATCCTGGCCAACATCACCTATTCGGGAAGCGACGCCGAAGGCTGGGTGGAGATGGGCCGCAAGTTCGAGGCCGCCGGCGCGCACGCGCTGGAACTCAACATGTGCTGCCCGAACATGAGCTTCAACCTCGACATTGCCGCCGAGGACGGCACCACGCGGCCGTGCAGCGGGGCGAGCCTGGGGCAGCATCCGGAGGCCGTCGCGCATATCACGCGCGAAGTCATGAAGGGCGTGAAGATTCCGGTCTTCGTGAAGCTGACCGGCGAAGGCGGCAGCGCGCCGAAGGTGGCCAAGCCCACCATCGAGACCGGCTGCGCGGGCGTCGGCAACGGCGGCACGCGCCTGGGCGTCCCGCCCATCGACCTGTACGACCTGAAGAAGAACCTGTACGGCCTGCAGGACGAAGTGAGCATGGGCTGCTACTCCGGCCCGTGGATGCGCCCGCTGGCGCTGCGCGACGTCTACGAGATCCGCCGGACCATCGGCGCGAAGGGCACGATCATCGGTTTCGGCGGCGTGCACAACTGGAAGAGCGCGGCCGAGATGTTCCTGGTCGGCGCGGACTTTATCGGCATCTGCACCGAGACGATGGTGCGCGGCTTCGGCTTCCTGCCCGAACTGATGCGCGGCCTGAAGACGTATCTCAAGGATGTGGGCTACCAGCACCCGCGCGAACTCCGCGACCAGCTCGTCCGCGAGATCGTCACCGCCGACAAGATCACGATTCGCGACGGCCTCGCCGTCATCGACGAAGAAAAGTGCATCGGCTGCCGCAAGTGCGAACTCCCCGCGCACTGCTACGCAATCACGCTCGAAGACCGCCCGGCGGAGGAACTCGCGGCGGCCAAGGCTTCGGGCAAGAAGCTGAGCCGCCAGGTCGCGCAGATCGAAGGCGCGGACTGCTGCGCGTGCAACACCTGCATCGACGTCTGCCCCGTGCCGGAATGCATCACGCTGGCGAAGGGCGAGTTCCACCGCGAGAAGTACAACAGCCCGCTGGTGGCGAGCGAACTCGACAAGCGCCACGGCTACGCGGAGGCCGGGATGAGCGAAGCGGTCTCGAGCTTTACGTCCGGCGGCGGCGAGAAGGCCGCGAAGCTGGGCATGCCGGGGACGTTCTCGTCGGACCTGCTGCAGGACGCGCCCAAGGTCGCGTACGTGACGCAGGGCGGCAGCGAGCACGGGACCGCCTGCGCCGCCGCGCCTCAGCCCGCGGCCGCCAGCGCCAGCGGCATCCGCAAGCGCGGCAAGGACGGCGAACCGTGGAGCTGACCGCACGCGCCCGGATGCGCATGTATCCTAGAAGATGTTGCAGAATGGTGCCTGAGGCGGCATTCGCTACCTTTTTGTCCCGAATTACCCACACAACTTCCTTTGCAGTAACGGGTTAAAATATCCTTCGATTTGCCCTGTTGGTCAGGTATTTGCACCTTCTCTGGCAAGGTCCGCCTTTTGCGACGCCAGGAATCCGGCATGCCTGAAACTTCGAACCAAGCTGTTGTCGGCGCGCACCCTGCGCAGCGGAAACCACCGTGGGGCATCTTCGCGGTCTTTCTGCTCGGCATCGGGCTGGCCGTCTGGATTTACCAGAGTCTAAGGCAGTTCGAAGAGCAGGCGTTCGAGGCCGCGTTCGAGCAGCAGGCCGACCTGCGCTTCCGGTCGCTGCGCACGCAGTTGAACTACTGCCGCGAACAGTTGAAGACCCTGGCCGCGTTCTATTCGTCGTCGAATTTCGTGGACCGGGAGGAATTCAAGGGCTTCGTCGAACCGATCCTGGAGCGGCAGCCCGCGGCGGTCTCCGTCGAGTGGATTCCGTGGGTGCCGAAGGACAAGCGCCCGGCCTTCGAGGCCATGGCGCGCGCGGACGGACTGGCGGGCTTCGCGATTCAGGAACGCACCGGCGCGGGGCTGGGCGCCGCGGGCGTGCGCGAGAGCTATCTGCCGGTCTTCTACCAGGAACCCAAGATCGATCCGGCCACGTTCGGCCTGGACGTCTCGTCCCTTCCCGAGGTCGCGCGCGCCATCGCGCAGGCCCGCGACTTCGGCGAGATCGCGGCCGGCCCCTGCGAACTCTCGGCCAGGGGCCCCGGCCCCAATCCCAGCCTGTCGCTCTACCAGCCCGTCTACGAGCACGGCCCCACGCCAGTGGACCTCGACCAGCGCCGCGCCCGCTTCGCCGGCTGCTACCGCATGACCTTTCAGCTCCAGCAGGTCGTGCGGCGCGCCTGGATGAACCTCGACCGCGCGCAGGTGGACTGTTACCTGCTCGACCTGGACATGCCCGAAGGCCGGCGGCTCCTGTACGAAGACGACGCCGTGCCGGAAGACCTCCCCGAAGCCTGGCACGACGAACGCCCGTACGCGGCCCCGCCCGCGGGCGTGGCGCTCTGGCAGCGGAAGGAACTCTCCCATGGCGGGCGCCGCTGGGAGATTCTCAGCCGGTCCACGCCCCAGTTGGCGGCGGCGCACCGTTCGATGCAGCCGCTGGGCGCGCTGGCCGGCCTGCTCGGCTTCACGCTGCTCCTGACCGTGTACCTCTGGTCGGGGCGGAACCGCCGCCTGCTGGTGGAAGAACTGGTCCTCAAGCGCACCGGGGAACTGGAGGAAGCGCGCGCGGGCCTGGAGGAAAAAGTCCTCCAGCGCACGCTCGAAATCCGCCGCGCCAACCAGGAACTCACGGACGCCGTCGAAAAACTCAAGCGCGCGCAGGAGGCCCTGCACGTCACCCAGATGGCCGTGGACACCGCCGCCGAATCGATGCTGCGCAGCGACGCGACCGGGCGCGTCCTGGAAGCCAACGAGACCACCTGCCTGCGCCTGGGCTACCGCCGCGAACAGCTCTGCCAGACGAACCTGGAAGCCTTGTTCGAAGGCATCAGGCGCGAGACCTGGGCCGCGCGCTGGGCCGCGGTCACGCCGGGCGGCCTGGTCTTTCGCGACACGCAGATCGCCCGCGACGGCCGGCGCAACCCGGTGGAGATCACTGCGAGCCGCTTCCGCCACGGCGACCGCGAACTGTGCAGCCTCTTCGTCAAAGACCTGACCGAACACAAGCGCCTGGAAGAACAGCTCGTCCAGTCGCAGAAGATGGAAAGCGTCGGACGCCTGGCCGGCGGCGTGGCCCACGACTTCAACAACATCCTGACCGTGATCCAGGGGCACTGCGAAGTGGCCATGCTGGCGCAGGGCGCGGCCCCGCAGTCGCTCGAACGCATCCAGGAGGCCGCCAACCGCGCCGCGGCGCTTACGCGGCAGCTCCTGGCCTTCGCGCGCAAGCACCCCTGCGTCACCAGGCGCACGAACCTGAACGAACTGGTCGCGCGCTCCCTCTCGCTCGTCAAGCCGCTGCTGGGCGAACGCGTGGACGTGACGCTCGGCCTGGCCCCGGACCTCGGCGCCGTCCAGGTCGATCCCGCGCAGATCGAACAGGTGCTCCTGAACCTGGCCCTGAACGCCAAGGACGCCATGCCCGAAGGCGGGACCCTGGCGCTTGCCACGCGCATGCGCCCCAACGCTTCCGGCCTGAACCTGGACCTGCCCCGCGCCGCCTCCGGCCCGCTCGTGGAATTCTCCATCGCCGACTCGGGCACGGGCATGAGCGGCTACGTGCTGCAGCACCTCTTCGAGCCGTTCTTCACCACCAAAGCCGCCGGAAAGGGCACCGGCCTGGGCCTGGCGATGTGCTACGGCATCGTGAAGCAGAACGGCGGCGACATCCGCGTTCAGAGCGAAGAAGGCAAGGGCACGGTCTTCTCGATCTACTTCCCGGTCTCGGCGCAGGCGGCCCCGCCCGCCGCGGCGGAAGCCCTCGCGCCGCCGGCCGCGCTCGCCGAACCGCGCCACGTGCTGCTGGTCGAAGACGAAACGGAAGTGCGCGAACTGATCGCCGACATCCTGCGGCGCAACGGCTGCCGCGTGGAACAGGCCGAGACCTGCGAGAGCGGCGTGCGCGTCGCCGCGGCGATGCACCCGCCCCCGGACCTAGTCATCACCGACGTCGTTCTGCCCAAGGCCAGCGGGCGCGAACTCGCCCACAAGGTCCGCGCGATCTTCCCCGGCGTGCGCGTGCTCTACATCTCGGGCTACACCGGCGACAACGCCGTGCAGGACGACGTGAAGGACGGCCTGGCCGCCTACCTCCCCAAGCCTTTTTCGATGCAGATGCTGATCGACAAGGTCAAGAGCATCTTCGAAGCGCAGAACGGCCGCGCCCGCGCCGCCGCGAAATCCGGCGAGGGCCAGCCGGGCAACTGACGCGCAATCACAGCCGGCGCCCAAGCCGGATGCGCTTCCCGAACGCGGCAATCTCGATCCCAGTCTTGGTGGAGGTGACGGCTACAGTCGCGCCTGGCCGGCCGCGCGCCAGCAGCGTCGCGAAGGTGACCGAGGTGTGGCTGCGACCGTGCGTGCACCAGCGAAGCATCGTCGCGGCCTTGCCCGGCGCGGTCGGCGCGCCGGCCGCGGTGCAGAGCACCGCCGGGACGTCGCAGGCGTAGGCCACGCCCAGGCGCGCGCGCTTGCCGCGCAGGTCCGCGCCGGCCGGCAGGAGCTTCACCCGCGCGTGCGTGTGCATGCGCGTTTCCATGCGCGCGGGAAAACGCGTCTCGACGCGGTCCACGATCAGCGCGGCCTCGCTCGACAGCAGCAGGAAAAGCCGCCCGCAGAAGAGCGCCGCGCGGCCGTCGCGCGAACCGCCCATCGCCTCCGTCGCGTCGATGCGCACGCCCGGCAGGCCCGCGCGCCTCACCAGTTCGGTCTTCACGGTCGATTTGCCGGTGATGCCGACGCCGTTGAGCAGGATCGTGTTCTTGCTCGGCGGCGTGGTCTCGAAGAGGTCGTAGCGCCGTTCGCTGAAGGTCGTGTCGAGGTATTCCTCGCAGCCGAGGTTCGAGATCATGCGTTCGCCGCCGGCATGGAGGTGGAAGCTGAGCAGGTCGCGGTGGCCGTGGGGGACTTCGGTCGTGCCGCCGCGGATGGCGAGGAAGAGGTCCGGATCGGGCCAGCGGTCGGCGAGCGCGCACCAGTCGAGCCCCGCGTAGCGCTTCGCCACCATCGAACGGCGCTTGCCGGCCGGAGGACGTTTGCGCGGATGCAGGATCAGGAGTTCGGCGTCGTCGGGCCAGGAACGCTGCCCGCGCTTGTCGGGCGGGCCGTCGCGCCTGGAGCGCGCCTCGCCCGGCCACTGCTTGTCGAGTTCCGCGGGGAGGTCGCGCGCGCCCAGCCGTTCGGCCGCCGCGTAATGGAACGGGAGCGGCGACCACTGGTTGATGTCGCCGAAGCTGGCCGGCACGCCGCGCGGGCAGAACTGCAGCGGAAAATAGAGCGAAGCCTTGACCGAGGGATGCGCGAGGAGCGGGTGGCGCCGCCCCGTGGCGCGCTCGTGGCTGAGCAGGTACATGAAGGCGTAGCGCATCCCGTAGTTCCAGTAGCCCAGGCCCTCGGGCCAGCCGCCTTGCGTATCCTTTAGAAGACGCATGAAAGGCCCGACGGATTCTTCCGCGCGCGCGACGGCCTCGCGGGCCTCCGGCGCGAACTCGTACATGGCCAGCGCGAGCATCCCGGCGCCGCCGGCGCAGACGGTGTTCCAGTTCGTGTCGGGCTTGCCGTACCACCACGAACGGTTCTTCTTCTCGGTGTTCTTCAGGAACGGGATCAGCGCGCGGCGGCGGGCGATATCGACGATGCGCGCGCGCTCTTCGTCGCTAAGCGCGTAAAAGAGCCAGTCGAAGCCGAGCGCCATGGTCGCGGCGTTCTCGCCGTAGCTGAGATCGAAGATGTCGTTGGGATGGTTCTTGCCGGCGCGTTCGGCGATCCACGACCAGTGCGGCCAGCCGTCCATCGCGCAGAGGTGCCGGACGGCCGCGTCGCGGAAGCGCCGCTGCCCGGTGCGGAAGCGTTCGACCAGGAGCGCGACGACGCGCTGCTGATTGAAGCGCGCGCGCCAGAGGTGAGCGTTGTGCGTGGTGGCGTCGTAGTCGATGCGTTCGCCGAGCGTGAAACCGGCGGCGTCCTTCGCCACGCGGCGCGCGGCCTGGGCGAGCATCGGCAGCGGCGCGGGCTCGCGCAGCCGTTCAAGCTGCTCGCGGGAGGCGTACAGGCGCGGGTGTTCGGCAAGTCGGGTCGGCATGGAGGCTCCTGGCGGCGGTTTGGTTTCGTTCAATCTACGAAGAATGCGGCGGGCGGCAAGGCGCGGCGCCCACGGCGCGGCTCGACACGGCGCACCATTCGAGTAGCTTCTCGCCCATCACCTTTTCGGGAGCGCCCATGCCCACTCTGCCCGCCGTGGACGGCCGCCTGCTGGATGTCCGCCACATCGACCGCGCGTATGCGTTTCCCGGCTTCACGACGAGAACCGCCTGGAACGCGCGCGCCGAAGCCGTCCGCCGGCAGCTCCGCCTGGCGCTGGGCCTGTGGCCCATGCCGCCGCGCGGCCCGCTGAACCCCGTCGTGACCCGGCGCGCCGAACGCGACGGCTACGCGGTGGAGAACGTCTACTTCGAGAGCCATCCGGGGTTTTTCGTGACCGGCAACCTGTACCGGCCGCTCCCGGCTCCGAACGGAAAGATCCCCGCCCTGCTGGTCGCGCACGGGCACTGGAAGGAAGGGCGCATGGTCAACCGCGCCCCGCACGACGACTCGATGCCGGGGCTCTGCATCAACGTCGCGCGCCGCGGGGCGCTCGCCTTTTCGTACGACATGGTCGGCTACAACGATTCGTGCCAGATCCCGCATCAGTTCGGCAAGGACCAGGCGGAACGCCTCGCGCTCTGGGGGCTCTCCCTGATGGGCCTGCAGAGCTTCAACAGCCTGCGCGCCCTCGACTACCTCTGCGCCCTTCCCGAGACAGACCTCGCGCGCGTCGCGATGACCGGCGCCTCCGGCGGCGGCACGCAGACGTTCATCCTCGCCGCGCTGGACGAACGCGTGAAGGCCTGCGCCCCGGCCGTGATGGTCTCCAGCGTCATGCAGGGCGGCTGCCTGTGCGAGAACGCCCCCGCCCTGCGCATCGACACCCACAACATGGAAATCTCCGCGCTCGCCGCGCCGCGCCCGCAGCTCCTGATCTCCTGCACGGGCGACTGGACCAGCAACACGCCCAGCGTCGAATACCCCGCCGTGCGCCGCGTCTACGAACTCTACGGCCAGGCCGCGGCGCGGAAGCTCGAAAATTACCACCAGAACGCGGGCCACAATTACAACCGCAACAGCCGCGAAGCGCTGTACGGCTGGCTCGGGCGCCTCTGGTTCGGCAACTCCGATCCCGCGTATGCCAAGGAACATCCCTTCACGGCCGAACCGATCGACGCGCTGCGCAACTTCCCCGACCGCAAGCCGCCCGCGCACGGCAAGGACGAGGCCGCCCTGGTGGGCTACCTGAAAGACGGCGCAGCCGCGTGGCTGAACGAACGCGCGCCCGGCAGCGCGGCCTATAAGAAGGAGGTCGGCGCGCTCCTGGCGCAGGTGCTGAACGTCGCGCAACCGGACGCGAAGGCCGTGCTCGCGAAAGAGACGCGCTGGGCGGCCGCCGCGATCCCTAAGGGCCTCGCGCTCACCAAGCTGCTGCTCTCGCGCAAGGGCGCCGGCGACCTCGTGCATGGGATGCTCGCGTGGCCCGCCGGGAAGGCCAAGGCCCCTCTGGTCGTCGCCGCGCACCATCAGGGCTCGTGGGCGCTCTTCGACCAGGTGACCGGCGCGCCGGGCGCGTTCGCGGCCGCGCTGCTGGCCCGCGGCGTCGCCGTCCTGGCGCTCGACACGTACGAGGCCAACCCGCTGATGGGCAAGCGCGCGCAGGCGAAGAACCACGACCTGGGCTACAACCAGGCCTCCGTCTGCCGCCGCGCCCAGGACGTGCTGACCGCGATCGGCTGGGCGAAAGGCCAGAAGCGCGTCGCGCGCGTGGACCTGGCGGGCCTAAAGTTCGCGGGCGGCTTCACCCTGCTCGCGCGCACGCAGGCCAAGGGGATCCGCCGCACGCTCAT
>JAHCJK010000077.1 GCA_026184295.1 Planctomycetota bacterium
GGATGCAGATCGGCGATCTGCACCAGATGGCCAAGACGCTGAACATCGAAGGCTTTTCCGCGCTGCTCAAGCACGACCTCATCTTCCGCATCATCAAGGAGAAGATGGCGCAGAACTGCGTGCTGATGGGCGAAGGCGTCCTGGAAATCCTGCCCGACGGCTTCGGCTTCCTGCGCAGCCCGGACTACGATTACCTCCCCTGCCCCGACGACATCTACATCTCGCCGAGCCAGATCCGGCGCTTCAACCTGCGCACCGGCCACCTGGTGACCGGCCAGATCCGCCCGCCGAAGGAGAACGAACGCTACTTCGCGCTCCTGCAGATCAAGGGCATCAACGGGGAACCGCCGGAGAAGGTCAACGAGAAGATTCCGTTCGACGACCTGACGCCGATCCACCCGACCAAGCGCTTCATCCTCGAGACCGGCCAGGAAGACGTCTCGATGCGCATCCTCGACCTGGTCGCGCCCATCGGCAAGGGCCAGCGCGGACTGATCGTCTCGCCCCCCAAGGCCGGCAAGACGGTCATGCTCCAGGCCATCGCCCACGCGATCGCGCACAACAACCCCGACGCGCACCTGATCGTGCTGCTGATCGACGAACGCCCCGAGGAAGTGACGGAAATGGAACGCGCCGTGCGCGGCGAAGTGATCGCCAGCACGTTCGACGAACCGGCCAGCCGCCATTGCCAGGTCAGCGAGATGGTCATCGAGCGCGCCAAGCGCCTGACCGAATACGGCAAGGACGTCGTGATCCTGCTCGACTCGATCACGCGCCTGGCCCGCGCCTACAACACCGAAGTACCGCACTCGGGCAAGATCCTGACCGGCGGCGTGGACGCCACCGCGCTGCAGAAGCCGAAGAAGTTCCTCGGCGCCGCGCGTAACATCGAAAACGGCGGCTCGCTGACGATCCTCGGCACCGCGCTGATCGACACGGGCTCGAAGATGGACGAAGTGATCTACGAAGAGTTCAAGGGCACGGGCAACATGGAAGTGCACCTGGACCGCCGCCTGATGAACCGCCGCCTCTTCCCGACCATCGACGTGAACCTGTCCGGCACGCGCCGCGAGGAACTGCTGCTGCACAAGGACGAGCTCCAGCGCGTCTGGCTGCTGCGCAAGTACCTCCAGGACCTGAACATCGTCGAATCGATCGAGTTCCTGATCGAGAAGATGCGCAAGACCAAGAGCAACATCGAGTTCCTGATGTCGATGAACGTGTAATTGCGCGGAATCGGGGAGCCCGTTCGCGCGGGCTCCCCGGTTCCCGTCTCCGCCTTGCCTCGAACAAACTCGCAGACTTTGGGATCATCCTTGCTAGACGCCGCTTTGGAATCCGTCCTTGCCGATTCCGCCCAGCGCGTCCTCGTCATCGCGCCCGGCCCGCACGGCGAAATCCTGCCGTCGCTTGCACCCGCGCTCGCCGCCTCGAAATCCCTGGTGATCCTGGACGCGCAGGCCGTCCGCATCGGGCGCGTCTCGGCCAAGCTGCCCGGCGCCGCCGGCCGCGGCGTGCTCGGCCGCGCCCCGCGCCTGCCGTTCCGGCGGCACAGCTTTCACGCCGTCGTCGCCGTGGAAGCACTCTTCGCGATCCGCCCACCGTGGACCGTCATCGCCGAATTCCACCGCGTGCTCGTCCCCGACGGGCGCCTTATCCTGCTCGAACCTGCCCGCGAAGGCGTATTCTCGAAGCTGCGTTCGCGCCTGGTCGGCCCGGGCAAGCGCGTCTTCGCGCTCGAAGAAGTGAAGTCGCGCCTCGCGCGCGCGGACTTCGCCATCGAACGCGGCGAAGAACGCGCGCCCGCCGCGGGGTATCCCGCGCCCGCGAACCTGATCGTGGCGGTGAAGAAGGAAAACATGGCCGAGCCTGTCCCGCAGGTGACGACCACGCGCGAGATGCGCGCGAAGCAGCGACCTTATCCCAAGGGCGAAGAACTGCCCTAGGCGCCTTCCTTGTCAGCCGGCGGGGCCACCTCGCCGGTGATCGCAATCGAACGCAGAAAATACAGCGTGTTTGCCGCCAGCACCGCGAAGCAGGCGAGCAGCAGCAGGAAATGCGTCAGGTCCGCCTCCAGGCGCTTGCGCGGGTTCATCAGCGCGGCAACATCCTGAATGCACGCGATGACGAACACAGGCACCCCGATCACGGCGGGAAAGGCGAGCATCCCCGAGATCACCGCGGCGATGCGGTGCATGGGCCGGTCGAGCTTGATGCGGGCGCAGTAACGCAGCCCCAGCGCCGCGCCGGCCATCAGGATGCTGGCGGTGATCAGGCAGGCCAGCAGCACCGAACCGAACTTGTCGCCGTCGGTCACGCGCCCTTCCCAGATCAGGCCGCGCGCGCCGAGCACCGCCATGCTGTCGATGGTCGCTTTCAGGCCCAGCGAGAGCGTCATCACGATCGCGATCAGGTCGAGAATGCGGAACGCGAAGTTGATCAGCACGCGGTAAGCCGCCAGCGCCATCAGCCCGCCGATGAAAAGGCTGGCCATGCCGTCGAGGATGCGCCGCGTATCCGGCGAACTATCTTCTCGCACCGCGAGCCACAGCATTCCGCCCGTTCCGGCCAGCGTCAGGGCGCCGATGACCCTCCAGCCGACGGCTTCGAACGAGGGCAGCGGCTCCAGGTGCGGGCCCTGCGGCGGCGGTTCTTCGTCTGCGCTGGGAAGGTCGTCGGACATGCGCGGGTTCCGGGTCAGCAGCGTGCGTGCACGATCGTAGCATACCAGGAAACGTCGCCGAGATGGCCATCGGTGGCGAGCTGGCGTTCCATCTGCGCCACGCCGGCCTCGAATTCCCCCGGCGGCAGCAGTTCCAGGGAACTCACGAAGCGCGCGCGCACCTTCTCGAGCATCTCCGCGCCGCCCTTGGGCACTGGGCGCGAAACTTCGTCGTGCGCGGCGTCGCTGAAGCCGGCGGCGAGGAGTTCCTCGCGCAGGAGGTCCAGGTCCGGGAAGCGCGCACAATCGACCGCCGCGAACGTCGGGAACCAGCGCGTCATGTAGCTCTTGCGAATCTGTTCGTGGCTGGCGGTCAGGAACGCGACGCCCTTGGGCTTGCGCCGCCCGCGCTTGAGCAGCGAGGCCCCCAGCACGCGGCGGAGTTCGGTGAAGAGCCGCACGCGGGCGGGCGCTTCCACGTGGTGGAGAAAAAACGCGCCGAGCGCGGCTTCGAACTGTCCGGACTGGAACGGCAGCCGCTCGACCGAGGCGCGCAGCAGCCGGGCATCGCCGAGTTTTTCGCGCGCGCGCCCGAGCATCCCGCGGGAAAGGTCCAGCGCGACGACGGGGCCGGGCCACGATTCCAGAAGCCAGCGCGTCATGTTGCCGGTGCCGCATCCGAGTTCCAGCACGGGGCCGGCGGGCGTGAGTCCGCGCACCGGGCGGCCGCTCGCGCATTCGAGCACCCGCAGGGGAATCTCCGCTTCCCAGCCGCGGTGGCTGTCGTAGTGGCGCGCGACGCGGTCGTAGTCGATGCGCGGAGGAACGCTCACGGGCGCGGCAGAGCCCCCATCAGGCGGTCGAGGTCGTGTTCGTCGTTCCACGCATGCACGGCCGCGCGCAGGCGCCCGCCTCGAGGATTGACCAGAATCTTCTCGGCTTCCAGCGCCGCGGCCACGTCGCGCGCGTCGCGGCCGGGCACTTCGAACGAGACGATGCCGGACCATTCGCCGGGGCCTTCGGCGCGGAAGACGTTGCAGCCGTGGGCACGCAGGCGTTCCACCAGCGAACCCGTCAGGTGCTCGATGCGGTTCGCGATCTCCTCGACGCCCGCGTGGTCGATGACTTCCAGCGCGGCCAGGAACCCATACGCCGCAACCGTGGCCAGCGTGCCGCATTCGTACCGGCGCGCGGTCTTGCAGAGTTCCTGGTCGTCGCGGTCGTAGCGCCCGGGCATCTCGACCGACCACCAGCCGCGGCTGAGCGGCGCGACGCGCGGCTGCCAGGCCTCGCGGATGTACAGGATCGCCTGCCCTTCGGGCCCGCAAAGCCACTTGTGGCCGTCGGCGGCGAGCCCGTCGATCTGCATCGCTTCGACGTTGAGCGGCAGCGCGCCCAGCCCCTGGATCGCGTCCACGAAAAAGAAGATGCCGCGCGCGCGGCAGCGCTTCCCGACGGCGGCCAGGTCGGCGCGGAAGCCGGTGGCGAAGTTGACGAACGAGAGCGCCACGGCGCGCGTGCGCTTGTCCATCAGCGCCTCGATCTCCCGCGGCGTGAAGCGTCCGTGCTCGCCCAGTTCGACCCGCCGGACCTCGATGCCGCGCTGCTGCAGCGCCAGCCAGGGGTACGCGTTGGCGGGAAACTCCCCGCGCGGCACGATCACGTTGTCGCCGCGTTCCAGTTCAAGCCCGAACGCGACGGTGCTCACGCCTTCGCTGGTGTTCTTGAGCAGCGCGATCTCGCCCGGGCCTTTGGCGCCGACCAGCCGCGCCGCCGCGGCGCGCGCGAGGTCGTAGGTCTTGTACCAGTCCTTCCACTGCGTGCCGCCCAGCGCCGTCGCGCCGTCGATCTGTTTCTTCATCGCTTCGGCCGCGGGCGTGCTCAAGCAGGCCGTCGCGGCCCAACTAAAGTACGTCCACTCCCGCAGCATGGGGAAGAGGTCCCTGCGCTCGTGCCATTCCATGGTGCGCCTCCAAGCCGCCCATCATCCTGCGTAAGCGTGCCCGGAGGTCAAGACGATTCGCGTGTTCGCGGCGCGCGCGTTACTTCAGCATGGAGAGGCGTTCCTTCGCAACGGCGGCCTGGGGCTCGTTGGGGGCGTCCTTCACGATCTGTTCGTAACTCTGGCGCGCGGCCTCTTTCTGCCCGGCCCGCTCCATCTCCTGGGCCAGTTTCAGGAGGCGCTCGGTGCGGGACGCCTGGGGCGCGGGTTTGGGGGGAGCGGCCTGGGCGGCGGGTTTGGCGGGCTGGGCCGACCCTTGAAGCTTCGCGCGCGCGGCCTCGTCGGCGACGTCCAGGCACCAGAGTTCGTCCGGGCAGCGCACGAACAGCTTGCCGTGCGAAAGCACCGGCGTCACGCACGCGTGGTCGGACATGTCCGCGTTCGAGACCGCGTGCATGTTCTCCAGTTTGCCTTTTTCGGAAAAGCCCTTCGGCGTCGCCTCGAAGAGGTGCAGATTGTTGGCTTCGCGGGCGAAGATCAATCCGTCCGCCAGCGTGAACGAGAGTCCCGATTTGAACCCGGGCTGCTCCCAGACCTTCTTGCCCGTCTTCAAGTCCATGCAGTACAGAACGATCTCCCATTTGGCCAGCGGAATGACGGTCGAGTCCTTGTCGAGGCGTTCGAAGAGCCCGTACAGGTAGCCGTCCTGATGCACGAAATTGTGGTAGATGGAATAGGGGAATTCGAGCTTCCAGAGCTGCTTGGAACCCGCGGCCGCGTTGCTGAAATCGGCTTCGATCGCGCGGCAGCCTTCGAAATCGTACTGCATGACCATGATGTTTCCGGCAAGCAGCGGCGTCGGGATGCCGCGTCCGCGCGACTTCAGATTCTCATGCTCGCACCAGATCTGTTTTCCGTCCGAAACGCGCACGGCGCGCAGGACGGCGGAGGCAAAGAGCACGCATTTCTCGCCGTTGATGGTGACCAGCGCGGGGGTATGGCCTTCGCTGCCGCCTTTGTCGTCGTTGTCCGGACGGCTGAACATCCAGGCGTCCTTGCCGGTCTCGAGGTCGATGGCCACGGTGGTCGGCTTGCCTTCGCCGTAGCGGCCCATGTGGACCAGCACCTTGCCGTCCGCGATCAGGGGCGAAAAGCTGTAGCCTTTCTCGGCGGCGATGCCGATGGCGTCCCAATCCTTGCTCAGGCTGCGGCGCCATTTCACCGTGCCGGTGGCCCGGTCGAGGCAGTGCATCTCTCCGGTGCGGCCGATCGCGCAAACATATTTGTCACTGATAGCCGGGGTGGACGTCACGCCGCCCTGGCTCCAGCCGCCGCAGTTCTTCGCCTTCCAGTACGGTTCGACCTCGTAGGTGTGATTCCAGCGTTCGGCGCCGGTCGCGAGATTCAGGCACGCGACCGACTCCTTCCATTCCTTGCCCACGCGCGAACAGACCACCACGTCGTTGCCCGCGACCGACGGGCAGCTCCAGCCGCGCCCGGTCTTGGCCTTCCAGAGCACCTTCGGCCCCCCCTCGGGCCACTGCCGCAGCAGACCCTTTTCGGGCGACGAAGCATCGCTGTTGGGCCCGTTGAAATGATCCCAATCGCAGGCGAGTTCCACGTTGGGCTTCTCGGCCGCTGCGATCCAGGAGATGCCCAGCAGACAGACGCCGGCGACCACGAGATTCCGCACAAGCATACCTGCCTCCTTCACGCCAAGTCCGCACTCCCATTTTCAATAGAGGTATGGTCGGAGATCGGCATGTGTTACCGGCAGACTTATGTTTTCGTAAGTCCTTAAGATGTCACGGCAACGGCGATCCAGCCGGCGCTACTCGACAATACGCTGCCAAGAATGTATGCTGGTTTCCGCACGTGCGGGTATAGCTCAATGGTAGAGCGCTAGCCTTCCAAGCTAGCTATGAGGGTTCGATTCCCTCTACCCGCTCCAACTTTGCCGCACCCTGCACTCGACCTCTACGCATCCTTCAGCTTCGCGATCTCCAGTTTCTGCATCGTAAAGAGCGCGGCCATGGCGCGTTGGCGTTTGGCGGGGTCGGGGCCGTGGAGCAATTCGGGGAGGATGCGCGGGACGACCTGCCAGGAGACGCCGAACTGGTCCTTCAGCCAGCCGCAGCGTTGCGCGGCGGGGTCGCCGCCCTGGCCGAGGCGATCCCAATAGTAGTCGATCTCGGCCTGGTCCTCGCACATCACCTGGAACGAGACGGCCTCGGTGATCTTGAAGATCGGCCCGCCGTTGAGCGCCGTGAATTCCATGCCGTCGAGTTCGAACGAAACCGTCAGCACCGAGCCCGCCGGTTTGCCGTGGATCTCCTTCCCGGCCTCGCCGTAGTGCGTCGTGTTCGTGATCCTGGCGTTTTTGAAGATGCCGACGTAGAAGTTCGCGGCGGCCTCGGCCTGGTCGTCGAACCACAGGCACGGGGCGATGCGGGCGGCGATGGGCATGTCGTGCTCCTTTTATTGAATACTGCGGGCAACCGGGCGCGCTCGGCGGTCCGGCATACGACAAGCGCGTGGCCTGTCAACGGTGCCCTGGTGCGCCGCACCGGGCGAACCCGAGCCAAATGCGAAATGGCGTGCGCTAAAGGCGCTGCAACCTTATACTAAGTCATGGATTAAAAGTTTTCGCGCGGCGGTAATTTTCTTGCAACCCGTCTTCCGTCCCTGCGTCGAACAGGGTACGAAATGGAACGCCGTATCTTGTCTCAACCGTTCGCGTTTGCGAAACAAGGAGTCCGATCATGATGCGTGCCATCGCCGCTTCGGTGGTCTGTCTGAGTCTGCTCATGGGAGCCCTGGCGCAGACCGCGCGCGCGCAGGATCAGGACGCGCTCCGCGCCAAAGGCGACAAGCAGATGAAGGACGGGAACTGGAAGGACGCGTACGAATCCTTCCGCGCCCTGGCGCTGAACGCCGAGACCGACGCCCTGAAGGTCAAGGACGACCTCGCCAAGGCCTTCCAATGCCTGGGGGCGCTGGGTCGCAGCGACGAAAAGGACGATCTGATCGAGAAGGCCGCCGCGCTGCACGCCAAGAACTGGCGCGTGCTCGCGGGTTCCGCGCAGCTTTACGCGCAGGCCGAACACTACGGCTACATCATCACGGGGAACTTCAGCCGCGGGCACCGGCGCGGCGGCGGCAAGTACGTGAACTCCATCGAGCGCGACCGCGTCCGCGGCATGCAGTTGCTCGACGAAGCGCGCAAGGCGATCAAGGGCGAGACCGACAAGCAGGAACGCTACAACTTCTACCAGCAGTACGCGCAGTACCTGCTCTCCAACATCGGCTACAACGGCGCCTGGCAGCTCCAGGCCCTGACCGACCTGAAGGAACTCCCCGATTACGAGGAAGGCTGGCGCTACGGCAACGCGCAGCGCGGCGCGCCGGTGAACCCGGACGGCTCGCCCGTGTACTACAAGCTGCCCAATTCGTTCGAGGAGGCCGCGAACGACGGCGAACGCTGGCGCTGGGCGCTGATGCAGTCGGCCGAGAGCATGCCTGAAAACGCCGACGGAGTGCGCCTGCAGTTCGCGGGCTTCCTGCGTTCGCAGTTCGGCGTGCAGACGATGGCGTATTACGGGCGCTTCGGCGGCGACGGCGGCGAGGGCGACGAAAGCGGCCCGTACGCGGTGAAGGACCTGGGCGAAGACGAGACGATCGCGAAGCTCGCCTCGGGCATCAAGCGCTTCAAGCTTCCCGACGAATACAATTTCATCCGCATCTACCGCGAAATCGCGAAGAACCCGGCCTGGGCCTCGTCCGCGAACGCCGCGCTGGGGCAGCTCTTCGAGGACCGCCAGCAGTACGCGAAGGCCGCGGAATGCTGGAAGCTCTCCGGCAACCTCGACCGCGTGAAGCAGATCACCGGCAACTGGGGCGTCTTCGAAAACTCCACGACCCAGCCGGCCGGGCAGGCGGCCACCCTGAGCTTCCGCTTCCGCAACGGCAACAAGGCCGCCTTCACCGCGCAGCCTATCGACATGGCCGCGCTGCTCAAGGACGTCAAGGCGTACATCTCCGGCAAGCCCGAACAGATCGACTGGCAGAAGATCGATATCTCGAACATCGGCCACCTCTTGGTCGAACGGGGCGAACTGAAGTACCTGACGGGCAAGGCCGCGTCCTGGTCCCTCGACCTGAAGCCGCGCGAGAACCACTTCGACCGGCGCATCGAGGTCGAGACGCCCTGCAAGGACCCCGGCGCGTACCTCGTCACGGCCACGATGGCCGACGGCAACGCCAGCCGCATCGTCGTCTGGGTCGCCGACACCGTGGTCGTGAAGAAGCAGCTCGACAAGTCGGTCCTGTACTACCTGGCCGACGCCAAGACCGGCGCGCCGGTGGAAAACGCCGAGATCGGGCTCTTCGGTTACCGGCAGCAGTGGCGCAACAACCAGAAGCCCGAGACGATCGTCACCGAGGAGAAGGGCGTCACCGACGCCGACGGGCAATTTATCCAGACGCCGGACAACCAGCAGAGCTACAACTGGCTGGTCACCGCCACGACCAAGGAAGGGCGCTTCGCGTTTTTCGGCTTCACCAACGTCTGGGGCGCGAACTACCACGACTACGCCTACAACCAGACCAAGATCTTCACCATCACCGACCGCCCGGCGTACCGCCCCGATCAGAGCGTCAAATTCAAGTTCTGGGCCAGCGTGGCGAAGTACGACCACGAGGGCGCCTCGCCGTTCGCCGGCAACACTTTCGTCGTCCGCATCACGAACCCCAAGGGTGAGAAGTGCTACGAGAAGAACTTCGTCGGCGACGAATTCGGCGGCGTGGACGGCGAATGGCTCCTGCCCAAGGACGCCACGCTGGGCGTTTACAACATCCACCTGCTGCGCCCGGGCGAAAACTACCTCGGCGGCGACAACTTCCGCGTCGAGGAGTACAAGAAGCCGGAGTTCGAAGTCACCGTGGACGCGCCCTCCGAGCCCGTGATGCTGGGCGAGAAGATCGCCGCCACGATCAACGCGAAGTACCTCTTCGGTTCGCCCGTCACCGAGGCGAAGGTGAAGTACAAGATCACGCGCACGACGCACGAGGCTCAGTGGTACCCCGCGGGCCTGTGGGACTGGTACTACAACCCCGGCTACTGGTGGTTCTCCTGCGATTACCCCTGGTACCCGGGCTGGCACGAATGGGGCTGCAAGCGGCCCGCGCCGTGGTGGTGGTGGGGCGGGCGCCAGACGCCGCCGGAGATCGTCAGCGAGAACGAAGTGGCCATCGGCGCCGACGGGACGATCAAGGTCGAGATCGACACGGCCGTCGCCAAGGCGATGCACGGCAAGAACGACCACCAGTACCAGATCGTGGCCGAAGTGACCGACCAGTCGCGCCGCACCATCGTGGGCCAGGGCAGCGTGATGGTCGCGCGCAAGCCCTTCAAGGTTTACGCCTGGGTGGACCGCGGCCATTACGCCGCCGGCGACGCCATCGAGGCCAGCTTCAACGCGCAGACGCTCGACCGCAAGGGCGTGAAGGGCAAGGGCGTGCTGAAGCTCTTCCGCGTCGTCTACGGCGCCGAAGGCAAGCCGGTCGAGACCGAGATCCAGAAGTGGGACGTGGACACCAACGAGGAAGGCCGCGCGCGGCAGCAGCTCAAGGCCAGCGAGGCCGGGCAGTTCCGCCTCAGCTACAGCGTCACCGACGCGAAGGGGCACGAGATCGAAGGCGCGTACCTTTTCTGCGTGCGCGGCGACAAGTTCGACGGCAGCGAGTTCCGCTTCAACAGCCTCGAACTGGTCGCCGACAAGCGCGAGTACAAGCCGGGCGAAAAGGCGAGCCTGATGGTCAACACCGACCGCGTCGGCGGCACCGTGCTGCTCTTCGTCCGCCCGTCCAACGGCGTCTGCCTGCCGCCCAAGGTCGTCCGCATGAAGGGCAAGAGCGTCTTCGAGGAGATCGAGGTGCTCAAGAAGGACATGCCGAACTTCTTCGTCGAAGCGCTGACGGTCGCCGACGGTCGCGTCCACACCGAGATGCGCGAGATCATCGTGCCGCCCGAAAGCCGCGTGCTGAACGTCGAGGTGACGCCGTCCGCGCAGGAGTACAAGCCGGGCGAGAAGGCCAAGGTCAAGATCAAGCTCACCGAGATGAACGGCGAGCCCTTCGCCGGCTCCGCGGTCGTCAGCATCTACGACAAGGCCGTGGAATACATCTCCGGCGGCAGCAACGTCGGCGAGATCAAGAGCTTCTTCTGGAAGTGGCGCCGCAACCACTACCCGCGCACGGAAAGCAGCTTGGCCCGCTACAGCGCCCACATCCACAAGCAGAACGAGCCTTACATGTCCAACCTCGGCGTCTTCGGCGCCCTGGTGGCCTCGCAGGAAGACGAACGGCTCGCCGCCAAGCCCGGCCAGGGCGGCGGACGCGGCGAACTGCGCAGGGCCGAGCGCGAACTCCAGAGCAACAGCGCGGTGGAGAAGTCGGCCGCGGCGGACGCGGCTGCGCCCGCGCCTTCGATGGAAGGCGCCAAGGAGGCCACGGGCGGGTTCGGCGCGCCCGAAGCCAAGGACAAGAAGGCCGACCGCGACAGCGGCGAAAGCCAGGCGGCGCCCGCCAGCGTCGAGCCGACGGTGCGCAAGAACTTCGCCGACTCCGCCTTCTGGGCTTCGAACCTGACCGTGGGCCTGGACGGCACCGCCGAAGTGGAACTGACCATGCCCGAGAACCTGACGGGCTGGAAGATCAAGACCTGGGCGATGGGCAAGGGCACGCGCGTGGGCGAAGGCGAGGCCCTGGTCGTGACCCGCAAGAACCTGCTCCTGCGCCTGCAGGCCCCGCGCTTCTTCACGCAAAAGGACGAGGTGGTCCTGAGCGCCAACGTCCACAATTACCTGAAGACGAAGAAGAGCGTCACGGTGGTCCTCGAGATGGAAGGAGGGGCGCTGGAGCCGTTCGAGCAGCTCGCCAGGCCCGCGAACGGGATCTGGAGCATGTCCAAGACGGTCGAGATCGAGCCCCAGGGCGAGAAGCGCGTGGATTGGCTCGTGCGCGTCAAGAACCCCGGCGAAGCCGTGGTGCGCATGAAGGCCCTGACCGACGAAGAGTCCGACGCGATGGAGATGCGCTTCCCCGCGTACATCCACGGGATGCTGAAGACGGAGTCCTTCGCCGGCGCGATCCGCCCCGACAAGGAAAGCGGCACGGTGACCTTCAACGTTCCGGCCGAACGCCTGCCCGAACAGAGCCGCCTGGAAGTGCGCTACTCCCCCACCCTGGCCGGCGCGATGGTGGACGCGCTGCCGTACATGTCCGATTACCCCTACGGCTGCACCGAACAGACCCTCAGCCGCTTCCTGCCCACGGTGGTGACGCAGAACGTCCTCCAGCGCATGGGCCTTAAGCTGAAGGACATCCGCGACAAGCTGACCAACCTGAACGCGCAGGAGATCGGCAACGACAAGGAACGCGCCGCGCAGTGGAAGCGCTACGGCGAGAACCCGGTCTTCAGCGAGGAAAAGGTCGCGGACATGGTCAAGTCCGGCATCGAACGCCTGAGCAACATGCAGTGCCGCGACGGCGGCTGGGGCTGGTTCAGCGGCTACGGCGAATCGTCCTATCCGCACACCACCGCGTACGTCGTCCACGGCCTGCAGCTCGCGCGCGAGAACGACGTCCAGATCCCGCCGAACATGCTCGACCGCGGCATCGCCTGGCTGCGCGCCTACCAGGCCGAACAGAACCGCCTCATCGTCAACGGCGCGACCGAGACCAAGCCCTACAAGAAGAGCGCCGACAACCTCGACGCCTTCGTCTACATGGTCCTGGCCGATGCCAAGGACGACAACAAGCAGATGCGCGAGTTCCTCTACCGCGACCGCAACAACCTGGCCGTCTACACCAAGGCCATGTTCGGGCTCGCGCTGCACAAGCTCAACCACGCCGAGGAACGCGACATGCTGGCCAAGAACGTGGACCAGTTCCTCGTTCAGGACGACGAGAACCAGACCGCCTACCTGAAGCTGCCCGAAGGCAACGCCTGGTGGTACTGGTACGGCAGCGAATACGAGGCGCACGCGTACTACCTGAAGCTGCTCTCGGCCATCGAGCCCAAGGGCGAGAAGGCCGCGCGCCTGGTGAAGTACCTCATCAACAACCGCAAGAACGCGACCTACTGGAACAGCACCCGCGACACCGCGATCTGCATCGAAGCGATGGCGGACTTCCTGAAGGCCAGCGGCGAAGACAAGCCCGAGATGACGCTGGAAGTGATCGTGGACGGCCAGAAGAAAAAGGAGGTCGCGATCGGCGCCTCGAACCTCTTCACCTTCGACAATGCTTTCGTGCTCACCGGCAAGGAACTCTCGGAAGGCAAGCACACCGTCGAGTTCGTGCGCAAGGGCAAGGGCCCGCTCTACTTCAACGCCTACGTGACCAACTTCACGCTCGAGGACCACATCGGCAAGGCCGGCCTGGAGATCAAGGTCCAGCGCAAGTACTTCAAGCTGACGCGCGAGGACAAGACGGTCAAGGCCGAGGGCGACCGCGGCCAGGTGGTGAACCAGAAGGCCGAGAAGTACAAGCGCGAGGAACTGGCCAACCTGGCCGAACTGAAGAGCGGCGACCTGGTCGAGATCGAACTCGAGATCGACAGCAAGAACGACTACGAATACATCCTCTTCGAGGACCTGAAGGCCGCGGGCTTCGAGCCCGTCGAAGTCCGCAGCGGCTACAACGGCAACGACATGGGCGCGTACATGGAACTGCGCGACGAACGCGTCTGCTTCTTCGTCCGCTGGCTCGCGCGCGGCAAGCACAGCGTCTCGTACCGCATGCGCGCCGAAATCCCCGGGACGTTCAGCGCCCTGCCCACCCGGGCGAGCGCGATGTACGCGCCGGAATTGAAGGCCAACTCCGACGAACTCAAGCTCAAGATCAAGGACTGAGCCGCCGTTCCGAAACAAGGCGGGTGAAACAGGCGCGGGGCCCCTTCCAACGGGGCCCCGCGCCTTTTCAGCGTCTTGACAGCCTCCTTTTCGGCGTTACCATATACGCAAAGCGTACAGAAGGCGGAATCACCTTTGACTAGCTGCAAATGCTCCGCCCGGGGCAACAAGGATTTCCTGGCGCACGAGAGCGAGTGCCCCTATTTCAAAAAAGGCGTGGTCCACGCCCGCGACCAGGTCGTCAAGGACCTGACCGAGGCCGCCGAGCGCATCGACCAGCTCGCCGACAGGCTCTCATCGCTTCAGGTCGGCGGTTCGGTCAACCACAAGATCGCCAACATCCGCATGATGCTGCTGGGCGAGTCCTTCCGCATGCGCAAGGCCGCCGGGCAGCTCAAGGATCCCATGGCCAAAATGTCGGCGTCAGGCTGACGCGGCGACCGCCGCGGGCAGGATCAGTTCGAAGCGCGCGCCCTCGGGTTCCGCCGCGCGATACCGCAAATCCCCGCGCATGCTGCGAGCCAGCCGCCGGCTCAATGCCAGGCCCAGGCCCACGCCGGGCGCCGAATGCGCGGCCTCGTGCGCGGACTTCGAGAACGGCCGGAAGAGCTTGCGCGCGTGCTCGGGCGGCACGCCCGGCCCGTGATCGCGAAGGCTCACCACCACCCCGCCCTCGCCCTCGCCCTTTTCCACGCGCAGATGCAGCGTGCGGTCGGTCGCGGCCGAGGCGTACTTGCAGGCGTTGTCCACGAGGTTGAAGACGATCCGTTCGATGCCCGCGCAATCGACGCGCAGCGGAACGTCGGCCGCGCCGGGCGCGTTCTCCAGCGTCAGTTCCAGGCCGGCCTGCCGCGCGCGCAGGTCCAGGCGCTCGCGCATCCGTTCCAGCAGCGCGCCGGCGCGCACGTCCTCGAGGTGCCGGCCGTAGCGCCCGCGCTCCAGGCCGGCGTACGCCAGCACGTTCTCGACCAGGTGCCCCAGCCGCTCGGCCTCGCCGCGCAGGGTCTGCAGGTAGGTCTTGCGCTGCGCCTCGTCCTGGACCATGTCCTCGGCGAGCATCTCGGTGTACATGCGGAAGGTCGTGAGCGGCGTGCGCAGCTCGTGCGTCACCGCCGAGACGAACGCGCCGCGGCGCTCGCTCAGCGTCACCGCGCCCCACAGCAGCGCGGCCACCGCGAGCACGGCCAGGAACCCGCAGATCCACGCGACGATCAGCGCCCAGCGGATCGGCGACATGTTCGCCTGCGCCTGAATCGGCACCTCGCCCGGCACCACCCGCATCGGCAGCGCGGCCAGGCGGTGCACGTCGCGGTCGCTCTCGTCGGACGCATCGCGCTCCAGGCGCGCGTTCGGCAGCAGGTCCTGAATGCTGCCGAGCATCCACTCCTGAATCTCGGCGTAGTTCAGCCAGCAGCCCTGCACGTAGACGCGGTTGTTCACCGAGACCTTGCGCGCCAGGATCAGGTGCTCGCCGAACCAGAGCGCCTTCATCATCCCCTCGCCGACGGCCTCGGACGGCGGAAACGGCTGCATGCTGTTCGCGACCTGCGGGTTGGAAGCCCAGTTCGCCTGTTCCATGCGGCTCTGCAGTTCGTTCTCGTTCAGTTTCTGCTGCGTCTGCTTGCCCGCGCGGCTGCCCCAGGAACTCTCCTTTTTGTTGTAGGCGTTCCCCTGGTAGTTGTTGCCGGGGTTCATCGCGAGCGGGACCGTCTGGACGGGCGGTTCGGGCAGTTGCGCGAGCCACGCCTGCTCGTTCTTCAGCAGTTTGGAAATCTCCGCGAGCGTCTCGGCGCAGGCGGAGACGCGTTGCGTCGAGCAATACGCGCCCTCCGAAAGATCGCGCATATTGCCCGTCGGCACCTGCGGCGAGGTGATCTCGCGTTCGGGGTCGATCTGGAAGTGCAGGCGGATGTGCGGCGATTCGAACGTGAGCAGCGGCGAGGGCACCAGGATGTCCCCGTGCTTGATCTCCGAGAACATGCGCGTGTACGCGCGCTCGGTGGCGTAGAACGAACTGTACGCGAAGTACGGCCGCGCGCTCTCCTGCGCGATCACTTGCGAGAGCGCCGAGTCCGCGCGCCAGAGCGCCAGGCGGATGTTCTCTTCCTGCGCGGCCCGCAGGCGCGCCTCGGCCTCGGTGCGGTCCAGGTTCAGCGCGACATGGCTGACCACGCCCATCGCCGCCAGCGCCACGACCAGGCTGAAGGCGAAGACCGACCAGATCTGCCAGGGGCGGTTCATGGGGTTCCCGTCAGCCGTTCGCGGGCGCTTCGGCGAACATGTAGCCCTTGCCGCGCACGGTCAGGAGCACGCGCGGGTTTTCCTTGTCGTCGCGCAGCTTCTCGCGCAGGCGCGCGACATGCATGTCGATGGTGCGCGATTCCACGCCCGTGGGCGAGATGCGCCAGACGCGGCTAAGAATCTCGTCGCGGGCGATCGCGCGCCCCGCGTTGCAGGCCAGGTAGCGCAGCAGGTCGGCTTCCTTCTCGCTCAGTTCCACGCGCGAGCCGTCCTGCATGCGGATTTCTCGCCGCGAAAGGTCGGCGGTACCGCCGGGAAAGCGGACTTCGGCGAGGTCGCTGGGGCGTTCGGGCGAGCGGCGCAGCACGGCTTCCACGCGCGCGATCAGTTCTTTGACGCTGAAGGGTTTGACCACGTAGTCGTCGGCGCCCAGCTTCAGGCCCTTCACGCGGTCGTGTTCCTCGCCGCGCGCGGTGAGCACGATCACCGGCAGCGTCGGCCGCGCCTTGCGGACCTCGGCGAGAATCTCCAGGCCGTCGCGCCCGGGCAGGACCAGGTCCAGCAGCACCAGGTCGCAGTCCGACCCGAGCGCCGCGTCCTGTCCCGCCGTGCCGGTGGCGGCCTCCAGCACCGTAAAACCGCCGAACCGGAGGGCATCCACGATGCCCCTCCGGATCGACGCGTCGTCTTCCACCACCAGGATGGTCTGTTTGGGCATGGGCTACTCGAACTTGAACTCCAGTTTCTCGGCCTGCTTGCGCGCGGCCTCGATCATCGCCTGGCCGAGCGTCCCGTTCTTGTCCTCGCCGCGCTTCTTCAGTTCCTCGGCCACGAACTTCTCGCGTTCGGCCGAAAGCTCCGCGATCTGCTTCTGAATCTTAGCACGTTCCTGCGCCTTCGCCTCCACGTAAGCCTTGCGTTCCTCGGCGCTCAGCCTGCGCATCTCCTCGGGCAGTTCCTCGGCCTTCACGTCCGCGAGCTTGAACTTCTCGTCCTTCGCCGCGTCCACCAGATCCCAGGACTCGTTGCGGTACAGGCCCGAGGCCTTGGTCTGCGCGCGCAGGCTGCCCTGTCCGGCCTGTTCGCTGTTGCGGTCCTGCACGGCCTGGTTTTCCTTCTTGGCTTCGCCGTCCCGCCCGTACGCGATGTAGGTGCCGCTCAGCTTCTGGTTCAGTTCCAGGATGGCCTTGTCCTGCGGCGCGTCCACGTGCGCGACCGCCAGGTTCTGGTCGATGTTCATGTAGGAACCGTCCGCGAGCGTCGCGCCGTCCTTCCAGCCCGTCTGCACGCCCTGCTGCGCGTTGCCGCAGAAGATCGTGTTGACCATGATGCCCTTGGCGATGGCCTCGCGGCAGGAGACCCGGTAGTCCACGCTGCCCTGCGAGAACGGTTCGTTGCCGGCGATGAAGATCGTCTTCAAATCCTTCGGCCCGGCGCTCCAGGCGAGGTCGTTGACCGCGTTCTTGATCGCCCAGCCGCAGTATTCCTCGCCGCCGTTCGTCCGCAGCGCGAAGAGTTCCTGCGAGACCTTGTCGAGGTCCGTGGTGAGCGGGCAGATCTGCCGGATGAAGCCGGACTCCGCGCTCAGCGTCTGCTTGCCGTACTCGTACAGCGCCACCTGAAATTCCGGCTTCTGGCCCGCGCGCTTGGCGGCGATGAACTCGTTCACCACTTTCCAGAGCTGCCGCTTGGCCTGGTCGATCAGGCCGTCCATGCTGTTGCTCGTGTCGAGCAGCAGAGCGATCTGGATCACGGGCTTCTTCGCGTCGGGTTCGGCCACGGCCGCCGCGCGCGCGCAGGCCGTTCCGAGCAGGGCCACGGCGCAGAGCGCCAGGAGCAGGTGTCGGGTCCGCTTCATCGTTCGTTCTCCTTTACCAGGAAACCTGGATATTCTTGATCTCGCCGCCCAGTTCTTCGCGCAGGATCACGTCGTTGCCCACCGCAAGCGCGCCCTGCCGCCCTTTCCGGGCCAGCGTCTCCACCAGTTCGTCGAACTCCGCGGAGCCGTACTTGACCACCAGGTCCGGCTTGGCCTCGCCGTCCTTTCCCACCACTTCGCCGTCCACCCAGCGCCCTCGGCGCTGATAGAAAGTCCGGTCCGCAACCTGTTGGACGCTGGATATGGCGACGCGGTTCATATTCTGGTCGTAGAATTCGTTCCCGTAGTTCATGCACGATTGCATTTTCTGGGCCGACAGGTTCGTCTCCTGGTTCACCGAGCCCCAGCCGCTGCGCGTGTTCAGGGCCCGGGCATGCATGTTGCCGATGGCCTCAGCGCGGAGCGCCCCCTCCGCGCCCAGGTCGGTCCCTTCGCGCGCCAGGAACGCGGTGTACTCCGTCAGAATCCCGAACTCCTTCGAGAGCCGCACGACCTCGTCCACGAGTTCCTTGAAGCGCGGGTCGCGCTCGGGATCCGCGGCGGGGGCCACGGGGTCCTGGTCCGCGCCCATCTGCCGGATGGCATCGACGAGCACGCCGATCTTGCGGCTGGCCCACAGGCGCGGCACGTACGCGTTCTTCACGCTCGCGTGGCCGAGGTCGAAGCGGAAGGCGAAGGTCCTGGGCGCGCCGCGGAAGTTCCCCGAAAGCTGGAAGCGCAGGGGTTCCGTGCCCGTGTAGCGGCCCATCAGCACCAGTTGGTCGCCTTCGAAGAGGTCGGGCAGCTTGGCAGGCAGCAGGTCCAGCGTGCGCCCGGGCGCGGGCTGGCCGTGCTCGTCCACGACGCGCAGTTCGGGCGAGGCCAGCGCCGGGCCTTTCAGGCGCTGGAAGACCTGGCCGACTTTGACTTCCACGTCTTCCTTCGGCAGCACGAAGAACGAGGCCGCGCGCGTCTCGCTCGAGATGCGCTGCAAGAGCGGCGTATTGACGTCCACGCCGACCCCGAAGGTGAAGACGCGGCGCTGGTGCGGGTTGGCCTTCGCGGCCAGTTCGCGAATCACGGACTCGCGCGTCTGCCCGATCGTCGGCAGCCCGTCCGTCAGGAAGAGCACCAGCGGCAGGCAGCCTTCGGCCGGCTTGGGGCGCAGGGCCTCGGCCAGCGCGTCGTGGATGTTGGTGCCGCCGCGCGGGGTGAGCGCCTGAAGAAAGGCGCGCGCGGCCGCGCCGGTCTCCTTCGTCTTGGCCACGGGGGCCTCGGCGAAGCTTTCCACACCTTCGTTGTAGACGATGAGGTTGAAGTACTCGCCCGCGTCGAGCCCGGCGACGATCTGCTGCGCGGCCTCGCGCACCTGCTCCATCTTGTCGCCGTTCATGCTGCCCGAGCGGTCCAGCACGAGCGTGACCTCGCGCCTGATCGCGGGTTCCTGGCCCGACTTTTCGGGCAGGCCCGCCAGGAGCAGAAAATACCCGCCGGCGCCCTTCGGATCGGGGTAGGCCAGCAGCGAGGCCGCGACGCCTTCGCCGCCCAGCAGGTACGAGAGCCGGAAGGGCCCTGGGTCGCGCGCGGCGGCTTCGTCAAGGCCGACGCGCAGGGCCCCCGAGGCATCGCGCGCGCTCTCGATGCGGTGGCTGGGCGAATACACCGTGGAAAGCGCCGCCTTGCCGCGGATGCGCGCCGAAATCTTCCACGGCACCGCGTACGCCAGGGACTCGCTGCGCGGCAGGACGTAGTCCACGCGCTTGCCGTCGGCGGGCAGCACCTGTTCGTAGGTCAGACGCACGCGCTGCGTGCCGCGGGCTTCGACGGGGAAGACGCTGGAGCGGATCAGGTTGTAGCCCGCGAATTCGAGCAGCGCCGGGTCGCGCACCTGCCGCACGATCTCGTCGTAGATGCGGCGGGCCTCTTCCTTGCGCAGCAGTTCGGCGGTCGGTTCGCTGGCCGCGCCTTGGAAGGTAAAGCCCCGCACCACGGCGCCCTCGGGCACCGGCAGCAGGACTTCGGCCTCCTGGCGCGCGTCGGCGCCGTTGGCGAGCAGCACGTCGAGGGTCGTCGTCGCGACCTGTTCTTCGATGACGACGGCGGCGAGCACTTCGGTGATCTTGACGGGCGCGGCCTGCGGGCGGTCCACGGAGAAGGCGCGCGACTGCGGGACGACCACGTTCGCCGTGATTCTCCGCGCGTGCCGCGCCGGCACCGAGGCGGTCGCGACCTCGTTCCCGTGCAGCGCGCAGACGGCCGCCAGCACGATCCCTGCCATCCCCATCAGACCCACGCGCATGACGGCACCCTCCAGGCTCGTTCCCTGGTGGATGGTACCCTTCAAAACGGGGGCGCGGTGTAAAGGCCTTGTAACATCGGGGAAGCCGCCCTAAGTCCTGGCGGGATTAATGGTAGCGGTAATAGACCTGGAGCGTCATCACGCTCAGGGCGGTCGAGTACGTCGCGCCGACCTTGACCGACCAGATGTCGTTGGCGCGCCAGCTTCCGTCGCGGTCCTGCATGTCCAGCAGCGCGGGGACGAGCTGGTTGTTCCAGCTTACCCAGTCTTCGCCGCCGAAGTAGAAGAGCCCGTTGGTCGCGAAGTACAGGCGGTGCGGGTCGAAGGTCAGCGCGCGTTCCTTGTCGAGGTCGCTGCCCTTGTCCTGCCAGTCCTTGCCCCACTCCTTTTTCGAACGCGGATGCACTTCCGAGGTCCGCCGCGCGAGCAGGCGCACGCTCGGCGAGGTGCTGTTCTCGCCCAGTTCCTGCCGCAGCATCAGCACGACGCCCGCGTACGAAGGCGTGGCCTGCTTCGGCACGCCGCTGGCCTGACCTTCCACGCCGTAGTACGTCGTGCCCGTGCGCGGATCGGTGACCTCGTCGAGGAACTTCAGCGCCTTGGCGAGCACCTCGGGGTTGACCTTGATCCCGGCCTGCTGGGCGGCCACGAGCGCCTGCACGGCCCAGGCGGTGACGGAGGTATCCTGGCGCTGGTTGATCTGGTCGCGGTAGCCCCAGCCGCCGCGCGTGCCCTGGGTCCGTTCGATCAGTTCGATGCCCCGCTGGGCCGCGGCGCGCAGGTGCGGGTCGCCGCTCAGCCCGGCGGCCTCCGCCACGGCCTGCGTGGCCAGCGCGTGGTTGAACATGAAGTTGCCGTCCGGCGGGCCGAAGCGCCCGTTCTGCGCGTCTTGGCCGTCCATGAGGTACTTGATGCCGCGCTTGATCGCGTCGGTGTACGGCCCCGGGTTGCGGCCCGGCGGGACCTCCCAGGTCTCGCCTTCGCCCAGGTAGGCCAGCAGCGCCAGCGCGGTCAGGCCCGTGCGCGCCCACTGGAACTCGGCCGCCTGGCTCTTTTCCTTGCGGATGCGCAGGTTGCCGGTGTTCACCGGCCAGCTTCCGTCCGGTTCCTGCTGCGAACGCAGGTAATCGAGGCCCCGGCGGACGGCGTCGCCGGTCTGCGCCGAGCCGCCGTGCATGTCGCGGAGCTGCGTGCGCATCGGGTCGAGGCGGTAGCGGAAGACCCGCGGCGCCTGGCCTTCGTACGCAACCAGCGGCTGGATTTCCTTGTACGGTTTCAGGATCGTGCCGGGGCTGGTGGGTTCGCTGGGCGGCGAATCCGGCGCGGGCAGGTCGGCGCCGTCGTAGACGAGCGGGTGGTCCCAGAGGTCGTTGAGCCCGAAGAGCACCGCGCCGACGATCAGCAGGCCCGCGAAACTCCAGCGCAGAAAGCTGGTCAGTTGTTCGCCGCGCCGCACCGAGGCGTCGTCGTGCACGCTGGCCGCGATGGCGTCGAAGCCGACGGTCACCCGCTTCCCGCAGAAGGGGCAGTACTCCTTGTTGATCGGGATGTTGGCCTTGCAATACGGACACTGCATCGCGCTCGGCTCCCCTTACTTGACCTTCACCGGCTTCAGTTCGGTCTTCGCGTTCCCCGCCTTGTCCGCGAAGAGCACCCGCACCTGGTACATGCCCGCGGTCAGGTCGCGGATCGGCGCGATCTTGAAGGTGTTCGCCGGGATCGCGTCGCCCTGCTTCGCGCCCACGGTTGCGATTTCCTTCTGATAGACGCCTTCCGAGACCAGGATGTCCTTGCACGGCGTCGCCCCGCCGCCCAGGGAGTTGAACTCGACCTTCACGCTTCCCGGGTCGATCCCCACGCCCACGTCGTCGAGGACGATGGTCAGCACCGGTCGCGGCCCGTCCACGTCGCCTTCGGGCTCGAGCTTCATCGTCGGCGCGCGCTTGTCGATGAAGTAGCTGGCGGCGGCCCGGGCCTTGTTCCCGCAGGCGTCCTCGATCGCGATCTCGATCTTGTGTTCGCCGTCGGTCAGTTGCGTGTCGTAGGGGATCGCCAGAATCTGCGAGCCGCTCAGGGCCGCGTCCATCTTCTTCCCGTCCACGTTCAGCGTGGCGTCCACCCCGCCCGGGCAGCTTTCGGCCACGATCGACGCGCCGAAGAGCGGGCGGCCCTTGCCGTAGTTCACCCCGCGCTTCGGCCGCACGTCGTAGACCTGCGGCTCCCGCGCCAGCGCCTCCAGGACCTTCTGCAGTTCTTCCGAACCGTCGCCCTTCTGGCGGGCCTTCTCGAGGTACTCGCGGCCTTTCTTGTAGTCGCCCATGCGGAGCAGCAGCGTGCCCTGCGCGCGCAGCGCCGCGGGGTGGTCCTCGGCGGCGGTCAGCAGGTTCTCGCCCAGTTTGCGCAGATCGTTCAGGCGGTTGGCCTGATCGGTGCCCGAGGCGAGGGCCGCGAGCACGTACTGCACGCCGAAAAGGTGCAGGTTGGCCTCCACCTGCTGCGCCGGGTCCAGCTTGGCCTTGCCGAGCATGCGCAGCCAGACCTCGTACTCCTGCGTCGCGGTCTTGCGGATCTCTTCCACGAGGGCCTGTTCGGCCTTGGGCTGGTCGGAGGCCGCGCCGTCTTTCCAGAGGTTGGGCGGCGTCATCGAAGGGCGGAAGAAGTTCGGCGGGAGCTTGGCCAGCAGCCCGTCGCGCCCGCCTTCGCCCGGGTCGCCGTAGAGGCGGTCCTGGTAGAGCCCGGCGAGGTTCTTGTAGGCGATCGCCTCGGTCGGCCGGTCGGAGATCGCCGAGGCCAGCAGGCGCTCGGCCTGCGGCAGGTTGTTCTCGACGTAGACCTTGGTCATCACGTCCTTGCGCGTGATCCAGTAGCCCATGGCCATGCTGTTGCGCGCGGCGTATTCGTAGGGCTTGAAGGCCTGGACGTCGTTCTTGTAGCGTTCGAGCAGCGCCACGCGCGTCTCCACGTCCATCCCGGGCAGGCCCAGGCTGGAGATCAGGGTCAGCGTGCGGTTGTCCTGCACCTGCTTCCAGGCGGGATCGACGCTCGTGCCGGCCTGGAAGGACTCGTCGGCCTCCTTCGCGCGCCCCAGCCGCGAGAGCGCCACGCCCCGCGCGTTGTAGGCCCGCGAGAGGATAAAGCGCGCGGCGGGCCGCTTGGCCGCCAGCGCCTCGTTGAAGTGTGCCAGCGCGTCGGTGGGCGCGCTCAGGCCGCCCTTCCAGAGCGTCATGATGCCCAGGCAGGCCTTGGCGTCCGCGCTTTCCTTGTCGGCTTCCAGGGCTTTCTTGAAGAACTCGGCCGGCCCGGCGGCGCCCTTGGAGCGCTCGCCTTCGGGCACCTGCGCGAACGCCGCGACGCCCGCGCCCGTGTAGGCCATCGAGGCGTCCGCCGGCGCGATGCCGCTCAGCTTCGCGGCGTTCTCGAAGGTCTGCTGGGCTTCCTTGTACTGGCCCAGGCGGAACTGAAAGGTGGCGAGGTACAGGTGCGCGGGGGCCGACTGCGGGGACTGCGCGACGATCGTGCGGCACATCTCGGCGCCGCGCTTGTACGACTCTTCCGTGCCCTCGTTCATGCTGGCGCGGATGCCGCTTTCCAGACGCCCTTCGGTGCGCTGCGCGGTCTTGGCCGCGTAGAGCTGGTAATCGGCCAGGGCCACCACGACCACCAGCGCGAGGTAGACCAGGGTGGAGATGCCGATGTCCAGCGGGCCGATTTTCATGCGCGGTTCCGGGTTGCCGGGTTCACTTGAAACTGCCCCTGATGTTGCGCATGGGCAAGGGGCCGAAATTCAACGAATCGTTTTCAGGCGCGCTGGCCACCACGTACACGCAGCCGCGCGGAACGATGAACTCGGGCGAATTGATCGTGAATCCCAGCACCTTCGCCTGCGAGGGCTGCCCGTCCACGAAAATCTTGCCCTGCCCGTTCGCGAAGACGAGCTTCACGCGCTGCCCTTCCTTGGCGACCACCCACGCGACGCGGTACTGGTCGGGCTGCCCCGGCAGGTAGTAGGCGACGGCCGTATCGAGCGTCAGGTCGGAGACGCGGCGCACGGACGAATCGATGGAATGCGAGCCGTTGCGGTACTCGGGTTCCATGCTGTGGTCGTTGGCCTCGATCACGGCCCGGTGGTGGGATTTAAAAAGTTTGAAGACGCCAATGATGGCCGCAAGCATCAGCACGTAGCCCAGGGCCGTGTAGATCAAGTCTCGCATAGTGTGTTCCCGTTTCGGGACTTATGGCGTGGAAGCCTTGATACTCATTCTTTCCAACTGCGTCAAGGGGCATTGTCCCTAAGCTTTTTAGGTCCGAAGGTACAACGGGGCACAAGGAGTGAGAGGCTTGACAACCCCGCCCGGCGGGTTAACGTCGGTCAAAAAGCCCGACGCGTATTACACCTGGAAGCGCTCACCTGGATCGTTTCGATTCTACGCGTATCTCGTCCGGCGTCCGCCGGACGCGTACGTGGTCCGAATCGGCACGGTCACCTGACCCGGCGTTGAGCTCATCGAGCCGTTCGAATCGATGGAGGACACGGGTTGTGGCAACGACCAAGCGAGAACTGGTCCGGCGAGTGGCGCAGAAGACCAATCACAAGCAGAACGTGGCCAAGGACATCATCCAGACGTTTCTGGACGAGGTCGTCGAGGAACTCGCGCGCGGCAACCGCCTCGAATTCCGCGAATTCGGCGTCTTCGACATCATGAAGAAGAAGGCCCGCGTGGCCCGCAACCCGCGCACCGGCGCGACGGTGATGGTCCCGGCCAAGACGGTCGTGCATTTCAAGGTCGGGCGGCTGATGAAGGAAAAGGTCCGCCGCATCGAGGCCGAACGCAAGGCCCAGGAACCCGGCGAAAAGAAGTCCCTGGCGGCCGCCTCGGGCGACGGCGGCGCGGTATAGGCCACCCCCTGGCCTCTGCCCGAACCCCTTAATTACAAGCACGTTAGAAAGGGCATTCGGGCTCGTTTTTGGCGTAGTGCAGGTTGCGACGGACCGCAATACGTGGTATTACGCCCCCGTACTTTTTCGCCGCGGCATCATGCGAGGGCAACCCATGGGACTGCCTCCGATTCAGGTTTCGTTGAGTAAATTCGAGCAGATCGAGATCCTGCGTCAGGAGATCGAGTTGCGCGAGGAGGAGTTCAAGCAGACCGAGAAGTACATCCGCACGATCCTGTGGGAAATCGAGCGCCAGCGCTTCCTCCAGTCGATCCACCCGCTCTTTACCCAGCTCCAGCCGCCCCCCGAGGCCGCGCAGTTGAATCAGTACGTGGCCAATCGCGATGCGCTCAACACCGCCATCGAGACCATGAAGAACCAGCTCCTGGTGCTGGAAGCCGAGACCCGCGGACAGGCTCCGCCCGCGGGCCTGCGCGCGGCCA
>JAHCJK010000078.1 GCA_026184295.1 Planctomycetota bacterium
CCGAAGCAGAAGACCGCCAGGATCATCAGCGGCACCGTGGCGATGGGCGGAGATTCATGCGCGTGTTCGTACACGTGGTGGTCGCGCGGCGTCCCGAAGAAGGTCCAGAAGAGCAGCCGGCACATGTAGAAGGCCGTCAGCGCCGCCGTCACCTGCCCCAGGATGTACGGAATCCACTGCAACCCGCCGTTTTCCAGCGCGTGCGCGCAGGCCCCGGCCAGGATCGCGTCCTTGCTGTAGAAGCCGCTGAAGAGCGGGCAGCCGCTGATCGCCAGCACGCCGGCGAAGGTGGCGATAAAGGTGAGCGGCATCTTCTTGCGCAGCCCGCCCATGCGGTTCATGTCCTGCAGATGGTGGCAGGCGTGGATCACCGAGCCCGCGCAGAGGAAGAGCATGCACTTGAAGACCGCGTGCGTGAAGAGGTGCGCGATGCCCGCGGTGTAGGCGCCGCAGCCCAGCCCCAGCATCATGTAGCCGAGCTGCGAGATCGTGGAGTACGCGAGCACGGCCTTGATGTCCCACTGGACCATCGCCATCGTCGCGGCCAGGAAGGCGGTCACGCCGCCGATCATGGCGACGAAGAAGAGCGAGCCGTCGGTGAGCAGCGGGTGGATGCGCGCGGTCATGTAGACGCCGGCGGCCACCATCGTCGCGGCGTGGATGATCGAGGAACCGGTCGTCGGGCCCTGCATGGCGTCGGGCAGCCAGGTATGGAGCGGGAACTGGGCCGACTTGCCCATCGCGCCCATGAAGGTCAGCATGCCCGCGATGGTCAGCAGCACCGGGCCGTTCAGGCCCCAGATGCGCACGCTTTCAAGGTTGAAGACGCCGGCCTTGGTCGCGGCGTACAGGTTGACGTAGTCGAGCGGCCCGGTGGTGTACTTCGCGAAGGCCGGATCGGTAAAGGCGGCCTTGCACATCACGTAGGCGAAGATCATCACGCCGCTGACGAACCCGAAGTCGCCGATGCGGTTCATCACGAAGGCCTTCTTCTGCGCGTGCGCCGGCGAGAGGAAGCGTTCGTCGATGCCCGTCGCGTACTTGGCCTTCAGTTCCTGGTAGTGGTGGTCCTTCGAGACCGGCGGCTTGTAGAACCAGAACCCGATCAGGAAGTAGCTGCCCAGGCCGACCAGTTCCCAGAAGACGAAGGTCATCAGCAGGCTGCTGCTCAGCACGATCCCCAGCATCGCGAAGCAGAAGAAGCACATGAACCCGAAGTAGCGCCGGTACAGCGTGTCGCCGTGCAGGTAAAACATCGAGTAGATCAGCACCAGCGTCGCCAGGCCCGTCACTACCATGCACATAAAGGAGGAGAGGTTGTCGATCAGGAAGCCCATCGAGAGCTTGACGTGCCCGATGTTCATCCAGGTAAAGTTGGCGACGATGGGGTGTTCCGGCGCCGTCAGCCAGCCGCCCGCGGGCTGCGTCGGCGAGGCGCCGCCGTACACCAGGTTGGCCGCGAAGAGCGAGATCGAGAGCAGGAAACCCGTGCCCATCACGCCCGCGGCCAAATAGTCCGCGCCGCGCTCGAACTTCCGCCCAAAGAAGAGCAGGATGGCAAACGCCACCAGAGGCAGGAAGAGAATCCCGGCGCTCAACCAGGCAAAAATCGCGGTGTCCAAGTCGTTCCCTCGTACGGTACGGCCGTTACAGCTTCATCTCGTCCACCTGGTCCAGTTCGATGCTGCGGTGCGTCTGGAAGACCGCGAGCACCAGCGCCAGCGCCACCGCGGCTTCCGCCGCCGCCAGCACGATGATGAAGAGCGTGAAGACCTGCCCTTCCAGGTGATGTCCGTTAAAGCGCGAGAACGCGACGAAGTTGATGCCCGAGGCGTTCAAGATCAGTTCCACGCCCATCAGGATGCCGACCGCGTTGCGCCGGCTGATCATCGCGAAGATGCCCAGCGCGAAGAGGATCCCCGAAAGCAGCAGGTAATTGAACAGGTTGTTGGGGCCGCCGCCCAGCAGGCTGTCCGCAAGAAAGGTGGTTTGAAGGAACGCTTCCATCCCTGCCCCTACCCTTTCGTTTCCTTGCGCACGATCACCACCGCCCCCAGCAGCGCCGCCAGCACCAGGATCGAGGCGACTTCGAAGGGCAGCAGGTACTCGCCCATGAGCATGTGGCCCAGGCCCAGGCGCTGCGGTTCCGCGGCCAGGTCGGCCGCCGTGATGCCCACCGTATGCTGGTAGGCCTCGTACGCCCGGTTGTTCTGTTCGGCCAGGGGCTGGTTCAGTTTCCCGACCATCATCAGCACCGAGGTGAAGACGATCAGCGCCGTCGCGGCCCCCGCCCCCAGCGCCAGGTAGTGCCGCCCGCCCTCGCCGCCGGCCTCCTGCGTGTGGGACGAGAACATGATCGCGAACATGATCAGGACGATGATGCCGCCCACGTAGACGATCAACTGCACCGCCGCCAGGAAGTCCGCGTGCAGGAAGACGTAAATCCCGCTCACCCCCAGAAAGCAGATGCTCAGCGCAAACGCCGCGTGCAGAATCTTTTTCGCCACCACCACCAGCGCCGCCGAAGCGACGGTCATGACCATGACGAACCAGAAGAGGATATGCGCGGCGGGGCTCATGATCTGAACGCTATACTCCATGGTCCGTGCCTGGCGGACCGACGCGGGGCAAGTGTTGCTTAAGCGGCTTGATTGGCAGCGGACTACTATAGCGCTTGTCCTCTCATGTGCAAGAGAACCGGGAATTTGTTCCTCGAGATTGCATAAGTGCTCTGTTTCATCCTAACTTAGATTAATCTTGACTGTAAGCCAACAGAAGGTAGAAGTCCCTGCATTAGATTCTCACCTGGGCTATCCCTATCTTTCCTGCACCTTGTGTTATCCGGAGGAAATGCGCATGGCGCAATGTTTTAGTTGCGGTGTCGAGGCAGGCGAGGCGCTTTACGAAGCCAAGAACGGCATGCAGTACTGCGCCAAGTGCCACATCCAGAAAATCGGGCCTCTGCCCGGCAGTTCCACCGAACCGGCCGAATCCCAGCGCACGATCTTCATCAACGCCTGGGCGGTCATGGGCATCGTCGCGCTGGTCGCGATCCCGACCATCTGTTACCTGGCCTACAAGAGCCATTTGAGGTCCAAGGCCGCGCAGATGCAGCACGAGGCCGAACAGGCCGAGAAGGAACGGCTTCACGACGAAAAAGTGCGCATGGAGATCGAGGCCAAGAACGCCGAACTGGCCGTCGAGGCCGAGAAGAAGCGCAAAGCCGACGAAGCCGCCGAGGCCGAACGCAAGCGCGTGGCCGAGGAGAAGCGCAAGGCCGACCTGGCCGTGCTCGAGGCCAAGAAGAAGGCCGAAGCCGACGCGCGCAAGGCCGACGAGGATCGCCGCAAGCAGGAAGCCGCCGAACGCGCCGCCGAACAGGCCGCGAAACTCCAGAAGGAAAAAGAAGAGCGCGAGGCCAAGGAAGCCGCCGTGGCGGAGGCCAACCGCGAGAAGGCGGTCGAACAGGCCAAGCAGATGTACAAGAACAACTTCTTCGCGTCCAACGCCGCGGAAAACCGCCTGGCCGAAGAGAAGACCAAGCTCGCCGCGGCGCAGAACCGCATCAAGTCGTCCACGCGCGAGATCGAGCAGGTCCGCACGTCCGCCGGCGACGAACTGAAGAAGCTCTGCCAGTACTACAAGATCGGCACGCCCATCATGCAGCCACGCCACACGACGCTCCGCAACCCGGACGGCAGCATCTCGGTGATGGATACGCCCCCCGACCCGTGGGCCGAATACGAGAGGCTCAAGCCCACGATCAACAGCGCCGCGCAGGGCAAGATGCTCAACGCCGACGAAGCCCACTCGGCGGCGCTGGCCAAGCTCAAGACCAAGTTCGATTCGCTGAACCTGGACCTGCAGAATTCCACCAACCAGGTCGGCAAGTCCACCGAAGAGATCGCCAGCCTCCAGTCCAAGTTCGACGAGGCCAGGACGCTGCTGGAATCCGCGCGCGAGACCCTGGTCAAGTACGGCATCAAGCCCGAGGAAGTCGCCGGCTCCTCCTCCGCGGTGGCCGCCAAGCCGCTCGACGAGAAGGCGCTTGCCACCTACCCCGTCTACGTCCTGAAGTCCGGCCAAAAGATCGTGGCCGTGATGGCCGTGGACGCGGGCGACATCTACAGCGTGAAGGACGAGAAGGGCAAGATGCACACGCTGAAGAAGGAAGACGTCGCCGAGATCGTCAAACCCAAGTAACGCCGCACCCGATCACTATAGGCTCAAGAAAGCAGCCGCTTGCGCGGCTGCTTTTTTGTTCGCGGATGCGTTCCGGTCCGCTCGGACGTTGGCGAGGGCGGCGCGCCGATTCGGGCGGCGTGGCCGGCCTGGGCGGTTCGGCCCCGGCCCCAGGCGGCGCCGCGAGCGCCGGCGCTGCTGGCGGCCAGGGCCCCGGCGCGGCGGGCGGCGGGCGCGGCCGGGCTTTCAGCGCGGCAGCCTTGGCGGCGGCGCGGCTGCGGCGCGCGCAGCGGCTCCTCTGGCTGCCTTCTTCTTCTTCGATTCGGCGATCTCGATGCGCTTCTTCTCGACCTCGAACTTCTGGTCCGGGGCGTAGTACCCGACGCCGAATTCGCGGATCAGGCCGTGCAGGTTGGAGCGCCCGCCCTTGGCATCCGTCGTGTTCGCGCGCTGGGAACCCCACCATTCCTTGGTCATGGTCAGGCAGCCGGTCGGGCAGGCGAAGACGCACAGGCCGCAGTACATGCACTTGAGGATGTCGATGTCGAAGCGGCTGGGGCGCAGCTTGTTGCTCTCGGTCTTCTCGCCGTCGATCCAGAAGCAGTCGATCGGGCAGGCCTTCGCGCAGTTCTTGCAGACGATGCAGCGTTCGATGTCGTTGTGCAGGTGCCCGCGGAAGCGGTCGCTGATCGGGACCTGCATGGCCTTCTCGACCGTGCCGTCGTATGCGACGGTGTTGGGCGCGATGTCCACGTCGGTGGGCGCCTGGAAGACGCCTTCGGTGATCATGTTTTCCTTCAGGTAGCCGCCGGTCACTTTCATGCCGACCATGAAGGTCTTCATGCCGTCGTAGATGTCTTTCAGAAAATCGATCATGCTCACTCCTTACGGCGTCACGGCGTTGCGGCGTTCAGGCCATGCCCGGCCCGGTTCCCACGGTCAGGTTCGCGTCGGCGATCAGCTTGCGGCGCTTCTGGTCTTCGGGCGTCAGCGGCGTGCGGAAGAAATGGACCAGCCAGCCGGTGACGGCGAGGAAGACGACGATGGAAAGCCCCGCCTGGAGGCTCAGGTAGGCGTCCTGCCCGCCCAGCCAGTTGGCGAAGGGCTTGCGCAGCAGCGTCCACGCCGCGATGCCCGTGAAGCAGAACATCCCGATCGGGATCAGCTTCTTCCAGCAGAGCGTCATCATCTGGTCCACGCGGAAGCGCGGCAGCGTCCAGCGGATCCACATCATGATGAAGACCAGCCCGTACGTCTTGAGGCCGAAGACCGCCAGGTGCACGAGCGAGGCCCACCAGTAGTACACGGGCTGCGCGACGAGCTGCTCGGTGCCGGGAATCCTGTCGCCGATGGCCACCGCGCCGATGTCCTGCGCCGCGATCGCGTTCTTCGTCCCGGGGATCACGTCGCCCTGCGCGACCTTCTCGAAGGCCACGGTGGCCACCAGTTCGGTGCCGGGGATGCGGTCGCCGGCGTTGGCTTCCATCATGGCGCGTTCGAGCGGCCCGATGCCCGTGGACCACCCGCCGAGAAAGACCGTGACGGCGATCGCGCTGGTGACGCACATCATCGCGTACTCGGCCATGAAGAAGAACGCGAAGTTCATGCCCGTGTACTCGGTGTGGTACCCGGCCACGAGTTCCGATTCGGCTTCGGGGATGTCGAAGGGCGTGCGGTTGCATTCCGCCAGCGCGGCCAGGAAGTAGGCCGGCGCGAGGATCATCATGAAGGGGCTGGAGAAGACGTTCCACTGGAAGATCCAGCCCTGGCTCCAGTGGTTCGGCCCGATCTGGTCGTAGATGATGCCCTGCATCGACATCGTCCCGGCCAGCAGGATCACCGTCAGCACCGTCAGGCCCGCGGGCAGCTCGTAGCTCACGATCTGCGCGGCGGAACGCATCCCGCCCAGCAGCGCCCACTTGTTGTTGCTCGCCCACCCCGCCATCAGGATGCCGATGGTCTCGAGGCTGGTGATCGCCGCGAGGTAAAAGATGCCGATGTTCAGGTCGGTGATGAAGAAGCCGCTCGAGTACGGCACCGTCGCCAGCGCGCCGAAGGCCGAACAGAGCACGATCGCCGGCGCCATCTTGAAGAGGGGCTTGTCGGCCGTCGAAGGGACGATGCTTTCCTTCATGATCAGCTTGATGCCGTCGGCCAGGAAGATCAGCACTCCGGGCACGAAGCGTCCGGCCACCTTGTCGATCAGGTCGATGACGGGAATCGCCAGGCCCAGCGCCGCGCCCATCGCCTTCGCGCCGAAGTTCGCCTTCGGCTGCTTCGCGTTCTCGACGCAGACGCGCGCGAAGACCCCCAGGAACTGGTTCGGGTTGCACTGGTTCGGGCCGACGCGGCGCTGGATGTCCGCGGCGACCTTGCGTTCGATGTACGTGCTTCCGCCGGCCACGGCCTGCACGAGCACGAAGGCGATCTTGACCGGGATCAGCACCGCGATCGTCATCAGCACCCAGTCGGGCAGGCACTGCGTCCCGTTGGCGCCGGTGCACAACGCCTGAAGCCATTCGAAAAGCGGAATCATTCGTTCATCCTTGCCCGAACCTGCGTGCCCTTCCCCGGCCGGCCCCGGCTACTTGCCGTCGCCGCCGGCCGCCTTGATCGTCACCGTGTCGCCCGTGATCAGGAACACCACTTCGCCGTCCGACGCCTTGTAGGTCCAGGTCTCGATCGTCAGCGGGCCGATGCCCGAGGAACTGAAGCTGTCGGGCTTGCCCAGCGCCTTTTCCAGGTCCGCCTTCTTGCCGATGCCGTCGGCCTTCTTCAATACGTCCTGCTTGGTCCCACGCCCGCAGCCCGCCAGCGTAAGCGCCAGCACCGCCACGCACGCCCACATGAAATGCTTCAAGCGCCGCTCCTTTTTATAGCCACACCCCACCCAACCAGCCAACAAGTCAACAAGCCAACCAGCCAACAAGCCAACAAGCTAACCAGCCAACCAGCTAACCAGCCACCCTACCGATCCACTTCCGGCAACACGATGTCGAAGCTGCCGATCACGGCGATCACGTCGCCGATCAGCAGGCCGCGCGTGACGAGTTCGAAGCAGCCCAGCGCCGAGAACGAACCGGTGCGAATCTTGATGCGCATCGCCTTGTCGGTGCCGTCGCTGACCACGTAATACCCGGTCTCGCCGCGCGGGTTCTCGCTGCGGCAATAGACTTCGCCCTTCTTGATGCGCAGGCGCGCGGGCAGCTTGCCCTGGTACTGGCGGTCGGGATGGTCGATGGGCAGCTTCTCGTTTTCCTTCATCTTGTCCACGACCTGGCGCAGAATCTTTAGCGACTCGAAGACTTCCTTCACGCGCACCACGTAGCGGTCGTAGCAGTCGCCCAGCGTGCCCTGCGGGTTGCTGCCGTTGGGATCGCCGCCGTCGCCGACCGGCACCTCGAACTTGAGCTGGTCGTAGATCGAGTACGGTTCGTTGCGGCGCACGTCCCACTTCACGCCGCTGCCGCGCAGGTTCGGGCCGACGAGCCCGTAGTTGACGGCCTGTTCGGGGCTGACGATGCCGACGTTGCAGAGGCGTTCCTGGAAGATCGTGTTGCCGGTGATCAGGTCGTTGAACTCGATCATCTTCGGATAGAGGTAGCTCACGAACTTGTCGCACTTCTCGATCCATCCGGGCGGCGCGTCGTAGCTCACCCCGCCGATGGTCAGGTAGTTGTAGGTCAGGCGCGCGCCGCAGACATCCTCGAAGATGTCGTTGACCTTCTCGCGGTGGCAGATCCCGTGCAGGAAGGGCGTGTACGCGCCCATGTCCATGGCCAGCGCGCCGATGCAGATCATGTGGCTGCTGATGCGGTTCAGTTCGGCCACCATCACGCGCATCAGTTCGGCGCGCAGCGGAATCTTGAAGCCGCCCAGCTTTTCCACCGCCAGCGCGTACGCGTAGTTGCTGTTCATCGAACAGAGGTAATCGACGCGGTCGGTGTAGGGCATGAACTGGCGGTAATCGACGTACTCGCCGATCTTTTCGATCGCGCGGTGCAGGTAGCCGATGTCGGGGCGCGCGGAGACGACCACTTCGCCGTCGGTGACGACTTCCAGGCGCAGCACGCCGTGGGTGGACGGATGGTGCGGCCCCATGGACAGGACCATCTCTTCCGAGTGCACCCGCGGCTGGCCGACGTTTTCGATCACGACGTTGGGCATGATGTTCGCCTCGTGCTCGCTACTTCTTTTCTTCCTGCGCGGCCGCGGCCAGTTTGGCCTTCACTTCGGCCTCGGCCCTGGCCGTGATTTCCTTTTCCAGCGCCTCGCGGTCGGTGATGCCCTTGCTGACGGCGTCGTCGAAGAACTGGTCCGCGCGCACCGTCGGAATCCCCTGGTACTCCATCGGGTACTCGAAATCCTTGCGCCCCGGCCAGCCTTCCCAATCCGGCGGGTTGAGGATGCGGCGCAGGTCCGGATGGCCCTTGAACTGGATGCCGTACAGGTCGTACGCCTCGCGTTCGAAGAACTCCGCCATCTGCCACAGCCCGCTGACGGTCTCGACTTCCGGGTTCGTGCGCGGCAGGACCACTTTCACCAGCAGGCGGTGCAGGTGCTTGAGGCTGTGCAGCGGGTAGACGACCCAGAGTTCCGCGCCCGAATCGGCCCCGCAGAGCGACATCAGGCTGTCGAACGACAGGTCCGGGTCGTTCTTGAGGTAGCGCATGATCGCGACGGCATGCTCCGTGGGAATCACCACGAAGGGATCGCCGTTCTCGATCTTGGGCGCCTCGGCCTGCGGCCACTTCTCTTTCAGTTTCGCGACCAGCGCATCGAATTCCATGGGTGCGTTTGCTCGTTACGGGTTGAATCGTCCGGTCAGTTCGCGCCCGCCGGCTCCTTGGCGCCGGCGTGCTTGATCCCCGCGGGCGCGTGCGCGTGCACGCCGAAGATCTTCGCGCCCGGGTCCTCGACCACGATCGGCGCGCGCTTGGGCAGCGGCTTGCCTTCCTTCACCAGCACGCGCTCCTCGCGGATCACTTCGCGGAGCTTGAAGACGCCTTCGATCAGCGCTTCGGGGCGCGGCGGGCAGCCGGGCACGTACACGTCCACCGGGACGTACTTGTCGATGCCCTTCAGCACCGAGTAACTGTATTTGCAGAAGGGCCCGCCCGCGTTCGCGCACGAACCCATGCTGATGACCCACTTCGGCTCCGGCATCTGCTCGTACAGGCGCCGCACGCGGCTGGCCATCTTGAGCGTGATCGTGCCGGCCACGATCATCAGGTCGGCCTGGCGCGGCGTCGCGCGGGGAATCATCCCGAAGCGGTCGCTATCGTACTTGCTCGCGCCCCACTGCATCAGTTCGATCCCGCAGCACGCCGTCGCGAAGAGCAGGTACCAGAGCGAGTGTTCCTTGCCCAGGTTCAGCAGCGTGTCCACGTTGGTGCAGATCACGTTCTCGTCGGAGAAGCGGTGTTCCAGGATGCCCATGTCTGCCTCCAGTCCGGCCGCCGGCCCGCGCGGGGCCTTGGCCGGCGAAAAGTCCTACGACGCCTGCTTGCTCGCCTCGGCCAGCGACGCCGCCGGGGCGCTCTTGTCCCACGAGCGCAGGCCGTGGTCGGTCGGCATGCGGAAGCTGCGCACCCAGCCTAGGTCGCCCTTCTTGATGATGTAGAGCAGCCCGAGGCCCAGCACGTCGAAGAAGAACATGAATTCGAGGAAGAACGCCAAGCTGTGCCGGAAGCCTTCGCTGCCCGTCGCGATGTCCTTGAAGATGCACGCCACCGGGTAGACCAGCGCGAGTTCCACGTCGAAGAGCACGAAGACCAGCGCCACGACGTAGAACCGCAGGTTGAAGCGCAGCCAGCCCGAACCGACCGGCGTCTCGCCGCACTCGTACGTCATCTCCTTCTCGGCGGACGGCTTGTGCGGGCGGATCAGCTTGGAAAGGGTGAGCAGCGTGACGACCAGAACCACGGCCGAAAGCAGCAGCAAAAGGGCGGCACTGTATTGCGCAATTTCTAGTTCGGGGGGAATCATCAGCCCCTGGCTCCTGTGCCTGTTGGTCTCGGAATGGACGGACTTTAATCCACGGCGCGGTAATGTCTAGCGACTCGGCACCTCTATATAGTAGGTGTTTCCGCCGAGGCTGTCAACTTGTGCAATGACCCCTCATAAAACATTAATTCGAGCCTGTAGCCGGGCCTAACGGTCGCTCATACGCACGCCCACGATTTTTACGATTTTCATCTAAGCATTCTTCCCAGGCAGCGCCCTTGTTCCTGAGTTTTATGTCTGTGACATATACAGTGGCACTGAAGGGTGCCCAAACCTTTGGGAAAAGGAGATCGAGCATGCGCTTCTGGTCCTCGGTCCTATTCTTTGTACTTCTTGGCATGTGGCAGGTTACGGCGCACGCGGCGGCTGCGGGCGGCGGCGGTGGCGGCGGGCTGAGCGGCGGCGGCGGCGTGGGTGCAGGAGGCGGGGGCGCCGGCGGCTTCAATCCGGTGGGTGGCGGTGGGCCTCGGGTGGTCAAGCCCCAGAAGAAGGCCCCGTTTCAGAAGTGGATCCTTCCGCAGGCCGTGAAGGCCAAGCCGTTCCTGCCCAAGCGGATCGACACGATGCTCGAAGGGGCCGGCCTGAGCGACGCGCAGGCCACGCAGGTCGGCGCGCTGAAAGACGCGATCGAGAAGGCCTCGGCCGCGCTGATCTCCGCGCAGGACAACGCCCGCGCCTCCTACGCATCCGCGAACGACGAAGCCACCGCGACCGCGTGCGCGCAACAGGTCCTGGCCGCTGCCAAAGAAGTGGAAGCCTACGACCCGAACAAAGCCTACTGGGCCGGCCTGGAACAGATCCTGACCAAGGAACAGTGGGAAAAGTTTTCGGGACAGTAGCGCCGGGTATGCGCAGTCGGACCGCGGGCCGTGGGAACCACGGCCCGCTATTTTTTATTTCGTGCCCGCCAGCCCCGCCGGCATGCCCGCCATCACCAGTTTGCCCATGATCACCCCGCGCAGGCCCAGCAGCCGTTCGGCCTGCTGGCGCAGCGAGACGCCCGAGCCGCGCATCACGAAGACGAAGAGTTCCTCGCGGTCGCCGGCGCGGGTCTGAAGCACCGTCTGCACGGTCTGGCCGAGTTCGCGGCGCAGGTCCTGCACGCGGCGGATCGTCTCGCCCTTGTTCTCGACCACCAGCGTCATCGTCGCCGACTGCTGGTCGCGCCCGGCGCTCCAGGATTCCTGCGTCAGCCGTTCGCGGATCAGTTCGCGGATCGCTTCGGAGCGGTTGCCCAGGTCCTTCTCCTCGAGCAACTGGTCGAACTTGTCGATCAGCACGCGCGGGATCGAGATCCCGAAGCGCACCAGGTCGCCCTCCCCTTTCGGCCGCTTGACGTCGCGCTTCATGGCGAATCCCCGGGCTCGGTGCGCAAGACAAAGACGCCGCGGCTTCGCGGCGCGTTCAGTTCAGCGAAATCTCGTCGATCCGCCCGGTGATCGGCGGGCCTTCGGGCTCGCGCGTGCTGAGCATCCGCTCGATCAGCGCGGTCACTTCGCGGCAGCGCGCGAGCGTATCGATGTTCTCAAGCAGGCGCTGGCGCTGGCTCGGTTCCTGAAGGAAGACACCGGCCAGGAAGTCCGCGGCCTGCCCGGCCTCCTGGCGTTCGAGCAGCGACTTTTCCATCACCTCGCGCGCCTCCGGCTTCATGCTGCGGCGGATCAGGTGGCCGGCGACCTCGCAGAGCGCGTCGCGGAATTCCTTCGATTCCCGCTGCAGGTCCGGGCCCTTCAGCGGCAGGTCCTTGAGCAGCGCGACCTGGGCGACGCGGTACGGCTTCGTCTCGGGCAGTTCGGCGCGCACCTGGCAGCGCGCGACCCCGACGAGCGCGATGTTGTACGTTCCGTCCTGGAGTTCCTGGCAGGCCGCGATGCGCCCGACGCCGAGCACCTCGTGGATCGGCGGCCGGCCGTGGTAGTGCGTCTGCCAGCCTTCGCGCAGGTTGCCCATCGCGATCAGCTTCTCGCCGGCCAGCGCGTCCTGCAGCAGCGCGCGGTAACGCGGTTCGAAGATGTGCAGCGGCATCACCGTGCCGGGAAAGAGCACCACCCCGGGCAGCGGGAAGACGGGCACGTCGAACTGGTTGGGAAGAAACAGCCCCATGCGGGAACCTCTTCGAGGCGCAGGCTCTTTTTCATCCGCTCCGATCCCCCGCGTTCTAGGCTTCGCGCGCGCGCAAGTCAAGGCAGGACGGGGTGCGTTACGCAAAGCGTAATACCCCGCGCAAAAAAAAGAGACGGCGGCCGCCCGCGCGCCCGCCGTCCCTGTACGTTTATCCGCCAGAGGCCTACGGCTTGCCTTCCACCGCCTTGCGCGCGGCCTCGGCGATCTTTTCGGGATCGAGCCGCTGCTTGTAATCGGGGTTCACGTGCGCGTACGCGATCTTGCCGTCCTTGTCCGTCACGTACACGGCCGGGACCGGCAGAATCCAGCGGTGCCCGTCGAGGTCGATCTTGTAGCCCTTGTACTTCTCCTTCGTCGCGTCATCGACCTGGAAGGCGAGCTTGAAGGCCTTGCTGGCCGCGAGGCTCTCGTCGGAGAGCAGCGTGTAAGTAAGCGCGTCCTTCTCGCCCGTCTTGCCGATCGACGCGACGGACTCGGGGCTGACCGCGAGGATCTGGTAGCCGAGTTTGGCGAAATCGCCTTCGATCTTCTGGAGCGCCGAAAGATGCCGGTTGCAGTACGGACACCAGCCGCCCCGGTAAAAGATCAGAACCGCGGGCTTGGCCTTGACCGTCGTCAGCAGGCTCACCGCTTCGCCCTTGGCCGTCTTCACCTGCACGTCGGGAACCGCCTCGCCCACCTGGAGCCCCTTGGCCTCCTCGGGCTTGGCAGCAACGCCGTCCTCAGCCACGGCCGGAGCGCTTGCCGCGAGAAGCCCCAACGCCCACACCCCGATTGAAAGCACCGCCGTTCGCATGGATGTCTCCCTTTTTAAAGGTTTGGCCTGCCTCTACTTGATGCACATGCGCGGGCGATTATTCCCTGAACAACGATTATTCTTACGCGTCTCAAAGAAGGTGAGATAGACAAAGCGCGTGCTTTGACATAGTCTCGGTTGTTCCGCTGACGTTTTTTAAGGACACTGGTTCCAGATTGAATGACGCCTCCGCAGGACGCTGAGCATAACGCGCGAGACCGCCAGAAAGCCGGTGCAAGCAAGCCCTCGCCACGCACCTCGCGCAACCAGATCGCCGTGGCCCGTGGCGCAGGCATGGTGGTCATCCGCGTCGTCGGCATGGGCAACATGGCCACCGCCCCGGCCCTCGACGATTTCCTCGACGGCGAACGCCAGGACGGGTTCCGCCGCTTCCTCTTCGACATGTCGCAGTGCCGCGGGCTCGACAGCACCTTCATGGGCTGCATGATCGGCCTTTACACCGCGCTGATGAAGGACAGTTCCGATCACCCGCCCGCGGGCCCCGGCCTCCCGGACGCCGCGGTGACGACCGCGCACCCCAAGCCCAAAGGCCGCGCGGAAGGCCCGCCGCCGCCGGACGGCTACGAGAGCGACACGAAGCTCGAGCCGCTCAGCCGCGAGGAAGCCCTCTCGATTCTCGAACGTTCCTTCGGCATGGCCTCGGGCGGATCGCCCGGCGGCCCCGGGAAGGACGACATGTTCGTCATCGCGGTCAACGTCTCGGCCGAATGCCGCGAAGTGATGGGCATCCTGGGCGTGGACAAGTTCGTGCGCCTCGGCGGCGAAGTCGATCTGAGCGGGCTCGAGACCGCGGTGCTCCCCGACAAGCAGATGGCCCCCGACGAACGCCGCCGCCTGATCCTGCGCGCCCACGAGAACCTGGTCGAGATCGACAAGCGCAACGAGGCCCAGTTCGGCGCCTTCCTCAAGAGCCTCTCCGACGAACTCTCGAAGTAGCCCGCCGCCGCTTTCGAGGAGCTTTTCCCCCAGGGCTCATTCCGTGGTTCCCTTCAAGGGAACGTCGGGCGCGGGTGGGCTGGAAGGCAGCATTCGGTTGAGCGCAAGTCCGAGTTGATCGAGCGTCGCGGGTTTGTGCAGCAGCGTGACCCCCCGCTCGTCCAACGCCGTTCCGCCTTCCAGCGAACCGGTCAGCAGGGCCACGGGCAGTTCGGGGCGCAACGCGCGCATGGCGCGCGAAAGCTCGATGCCCGTCATGCCCGGCATGTTGAAATCGGTGATCACCGCGTCGAAGCGCGCGGGGCTGGCGCGGAACGCTTCCAAGGCCTCGCTCGGAGCGTAAAAACCCGCGCAGCGGTAGCCCAGCATTTGCAGCATGCGTACGGTAACGGGCAGCAGCGCCAGATCGTCGTCCACGTACATGATCGTCTGGCCCACGCCCACGGCGACCTCGGGGGCCTTCGCCTCAGGCCGAGCCTCGGGCACGGCGCCGGTGGCGGCGGGCAGGTACACGCGAAAGGCGGTCCCACGCCCCAACTCGCTCTCGACCGCGATCCCGCCTCCGTGGTCGCGCACGATGCCGTGGACCACCGAAAGGCCCAGGCCCGTGCCCTCGTTACCCTTCGTCGTGAAGAAGGGCTCGAAAAGGCGCCGCTGCACTTCAGGGGACATCCCCGTGCCCGAATCGCGGACGGTGATGCGGACGTACTCGCCCGGCGTGAGGTTCGGACAAGGCGCCGCGGGCCCGGCGACGTGCTCGAGGTCCACGGACATGGCCAGCTTTCCGCCGCCTTGTTTCATCGAGTACCCCGCGTTCACGCCCAGATTCATGATCACCTGGTGGATCTGGACGGCGTCGGCGTGAACGGCCGGAATGTTCTCCGCGCAGGCCGTCTCGATCTGAATGGCCTTGGGCAAACTGGCGCGCAAAAGCATCCCGACGTCTTCGACGACGCTGGAAACCTGGATGTTTTCGCGCCGCGGCTCCTGCTTGCGGCTGAACTGCAGGATGCGCTTGATCAAGTCGCGCGCGCGCTCGCCGGCGGCCTGGATCTTTTCCAGGAAGGGGTAAGCCGGCTGGTCTTTGGGCAGGCGCTTGCGCGCCATGTGGACGTTGCCGAGGACCGCCGTGAGGATGTTGTTGAAATCGTGCGCGATGCCGCCCGCAAGCGTGCCGAGGGCTTCCATTTTCTGGGTCTGTTGAAGGTTCCTTTCGGTCTGTCGGCGACGTTCTTCCGCGGCCACCCGTTCGACAAACGTCTTGAGCATCTCGGACAGCGACCCAAGAAGGGCGCGTTCCTCGGACAGGAACGGCCCCTCCGCCCGCTCGGGACGTTCTTCGGTATACACGACCTCGATCGTGCCTGTCCTGCCGTCGGCCGTGAAGGTTTCCACCATGCGCCAAGGCGAGTCTTTCCAGCCTTTCGTCTTCGCCGTCAGGTCGCCGTATTCGATCCGCGCTTCGCAACAATCGGCGTGCATGTAGGAACCGGCGATGGCCGAGGCCATTTCGTCCAGGATGGCTTGGAGCGGAACGCCGGTGTTCTGAAGCATCCGCGCGGCGGCGTGCAGCATGCGAAGTTCCTTGACGCGCTCGCCAAGGTCCACCAGCAGCTTCTCGCGCTCCAGGCTGGCGCCCTTGCGCTCCGTGATATCCGCGACCAGGCCGACGATCTGCGCGGGGCTGCCGTCCTCCCTCTTGAGGACCATCGCGTGCGCTTCGACATGCCGTTGCGTCCCGTCGGGCCTGGTGATCCGGTACTCGGCCAGCGCGCGGGGCGTCCCGGCGAAAAGCCCTTCCATCGCGGCGACGGCGGCGGGCCGGTCGTCCGGGTGAAGCATGGCTTTCCAGAGATCCACCGGGACCTTTCCATCGGGCCGCCCGGACAAGCCGAAGATTCCCAGCGCGCGCTCGTCGCCCTGGAAATCGGAAGCGCCGGCGCCCAGCTCGAAGACGCCCAGGCCCGCGGACTCGAGCGCGATTTGCAGGGTTTGCTCGGATTTCCGAACCTGCTCATGGCTCGCCAGCAGTTCCGCGGCCACCCGCTTTCGCTCGGTGATATTCTGAATCTGCGAAATGAAGTGGGCCGGCTTCCCGAGGCCGTCCCGGATCAGGCAGACGGACTGGTCCCCCCAGACGACCCGTCCATCTTTGTGAACATACCGCTTCTCGACCTGGAAGACGTCGATTTCGCCCGCCAGCAGCCGCTGCTTCTGTTCCAGGTCGTGCGGCAGATCCGCGGGATGGGTGATGTCCTGAAGCGTTCGGGCGCAGAGTTCTTCCGCGGAATAACCGGTCATCTGGCAGAAGGCGCGGTTGACGCGAAGCCAGCGGCCGTCGGGCGCAATGAGCGCCTTGCCGATGGGCGCATATTCGAAGGCGTTTGAGAATCGAAGCTCGCTGGCCCGGACCTTCTCGCCCCGCGCCGCGTACTCTCGCGAAAGGTAAACAGCCATCAGCAAGGCGAAGATGGAATGCGGAATCGCTCCCACATACGGCGCCGGCAGGCGGATAACATCGACGAGAACGCCCGTCGCGATTCCCAGCAGGCACGCCATCGCCGCGATGCCGAAGATGACCGCGCCGACCGGGTCCCTTTTAAAGAGGGTCGTTGCGGTCCACACGCCGTATGCGTAAACAGCCAGCGCACACGCGTGAAAAAAACTCAAGGACCAGGCCGCTTCCGTCATCGGCGCCACGCCTGCGCCGCCCAGCGGCAATTCCACGGGCGTTAGCCCGATCACTTTGCAGCGCAGCGGAAAAAACGGATATATCGATCCTACAAGCACCAGCCAGATCACGGCGGCCCTCAACGGCCACTTCTTCTGGTGGCCCGCGGCGATGCCGAAAAATGCGAGCGCGCTGGCATGTGCAAACGCGCCGATCGATATCCTCATGTCGAACCCAAGCTGAGCGGCAGGCAGCGAGGTCGCGTGTGCGATCAATACGGGCCAGGGGCAGAACAAGGCGCAGAAAGTGCACAGCGCGCCGAACGCCAGCAGCAGGCGCTCGGAACGAGAATGGAACCAATTGAAGAAATAGAAGATGGCCGCAAAGCTGAACAGGCCGAAGAGGCCGGCATTGATTAGCGTATACGGTTCCACGAAGCCTCCGTAACCTGCTCTTTTACGCCATGCGGACTTCATCTCCCATGGAATTCAGGGCGTGTGTCCCATCACCCGCGGCCCTTTGGTCCAACCTCGCGCCATCTCATCATCATGCGCTGCTTCTGAAATCCGAAGCGGCGCCCTTCACCTTCGCGGCTTCGTCGGCGGGATCGTGCGCGGCGCCTTGTTCTGCACGCGCGTCTTCTGGCGTTCCACGATGCGCTTCAGGAGCTTGCTGGAGGGGCGGAAGGTGATGTCCACCGTGGAGGCGTCGAACGCAACCCCCTTGTCGTTGCAGAAGACGCGGAAATTGCCCAGGTCGGGGAGCGCCAGGAAAGGGCGTTCGGCCAGTTGGGCGGAGAGTTCGTCGAAGAAAAACCGCAGCATCTGGTCCACGGATTCGGGCGGAACGCCCATGCGCTGGGAGACGCTGCGCACGATCTGGGCGCGCACGCCCAGGGCCTTCACCTTGTCGGCCTCGATGGACAGGTAGGCGCCGCATTTCGGGCAGAGCCCCTCGACCTTTTTCTGCTTGCCCATCCGCACGCGAAAGCGCGCGCTGCAGGCGGGGCAGGCGTGCGCCACGTAGCGCGGCTGCTTTTTGCCGTCCTGCTTCGTGGCGGTGATCTCCTGGAGCACGGCCGTCAGGAGCCCGCTGTCGTCGCCGTGGGCGTCGAGTTTCCCGGCCATGCGCAGTTCGGAGTAGCAGAAGCGGCAGTAATTGCGGTTCTGGTGATTCAGCGTCAGGCCCGACTCCACGACCCATTCCATGAGCAGACGGCGACAGTTGTGGCATCCGACGACCTGGGTGGACATGCGCGCTCCCTCCGGCGGATCGAGTTGAAAGCTATTCCTTCTTCAGGGACTTCAAGGTTTCCTCGTAGCGCTTCTTTTCCGTTTCAAGCTGCTTGCGCTCGCCGGCGTCTTCGGTGGCCGCGAGCTTCTCCTGCAGTTCGCCGATCTTGAACTCGATCGCCTCGATGCCTTCGGCCTGGTCGGCCTTGTCGAACGTCTTCGTGGGCAGCTTTTCGGACACCTGCGGCGTCGAAGTCACCACCCGTTCCGGGATGAACAGGTCCGTCGGGCGCAACTGCCGCTGGTTCATGAAGGCGGGCGAGACGATCTCGATGCCGCGCTTGTGCAGGCAGTCGAGCATCTGTTCGCGCAGCACCGACCGGACCGTGATCAGGTTCTTGACGTCCTGCAGGAATCCGCCCGCGCGGTACGTCACCGCGAAATCGCCCAGGTGGACCACCTGGACGTAGGGTTCGCTGAGTTCCGCGCCGGTCACGGCTTCCTTGAGGCCCTCCTCGATCAACTGGCGGGGCACGTTGTAGCCCAGGCCGATCTCCGCGTGCACGATGGTCCCCGAGGTCCGGATGATCGTGACGGGGTTGGACGCCAGAAAGAGGTTGGGAATGGTCACCAGGTCGCGCTGCTCGGTCTGAATCTCCGTATGGAAGAGCCCGCGCTCCGAGATGCGCCCGAAGAACTCCCCGACTTTGATGTAATCCCCCGCCCGCATGCTGCCGATGGATCGCTGCATGAACCCGGCCATGGCGTTCCCCACGAACGTGGCCGACGAGAAGGCGAGCATGGCGCTGATGACGATGCCGAAGATCTTCAGGATCTGCAGGCGTATCTCGTTGTGGATCGGAAGCGCGAGGATCAGGACCATCGTGCACGCCAGCGTGACCAGGATCATCACCAGCGGCCGGGCGAACTGCCTCCCGTAGGCGTAATGCGTCCGCCGGTCCAGGTAGGCTCTCGTGAAGAACCAGAACCCCATCACGCCGAGCAGCGCAAGAAGGAACGGCCAGCATTCGTAGGCCAGCGCCGAGAGTTCATCCATGTCGCATGGGTTCCGCCCAAACCGCCGAACGCCTTGGATGACGTTGTATCCACCGCCGCGCGAATGGCAATCGCTCTTGACCTTGAGGTACGGGGCAGTAAAGGTTTCCCAGCATCGTCTCGAACCGGGAGGACCTATGCCAAAAAGCTTTCAGCACGAGGTGGCGGGCCGCAAAGTGATCGGCCTGAAAGGGCACGTCTTCGGCGAAGTCTCCGACCTGTTCCTCACCGGCGGAAAGGTGACCAGCCTGGAGATTCAGGTCGCGTCGGAGAACGTGGCCACCCTGGGCCTCAAGAAGCCCTTCTGGCGCAAGGCGAAGGTCGTTATCCCGTGGAAGTTCGTGCGCGGAATCTCCGACACCGTTACGCTGAAAATCAGCCTGGACGACTTCGGCAAGTTCCTGGCCAAAGCCAGCCCGATCAAGGGCAAGGCCGAGAAGCCCGCGCCCGCCCCGGCGGAACCGGCCAAGGCCGCGCCGCCCCCGTCCACGGCGCCCTGACGCGCCGGCCTCGCGAGGCGGGTCCCGGGGCCGCGTACGCCGAGCCGCCTGGGTGCCTTGTCGCCTTCTTCCGGTCTTGACAAGCGCGGGAAAAACCTCGATACTTCCAAGGCTTTTACGCACAACTCGTTAGGCCATCTTTGCCCCGGGAGGGCTTTTGCTATGCGCGTGGAACGACTGTTCGCGGTGGCGGTGCTCGGCGCCTCGCTCCTCTTCCTCACCGGCTGCGAAGACCAGGAAGCGCGCGCCAAGGTTCAGCAGGCCAACGACAAGCTGAGCAAGCTCGAAGCGGACCTCTCCAAGGCGCAGGCCGACCTCGACGCGACCAAGAAGGCCGTCGAAGGCATGAAGGAACAGCTCACCGAAAAGATCAACACGCGCCTCGACAGCCTGAACAACACCGTCACCGACGCCGAAAAGCGCCTGCGCGACGACTTCACCAACGGCATCAAAGATATTCAGAAGGACATGTCGGGCCAGGTGAGCGGCATCCGCTCCGACTTCGACGCGCGCCTCGAGAAGATTCTCAAGGTCGATCTCGCCCGCAGCATGCAGGACATCCGCGCGGACATCGGCAAGAACCGCGAAGAACTCCTCGGCTTCATGGACAAGCAGCTCAAGGAACTGTACCCGTACGCGTATCAGCCCAAGCGCATGGACCCGAACGAACAGCCCAACATGCCGCAGGGCGAAAACAAGTAACCTGCGCGCAACCCGCGCATGAAAACGGCCGCCCTCGGGCGGCCGTTTTTCTTGGCGTCAGGCCATCTCCTTCACCGCCATGTACGCGAGCGTCGCCAGCCCCGGCACCGCGTGCATCATGTGGACCAGGATCCAGCCCAGCGACGGCACGTTGCTGCGCGTGCGCAGCGCGGCCAGCAGCAGCAGGCTCCCGGCCAGGAACCAGAGCAGCAGCATCGCGCCGCCGATCGCGTAGCAGGGATCGTGCATCCATTCAGGCGTCGAAGAGGGCGTGTTGTACGCCAGCGGAATCCAGAAGACCAGGAGCTGCGGAAACAGCGAGAGCACCAGCAGCACGTGCGCGACCGTGGCTCCGTCGAGCGCCACGGCGGGCGCGTGGGCCAGCTTCTTGCGCCAGCGCCGGACCAGCAGCAGCGTCACGAACATCCAGCAGGACATCGCCGGCCCGCCCAGGAACTGCATCACCACCGCCCATTCCAGCGGATCGTTGCCGGAGAATTCGCCCCACACCGGCGCGATGGCCGTGAACCCGATCGGAACGGTCAGGACCAGCCCCATGAACCACAGGACCGGATGGAAGAACGAGGGCGGACGCGCGGCGGGACTCGTCGCGCTCGCAGGCTGCGCGGCCGGGGCGTGATACGGCGTGACCGCAGCGGCGGCGTGAGCCTGATAGGGCGTGCCTCGCGCGGCCGGCGCGGCGTAGGGCGTCGGCGGCTGAGCGGGCGCCTGATACGGCGTCCCCGCGGCCGGCTGCGCGTACGCGGGCGCCTGATACGGCGTTCCGGGAGGCCGCGCGGGCGCCTGCTGCGACGGGCGCTGCGGATCGTCTTCGGGGAGCGGCTTGGCCTGCACGCGCACGGTCGCGGTGGTGCTCGCGTCGGCCGAAGCGAGCGCGTTGACCAGCGCCAGGCACGAAGGATGCCGCGCGCGCCGGTCGTAGTGGAAGCTGCGGTTGAGCGCGCCCCACTGCGCGGGCGTCAGCGTCGGCGGGCACTCGGGGTTCGGTTCGCGCACCTGCATCATCAGCGCGTAGTTCGAGGGCGCATTGAACGGGCGGCGCCCCGCGAGCATTTCGTACAGCATCACGCCGAGCGCCCACTGGTCCACGCCGCGCGTCATCGACCGCCCTTCCCACTGTTCGGGCGACATGTAGGCGGGCGTGCCGGCCAGTTCGTTCGCGGCCGCGCCGGCGGTCAGGCTCGCCAGCGAGGCCTGGATCTCGGCCGCGAGCCCGAAATCGACGATGCGCACGTACGGCACGTCGGGCGCGTACCAGCGCCCGGTCTCCACCATCACGTTGGCGGGCTTGAGGTCGCGGTGCAGGATGCCGTGGCGCGCGGGCGACCCGTCCGGCCGGAGCGAGACCGGCAGGCTGTGGGCGTAATCGAGCCCCGCGGCGATCTGTTCGGCGATGCCGAGCGCCAGGGGCAGCGGCAGCGGCGCCTCCGGGTCGCCCATGCGTTCGCGCAGGTCGAGCACCCAGTGGGCGAGGTCGCAGCCCTTCACGAAATCCATCAGCAGGTACACGCCGCCGCCGCCCGGATCGATCTCCAGGAAGCGCGTCGTGGCGATGTGCGGGTGCGTGAGCCGGCTGACGAGCGCGAAGTTCGCGCGGATCCCGCGCATCTGCAGGTCGTCGCGGGCCAGGTCCGGCGGAACCCGCTTGAGCGCGTACTCGATGGAACTGTGCCGGTCGCGCACCTGCACGACCTCGCCCATCGCGCCGCGCCCCAGCACGCGCACGACTTCGTAGCGGCCGAGCAGCAGGCTGCCCGCCGGCAGGTGGGCCGTCGGATGCGGCGATTGAGGCGTCGTCATGGTGCGGCCAAGATACGCCGCGCCCCGGCAAACATCCAGTTAGAAGCTCGCGCGCGCCGCGGCTGGCCGCGTTCGGCTCAGCCGAGTTTGACGGAACCCTTCGTCGCGACGCTCCGCGCGCCCTCGATCGCGTAGGTCTTCTCCGCCGGCGAGGTCGTCACCCGCACGCCGGACTCGAACGAGCTGCGGAAGGCCTGCCCGCCGCCGATCACTTCGAAATCGACCATCTCGTCGAAGCCGATCACGTCGTTCAGCGCCAGGACCTTCTTCTTCATCGCGAGTTCTTCGGGCTTGGGCAGGTCCTTCTTGTTGGTCAGGTACACGCCGCTGCCGTACAGCATCTGCTGGAGGTAGTTCTCGCCGTAGTCCGGCAGCCACAGCGCGTCGTGGAAGACCAGGTGCCACAGCGGCACGGGAATCCCGATCAGTTCGGTCGCGTTCCCGCCGCCGACCACCTGGACATCGGCCTTGAGATGGCTAATGCCCCAGCCGAAATCGAGGTCCGGCACCGCGTAGAACTTGGGATGCTCGTCCGAGAGCACCACCTTCTTGCCGTGGTTGCGTACGGTCCGGTGGCACTCGGTCGTGTAGTGGACGACTTCCGCGCGCGTCAGCGGGTGCTCGGGGTTGAAGCATTCGTGGATGCGGCAGAAACAGTCGAGGTAATACGCGTCGGGTTCGCAGATCGCGTAGATCGGCGGCGAGTTGTGGTACATGTACTGGTCCTTCACGCCCTCGACAAAATTGCGGCGCAGGAACTTCAGCGACTCGCTGACGCAAAGGTGCGAGCAGAGCCCTCCGGCCCAGACGTTGAGCGTGTTCGGGCGGCCATTCTCGCGGACCATGAAGCGCGACGGATGGTACGAGGGCGCGTCGGCGTAAATGTCGATGTACTGGTCGTGCAGCGCGAAGAGCCAGCCGGAGTCGCGCACGGATTCACGGAAAGACTTGAGGCCCTTCGGACCACCGGCTTCGGCGTTGGGCGGCAGCGTTTCCGGGTGCACCGAGTCGTAGCCGAACTTGCCCCAGCCGTCGACGTGGACGACCGCGTTCTTCAGGCCCGTCGCCTTGCGCAGGCTCGTCGCCCACTTCGCCTGGTCGGCGAAGGTGTTCATCTCGTAGCCCATCGTCCGCACGCGGCGGATGCAGGTCAGGCTGTTGATCACCGCCGCGCCCTTCAGCCGCGCGATGTTGGGATTCCAGCGCGCCTTTTCCTTCAGCGAAACGAAGTAGCCCGCGCGCTTCGCCCAGGCGCGGTAGTGCTTGGCCTGCTTCACGAACGTCAGGCCCTTCTCGAAGGTGAAGCGGACGCGCCGCGTGTACCGCAAATCCCCGTGGCTCGGCAGCCAGTGGATGAACGTCCCCGGCGCCTCGCCCGGCAGATGGCTCATCGCGATGTACAGGTCGAAAGGCGTCTCCGCGATCGCCACCGCGCCGCAGCCATCCTGGTAGGCGCCGTGCCAGCACATCTCCTGCTCGCTGTAGCCTTCCGGATGGTGGAAGCGGCTCGTCGTGTTCGCGGGCACGATGGACCCCTGCCCCACCGTCCACGTCGAATACGCGTCGCTCTTCTTCGGCAGCAGGAAGTGACGCGGGAAAAGCAGGTCGCGGACCCGCGCGGGACCCGTCCCGGTCAGGCGTTCGATCTCCACTTCCAGGTCGCGTTCGTTCAGCGAAAGCTGCACGCCCAGGCCCAGGTCGAGCAGGCGCAGGTACAGGCCGGGCACGCCGTTGCGGTTGGGGAAGACGGCCTTGTCCTGCGACGAGGCCAGCGCGCGGTGGGTGCGCTGCTTCTTGTCGTCTTCGAGCACCACGTCCTGATCGGTGGACTTGGCCATGCGGAAGACCGCGCCGGTGGCCTTGTCGGTGATCTGCCACGTGACGCCTTTGACGTCCACGTCCACGCGCAGAAACCGATTCTGAAAGGTGACCTTGGACGAACCCGCGCCGGTAGCCATGTGCGAAGACCCTCAGGTGAATGCGTTGTGCGACACGATGCTCCTTATATTGGCGAGCGCCCCGGCACTCGTCAAAAGGAATACGGCCTCAAGGACCATATAAACCATTGAATTAAAAAGTGTTGCGAAAAGAATTATTAAAGAATTTACGATGTCTATACATCGTTACACGGGCTGGAGTTAGCACGGGTCTCAATCTACCGGTTTATCCACGCGGCTGTGCACATACGCCGAGAGATACCAGAATTGCCCAAGGCACGGCATCAGCATGAGCACCCAGGCGATCACGGCTTTCGTGTCGTTATGAAAGGTCTTGAGGTTCATCGCCATGAGCATACTCAGGAAGACCGCCGGATACATGCAGACCGAAAACATCGCGCCCAGCAAACGCACCAGCACCCCCAACGCCCACGAAGGTTTTTCGAGCATGCTGTGATTGTGCGTGCCCATGGGCAGGCCGATCAGCGCCGCGGGTCCCAGAACGATCGCGACGGGGATCATGTCCTCCTGCTCCAACCCGATCGCGAGCAGGAAATACCGCGTGCATGCCAGCGCCAACGCCAGCGCGAATACGCTGCACGTCAGATCCTGCAGCGCGAAGCGGAAATAGAATTTGGCTTTCGCGTCAGGCTTCAGCTTGCGCCAGATGATCGAACATATCCAGATGGTGAACGGCCAGGAGCATATGCTGCAGGTCCAAAGGATGCCGCGGATGACGGAGAGGTCCATAACGGCTCTACTCGGTCACGAACGCTTCCGGATGCGCGCGGATATAGCGGATGCGCAGCGCGCCCAGGTTCTCGCCGATGCCTTTGTATTCCTCGTCGAGCGTCCTCAGCTTCGTGTGCTTGTACGACTCGGCGAAGGCCTCCGGCGTCCCCTTCTCTTTATACTCCAGCATCATCGGCGCCTCGCGCTTTTCCATCTCGATGGCCTTGGCGAGCACGTTCGCGAGCTTGGTCGCGCCGAAGGCCGTCAGCCCTTCCCGCGCCAGCGGCGCCAGGCGACCCGCCGGATTCCAGAAGTACTGGTTGAAGCCGCCCTCGCCCACCTGCGATTCCATCACCCAGGTCGCGTAGAGCATCTGCATGCCCTTGGGCAGCTTGGGCAGCGCTTCGCCGGCCTTGTCGCGGTCGGGACCGATCTGCCGGTCGATGTAGGCCATCAGCGCCAGTTCGAGCCGTTCGTCGGGCACCTGCGCCAGCGTCTCGCGCGTCACCTTGGTCAGCGGCGCGGGCGG